>CALAJK010000113.1 GCA_937922795.1 uncultured Anaerolineae bacterium
CCGCTTTGACTACTTGCTGATCGAGTCCACCGGCATCTCCGAGCCGCTGCCGGTCGCCATGACATTCTCATTCCCCACGCCTGGCGGCACAACTAGCCTGATGGACATCTCGCGACTAGATACGATGGTCACGGTGGTGGATGCTAGCAACTGGTTGGATGATTACCGCGAAGGTCTGCGGCTCAAGGCATTGGGCATGGGCATAAGCGAGGACGACAATCGCACCCTGTCCGACCTGCTCATTGATCAAGTAGAGTTCGCCAATGTCATCATCATCAATAAGATCGATCTCGCCACTGCCGAACAAGTTGAAGCATTGGAGGGAGTGCTGCGCAAGCTCAATCCTGACGCGCGGTTGATCCGCGCCCAAAACGGGCTGGTAGATATTCGTCAGGTCGTCAACACTGGCTTGTTCGACATGGCCGCCGCCCAGCAGTCCGCCGGTTGGTTGAAAGAACTACAAGGCGAACACACGCCAGAAACCGAGGAATACGGCATCAGCAGCTTCGTGTTCAAAGCGCGGCGTCCCTTTCATCCGGAGCGCTTGTTAGATTTTTTGAAAGACGAAGCTATGCGCACCGTGCTGCGCTCCAAAGGATTCTTCTGGATCGCCACGCGCAACGACATGGCGATTAACTGGTCTTTGGCGGGGCACGTAGCCCGAGTTGCTCCTGCAGGAATATGGCTTGCTGCCACCCCAGAGCATCTGCGCCCAACTGGATCACATGTCGATGAGTATATAGCCGAATACTGGCGGGAACCGTTCGGGGATCGACGGCAAGAATTAGTTTTCATCGGCATGGATATGCCCAAAGAGAAGATGTTGGCGCAGCTCCACGCGGCGCTGCTGACTGATGATGAACTTGCGCTTGGCGAGGCAGCTTGGCAGAACTTCTCCGACCATTTCCCTGTTTGGCACGTACCAGAGACACAATGAATACACCGAAACTCCCTGTCACCGTCATTTCTGGTTTTCTCGGCGCGGGCAAGACGACGCTGCTCAACCACATCCTGCACAACCGCCAGGGGATGAAGGTCGCCGTCATCGTCAACGACATGAGCGAGATCAACATCGACGCCCAGTTGGTGCGCGATGGCGGCGCGCAGCTCAGCCGCACCGAGGAAAAGCTGGTTGAGATGACCAACGGCTGCATCTGCTGCACGCTGCGCGAGGATCTGCTGCAGGAGGTGACTCGCTTGGCGCGTGAAGGCCGCTTTGACTACTTGCTGATCGAGTCCACCGGCATCTCCGAGCCACTGCCAATAGCGGAGACGTTCACCTTTCCCTTGGACGACGGTTTCAGTCTAGCCGATGTGGCTCGACTGGATACGATGGTCACAGTGGTAGATGCACGAAACATTCTGCGCGAGCTGGAAACGCTCGATACCCTGGCCGAGCGCGGCATGGGCATGACGCCCGACGACGCACGCACCGTCGCCAATCTGCTGGTTGATCAGATCGAATTTGCGAATGTGCTGGTGCTCAACAAAACTGACTTGGTTGAGCCAGACGACATCAACCGCATTGAAGCCCTGCTGCGCCGCATGAACCCGCACGCGAAGCTTATCCGCACGACATTTGGTTATGTTCCGTTGACCGAACTGCTCCACACCGAACGCTTCAACTTTGACCACGCCGCCACATTCGCCGAGTGGCTCTCAAACGAGGAGCACATACCGGAGACCGAGGAGTACGGCGTGAGCAGTTTCGTCTATCGTGCGCGCCGCCCGTTCCATCCACAGCGTCTGATGGCGATGTTGGAAAGCGATGCGTTTGATACCGTTATTCGCTCAAAAGGTTTAGTTTGGCTCGCCACCCGGCATGACATGGTGGGCGTCTGGTCACAGGCTGGCGAGGTGGTTTCGCTCGATTACGGTGGCAACTGGTGGGCTACAGTGCCTGAACGCGAATACCCAGGCGATCCCGCGCTGGTAGCTGAGATTAAACAGCAGTTCGAAGGCCCATATGGTGATCGCCGTCAAGAATTGGTCATCATCGGGATTGATCTTGATCGCATAGGTGTCACGGCGGCACTGGATCACTGCTTGCTCACAGACGAGGAGATGGCGCTCGGCTGGCGCAAATGGCGCAAATTCCCCGATCCGTTCGCCGAATGGGCGGACGGAGATGCACGTGCAAATTAGACGCGCATCTAACGACGACATCGGCGCTCTGCAAGCCTTCCAGCGCGAGGGTTGGCACGAAGACTACGCCGATTACATTCCAGATGGCTATGCTGACTACGCCATCCAGTTGTACGGCGCGGCGACCAGCCTGATGCAGCAGATAGCAGCCAGCGCGTACTCTTTCGCGGCACAGGCGGATGGCCAAGTGGTTGGCTGCATTACGGCTGACAGACTGACAAACGGTGAAGTGGAAATCTGGTGGATACACGTCGCACGCAGCCACCGCCGGCACGGCATCGGGTGGCGGCTGATCGAGCACGTGATGAGGCTGCTGCCCGAAGATGTACCGACCGTTTATGTTATGTGACGATGTTCAAGAACTACACGCCAAGGGTGGTCTTCTATCAACGTCTCGGCTTTGTGCCCCACGCGGAGCGTGTGTACGAGGCGGCCAGTTTCAAACTCGACGATGTGCGCTTGCGTCTAGACATTCGCCGAGGATAATTAGCGTCCAACTGTGAACGGATCGGACGCATGAAGCATGGCTGTACCCGTTCTCGTAGCCTGGAGCGGCGGCAAAGACAGCGCGATGGCGCTGTGGCGGCTGCCACCCGAATACCAGCCGGTCGCCCTGCTGACCAACATCCAGCGATCACAGGATCGCGTCAGCATGCACAGCGTGCGCCGCGCGCTGATCGAACAGCAGGCAGCGGCGCTTGGATTACCGCTGCAGGTCGTTGAGCTGCCGGATACGCCAACGAACGCCGAATATGAGGCGCGGATCGAAGCAGCCATCGCGTCGTTTCGCGCGCGAGGCATCGTTCACATCGTGTATGGCGACTTGTTCCTGGCAGACATCCGCGCCTACCGCGACGCGCATCTGGCGCGGATGGGAATGCAAGGCGTGTATCCGCTGTGGGGGCGGGACACCAGCGCTCTGATCCGCGCCTCCCTCGGCGCTGGTTTTCGCGCTGTGGTCGCCTGTGTGGACACAACCCGGCTGGACGCCGCCTTCGCGGGGCGCGATCTCGACGAGTCATTTCTGAACGATCTGCCGAGCGGCGTTGATCCATGCGGCGAGAACGGCGAATTTCACACCTTCGTATATGCCGGGCCGCTGTTCAACCAACCGATACCGGTTACAATTGGGGACACGTTCTGGAAAGATGATCGTTTCTGCTGCTGTGATCTGAGGTGAAGCACCATGCGAATTGCGTCTCTGCTGCCTAGCAGCACCGAGATTGTGTGTGCATTGGGCTTTGAGTCGGCGCTGGTCGCCCGCTCGCACGAGTGCGACTACCCCGCTGCGGTGCGCAGCCTGCCCGCTGTGACCGCGCCTAAGTTCAACCCCGACGGACGCAGCTACGAGATTGACCAGCGCGTGAAGGCGATCCTGCAAGAGGCGACCTCGGTCTACCGCATTGATGCCGACCTGCTCAAAACGCTCGCGCCGGATGTGATCGTCACGCAGGCGCAGTGTGAGGTCTGCGCGGTCAGCCTAGCCGAAGTGGAGCGCGTGGCTTGTGAGTTTCTTGACGTGCCCGCGCGCATCATCTCATTGGAGCCGAACGCCCTAGCCGACGTATTCGCCGATTTCCAGCGCGTGGCCGACGCACTCGGCGCGCCAGAGCGCGGCCGGGCGTTGGTGACAGCGCTGCGAACGCGCATGGCCGCGATCGCTGAGCGCGCCGCCCCGCTGCCCAAACCAACCGTCGCCACGATCGAATGGATCGAGCCGCTGATGTCCGCCGGGAACTGGATGCCGGAGCTGGTCGAAATGGCGGGCGGGGACAACCTGTTCGGCGTGGCAGGCGCGCACTCTCCCTGGCTGACGTGGCCTGAGCTGATCGCTGCCGACCCTGACGTGATCGTGATCTTGCCCTGCGGCTATGACATGTCCACCACCGAACGCGAACTGCCGGCTCTGACTGAACAGCCCGCGTGGGCGGCGCTGCGCGCTGTCCAAACTGGGCACGTCTACATCGCCGATGGCAATCAGTATTTCAATCGGCCAGGACCGCGTTTAGCCGAGTCGCTGGAGATTCTGGCGGAAATTCTGCATCCGGAGCACTTCAACTACGGGCATGAAGGCGTCGGCTGGCGGCGGTTGTGAGCGGCGCGCGTTCGGGTTGGCCTCATGCCACGCACAGTGCAGCGCTCCTCAACGGCACAGTCACGATCAGTTGCGTGCCGCCGGATGGCCGACTCTCCACCGTCATCGTGCCGCCCAATCCCTGAATGCGCTCCCGAATGCCGATCAAGCCGTAATGCCCGCGCAGAGCGAACTCCTGGAGCTGAGCCGGCAGGGCAAAGCCCTTGCCATCATCGCGCACTTTCAGCTCGACTGACTGCGGCGCGTAGTGCAGGGTGACGCTGATCTGCGCGGCATCGGCATGACGCAGCGCATTGTGGATCGCCTCTTGCGCGGCGCGGAAAATCGCCAGTTCTTGGGCGGCATCTAGGGGATGAACCTTCCCTTCAACGGTGAAGCTCACTTGCGGGTGATCCTCGCACAGCACCTCCACGGCAGCGACCAGCCCCAGCTCATCCAGCACGGTGGGGCGTAGGTTGGCGATCATTTGCCGCAAGTTATCGATGGTTTGGATCAACTGTAAACGCGCATCTTCCAGATGGTTGTCTATCAGGCTGGCATGTCCTCGCACGGCTCGTTCGATATTATGCGCGACGAACACCAGAGATTGAATGGTGTCATCGTGAATCTCGCGGGCAATGCGTTTGCGCTCATTTTCGAGGGTTTCCGTCAGCGCATTGCGATAGGCCGCCTCGCGCTCCTGCGCCACCGCAATCTGCCCGACCATATGCTGGAGCGCCCGCCGCAAGCTGTCAATCTCACGGATGCCGCCCGAAGTGTCGAATGCGGGTAGACCGCCTGCCATCATGCCCTCAGCCTGCTGGGCCAGCCGCCGCAGCGGGATGAGCACGCGCGCGATCATCCACAGCATGCCGCAGGCAAATCCAGCCAGGGCGATCAGAAAACACCAGTGCAGGATGCCGTCGAAGTGCAAGAGGTGACTCAGATGATAGACGAACTCGCTCACATTTCCGCTCCGTCAATTGGTTGTATCAGATTGAGCGTCAAGCCGCGCAGAACCGCCTCGGTACGGTTAGTCACGCCGAGCTTCTGGTAAATAGTCTGTAGATGGACCTGCACAGTGCGATCCGAAATGCCTAAATGTGAACCGATCTGCTTGTTGGTCCAGCCCCGCCCTGCGCATGCCAGCACCTCCAGTTCGCGTTCGGTCAAGTGATGCCCAGACTCGTATGTTGGCCGGGGATCTGATGCGCTCACCGTCATCACCCGATGGATGATGTTCAGCAGCTCAGAGAACTCGGCGGTTTTAAGGACGAAGGCATGCGCGCCCGCCTCATTGAGGGCGCGCTGGTAGGCTTTTTCGTTGTAGGCCGTCAGCGCGATGACGCGCGCTTCAGGCTGCTGCAGGCGGATGCGACGCGTGGCCTCAACGCCGTTCATGACGGGAAGATGTAAATCCATCAGCACGATATCTGGATGAAGTTCATGCGCTAGTCGAACCGCTTCAGCCCCGTCGCTGGCCTCGCCGACGACTTCCAACCCGGCGCTCTCCAGAAAGGCGCGGAGGCTCTGCCTGACCAAAACATGATCCTCGGCTAGCAGCAAACGTATCATCTTCTAATTCCACTCATCGGCATCTTCTAAATTTTAGCACTTTATCTTGCCACATAGATACGCCGTTTGGCGTATACCCAAAACATTGCGCAAGTAGTATAGTGATAAAAATCACAATTTTTACCCACGATTGTCATGATCTGGTTCAATCAGGAGGTCAGCTATGAAGGCGAAGAATGGGTGGTTGTCTGTTGTGCTGTGCCTATTGCTCATGCTAAGCGCTGTCAGTTTAGCGGCGGCGCAGGATCAAGGCAATGATGGCCATGGCGGCATGATGAGCGACGCCATGCCAACAATCGGCCCCAACGTCACGATCCGCTTCGCGGCGATGGTCGGAACGCGGCCGGCTGCTTGCGGCATCATCTACGAAGGGCTGGGCACTCAGGGATCTCCCATCAGTCTGAACGACTACCGCTTCTACGTCTCCAACGTGCGCTTGATCAACGCGGCTGGCGAAGAAGTTCCCATTGAGCTGACTCAGGATGGTCAGTGGCAGTACAACAATACCGCGCTGTTGGATTTTGAGGATGGCACTGAGCTGTGCAGCGAGACCGGCACGGCTGAGATGAACAACAAGATCACCGGCACTGTCCCCGCAGGTGAGTACACGGGCATTGTTTTCGACGTGGGGGTCCCGTTTGAACTGAATCACCTCGACACAGCCACCGCTCCCGCGCCGTTGAACCTGCCCGCCATGTGGTGGAACTGGCGCACCGGTTATAAGTTTGTGCGTATCGACATGCAAACTCCGCGCAGCCAAACGCCGCAGTGGTTCATTCATCTGGGCAGCACAGGCTGCGACGCGCCGGATAACAATACGCCCCCCCAAGCTCCATGCGCCAACCCTAACCTGCCGAGTGTGCGCTTTGACGGATTCGATCCGCTGCGCAACTTCATCGTTGCCGACTTAGAAGCGCTGCTCGCAGGCGTCAACCTGGACGAGAGCACGCCGATGCCGCCCGGCTGTATGTCTGGCGTAGATGACCCTGACTGCGTCGGGCTTTTCCCCGGCTTCGGCCTTGATCTGACGACTGGACAGCTCAGCGAGGCTAATCCACAGACCTTCTTCCGCTTTGAGTAACCTTCACTTCGTCTAACGTCTACATCCGTTTCAAGATACTCTTCGCGGCGTCATCGCACCGCTGGAGTATCTTGAAACGCACAATTCGCACTGCAGCACCGCAATGACACGGCACTAACGACACATTCGTCACGTTCGCCCGCCAGGCCGAATCAGGCAGGGACTATGAGCAGCAAGACCATCACCATCTCAGTCAACCGTATCAAATTTCAGCAGACGCTTGTCGTTCTTCCAACCCTCTTGATCATCATGTCGCTGCTGACTTTGGCAGCAGCGCACACGCTCAATGTCAACCTGTCGGAGCAGAAGGCTTCCGACGCTCCTGCTTCGGCATCAAGCGACGCGGCTGATCGGATCGGGGATACGACCGCCAGGCGCTCTGTGACCGAATCATTTTATCCGGCCAGCGGAGCCGACCTTGACATCAGCCAGTTCGCGCTGTCTCTGCCGCCCGCGCCTCTCGATGCGCTGCCGTACGATGTGCGCAGCCCGCTTTCGAACGGGATGAGCGTCCCTGTGAAACGGCGCTGGCTTTGGATACCGCCGGGCAAGTCGATCGTCGTTTCAGAAGACGGCACACACGTCGACATCCCTGAAGGGGCGATGTGGTGGAAGGAATTTTACGTTGAGACTGACCGGGGCACATTCTTGATCGAACGGCGTATCATCGCGCGCATGCCCGTGTCCAGTGCCTATCCGAATGGCTGGGCCTTCTACACGTCGCATCATCTGCCGGAAAACTGGCGAGAACGCAGCCTGCCGATCACGCTTCCCACCACCGGCCAGGAGACCAAGCAGTTCAGGTTCCAACCCACCGATTGGCTGCCGACTCAATCGGAAACGACATCGATCGAGGTGCGTTTCGAAGACGTGCGCGGCCAGCAATACCCCTACCTCTTCCCCGGCCAGGCGCAGTGCACGGCTTGTCACAACGGCGCAGCGGGGGCCTATCCGAACGCTCCCGAAGACCCGATCTTCGTCTTCGGACTTCATCCCAACAATCTAACGCCGGAGTCGCTCGCAGCTCTGGTCAGACGAGGTTGGATCACTAACAGCGAACGACTGCTGACGGAAGACTACCCAGGGACGACCCGCTCATGGACCGGCGGCACTGCTTCGGTCGATGATTTGACCGAGCAGGTTGTCGCGCTCATGCGCAATAACTGCGCTTCGTGTCATAATGCTTCGCCATATGCCTTGGCCAGCTTCACGGCGCTGATCATGGATCCGAACTACAACTACAGCACTGATGAGATGGTAGAGCTGCTGCGCGTCAGCGGTCGAATGATGCCCAACGCCCATCCTCTGGTGACACCTGGCAACCTGGAACAGAGTGAGATCTGGCTGCGCCTCAACGGTCTGGACGGGCGGCGGCGAATGCCGCCGAGCGAAGGCGGCCTGCCTGACCTCGACCCGCGGCTGATCGATCTACTCAAGGCTTGGATCACGACAGTAGACGGGAGCTAATGATGGCGCGACCGTTGCCGTTCCTGAGCTGTGCTGCCGCCTTCATTTCGGGGGTCATCCATCTCATCATCGCGCCTGATCACTTCAGCCATGCGCCGGCGCACGGTCTGTTCTTCGGCGTGGTTGGGCTGGCGCAGGTGGCGTGGGCAACGCTGGCATGGCAGAAACGAGCCGTTCTATCGCGCTTTGCTGGGCTGCTGTCGATCGGCATCCTGCTTTCCGGTGGCGTGATCGTGGTGTGGCTGCTGACCCACTTCGCCTGGACGCCCTACGCCCAAGAGCCCCACCCTATCGATTGGTCGACAGTCGTCACCAAGGCAGTAGAACTGGCAGCGCTGGTGGCGCTGCTCATCATAGCTGAGCCGCAGATCATCCCGCCGCGTCTGCCGCGTGCGCTGCGCTCGCGCCAAGTCGTCGGGCTGGCGCTGAGCGTTGTCGCCGGCTTGGGCGTCTGGGGCGTCGGCATGCTGACCGAGCCGTATCTTCCCGCCCTGTGGCACAGCCATGATCATCATCATGACCATAATCACGGCGCTCACGATCACAGCGCACCGGCGATCATACCGATCAACACAGCGGCATATTTCAGCATTGTCAACGCCGGGCGCGAGCCGGATATCCTGGTTGCCATCTCCAACGACGGCTTCGGCGAACCAGCGCTGCACCACACAGCAGTTGACGCGGAGCAGGTGGTGCGGATGCGCGACTTGGCAGGTGTGACGCTGCACCCGCACACGCGCGTCGACTTCACGCCAGCCAGCAATCACATCATGCTGGAGCGTTTGCCGCGCGACCTGTACGAAGGCGATACCATCACGCTGACGCTGCATTTTGAGTCCGGGCGCGCGCTGCCCGTCGAGTTCGAGGCACGCCTGAATCCGCCTGATACGCGCCTCAACTTCCTGAACGCGGAGAACTTCCAGGTCAGCAACGCCTGGGTGCGGGCAACGCGCTCGCTGAATGACTTGATAGCCAGCGGGGATGGCGCGTATGAATGGCGGCTGCCGTCCGGCTTTCCCCTGCCCCGCGTGCCAGACAACAACCCGATGACGGCGGAGAAAGTCGAGCTGGGCCGCTATCTCTTCTACGACCCGCGCCTTTCGGGCAGCGGCACGATGTCCTGTTCATCGTGCCATCTGCAAGAGTATGCTTTCACCGACGGGCGCACGCTGCCCGTCGGGTCAACCGGCGACATCCACCCGCGCAACTCGCCTACCTTGACCAATGCCGCCTACAACGCCACTTTGACTTGGTCTAACCCCAATCTGCTGACGCTCGAACGCCAAATCGTCATTCCGATGTTCGGCGAGCATCCAGTGGAGATGGGCATCACCGGCAGCGAAGATGCTGTGCTGGCGCGTTTCCGTGCCGATCCGCAATACCGCGAACTGTTCACCGCTGCTTTCCCAGACCAGAGCGATCCCTTCACGTTCAACAACATCGTGCTCGCGCTGGCGTCATTCAACCGCACGCTGATCTCAGGCAATTCGCCCTACGATCGCTATCTGCGCGGGGAACGCAACGCACTGTCGGAGTCGGCACGTCGCGGCATGGAGTTGTTCTTCTCCGAGGATCTGGAGTGCCACCACTGCCACACCGGCTTCAACTTGACGCTTTCCACCGTGAGCGCCAATACGACCTTCAACGAGCGCCCGTTCTTCAACACCGGTCTGTACAACATTGACGGCCGCGGGGCATACCCGCCAGACAACACCGGCATACACGAGATCACCAACAACCCGGCAGATATGGGGCGCTTCCGCCCGCCGACCCTGCGCAACGTCGCGCTGACTGCACCTTACATGCACGACGGCAGCATTGCGACGCTAGAGGAAGTGATCCGCTTCTACATGGACGGCGGACGGGTGATTGAATCTGGCCCGTACGCCGGAGATGGACGCGCCAACCCCTACAAAAGTGGATTAGTGGCGGGTTTCTCCATCAGCGAACAGGATATCGCCGATCTGGTTGCCTTCTTGCAGAGCTTGACGGACGAGACTTTCATCACCGACCCGCGCTTGAGCAACCCGTTCACCGCGAACCGGTGAGACAGCCGTCCTCAGGCCGATTGAGTCCTGCCTGTATTGACCTACCGCAACCCCCGCCCGATTGACCTGCCGCTGCGCCGGGCGGTGAGAACGAGTGTAGACATGCGCAAACGGGTCTCGTTCATTCGCGGGCTGGCCACATTGCGCTCTTCAACGGCCAGGGCAGCCCCGCCACCAGCAGCAGAACTTCGTCCGCCTGCCGCGCAAGCCGTTGATTAGCCCGACCGAGCGCGTCGCGGTACAAGCGGCCCAGGCGGTACGGCGGCACGACGCCCATGCCCACCTCATTGCTGACGATCAGCCATATCGCGGATGAGCCGTGATATGCCTCAAGCAGAGCTTCGACCTCGCTCAGGATCGCCGCATCCGCATCCGCCTGCGTACAGTCCTCTGCCAGCGCCAGCAGCGCGTTCGAAGCCAGCAGGGTCAGGCAGTCAACCAGCACGATGTCGTAACCGCTGCCCTGCGCCTGGATCGCTGCGCCGACGTTCAGCGGCGCTTCCAGCGTGTGCCAGCTCGCCGGACGGCTCGCCCGGTGCGCGGCGATGCGGTCGCGCATCTCGTCGTCAAACGCCTGCGCCGTCGCCACGAACAGCACCCGTCCACCCCGCTCACGCGCCCAGTTCTCCGCATACGCGCTTTTGCCGCTGCGCGCTCCGCCCAGCAGAAAGATCAGCCGCTTGCCCATGCGCTCAACCCCAGCAGGCACAACCATTCAGTTAGCTCACACAGCGCGCCGTACACGTCGCCGGTGATGCCGCCGCCCAACCGCCGCGCCGCCCAGCGCCCCGCCAGAAACACGGTCAGCCCAGCGACGCTGATCACGATCAGGACGGGCAGCGCGTCGCGGGCGGTCAACACGACCGCGACTGACGCTATCGCCGCTGCCGCGATGACCTGCCCGCGCCCCAGCCCATCGCGGAAGTAGCCGCCTAACCCGGTCTGTCGGGCGTAGGGATACGCATACGCCGCGCTGACCATCGCCCAGCGCCCAACGACCGGCGGCAGGACTAGCAGATGCGGCGGCAGTGCTGCTAACGCTGTCCACTTGCCCAGCAGCAGCAGAACCAACCCGACCACTGCCCATGAACCGGTGCGCGGGTCTTTCATGATCTCCAGCCGCCGCGCCGGTTCGACGGCGGCCAGCAGGCCATCACAGGCATCAGCGAAGCCGTCGAGGTGCAGGCCGCCGGTGAGAACTACCCAAGTTAGCAGGACAAGAAACGCGGTCACGCCAGCATTGAACGGCGAAAACTCGGCAATCAGCGCCAGTGCCGCGCCGATGACGACCCCCACCAGCGGATACCAGGTAAATGACCACCCCGGTTTGCGACCTTCAGCGCCGCCCAGCGGCAGGATCGTCAGGAACGAAAACGCTGCACGAATATCATCCCACATCGAGCGCTTCCATATCGCCAAGCGTGCGTGCCACCGCGAATAAGACGGCTGGCCGGCAATCTGGCAGCCGATTGAGCCGCCCAGCCGCGCCTCGCGGTTCGAGCGGGTCATCCTGCGGGGCGCGAGCGGCTTGCATGACGCTGGTATCCAGCGAGGGCGCGAGCACACTCATGAACCGATGATCTTGTTAAGCGTGATCCGCGAACGACTCATGCCCGCGCTGCGGACGCTAACAGCTTGGCGTTTTTCTGCCACCAGAACACCAGCATCAAACTACTGAAGATGATGAGCGCGCTGCCTACGAAAAGTTGTCCTATGCTTCAGTTCAGCCGCGAAGCTCACGATAACTCACAAAGACACCCGCGAACATGACTGCGCCGCCAGCGATCAGCCATAACCATTCAATCGACGATTCCTGCCCCTCCAAATGCGACACGCGCGGATCATCCGATAGATAAGTCACAGTGAGTTTCGAACCAATCTCGAGCCGATCATAGAGTGCGCGCGGCACAGTAGCAGTGCCTTCGTACCCGCGTCCGTTACGTGCGACGAAATTATATTTCACGCGGTATTGGGTTGTGCAATCTGAGTCTTCGCTGGGGCAGTGTTCATGGAGGTCGCGCTTGATGACCGTCCCATAAGTCTCTGCACCCTGATCCTTTAACCGCCGCTCAATGTCGAAATCCTGCCACCACAACCACCAGATCGCAAATCCACCTATCAAAATCATGAAGATGCCAAGCAAAAACCTGCCCATAGGCGCTCCTGATCACAATTTACTTGACCGCACAAACGTGATGAACGAAGACCCAAGCGCGTGGCTGCGCCAGCGCCGCTCAGCGGCGTGCGGCCTCATCGCTCATGGGCTAACTTCCCCGCCACGTCGCCCAACCCCTGAACCGACGCCAGCAGGTCACGGATACTGTGGCAGGTCACTTCAATGCCATTATAGTGCAGATGCCATACTGGGGAGGCTTCGTCGCCGCTGAGGGTGATCTGCGGTATGGCGACGCAACCGTTTAGTTTTTCGGCGGCCTCCAGCATGAAGCCTGCCCGCTGGAGCGCCCGCCGCGTCCAGGTGTGTGGGATGCCATCCCCGCGCACGATGACCGCGCGTCCGCGCTCCTGCTCCACGCTAAAAGCCCCGGTTGCCCGGTTGAAGGTCACGCCTTCACCACAGAAAGCGTCCTCGAACGCGCCGCTGATGACCAGGTCTTCCGGTGCGCCCGCCCGCACCCGCCCGCCTGACATCAGCCACAGCGTATCCGCCGAACGCAGCGCCAGGTCGAGATCGTGCGTCGCGAGCAGGATAGCCCGCTGTGTCTCCGCCGCCAGATGGCGCAGCAGCGCCATCATCTCCGCCCGGCGCGGCAGATCGAGAAAGGCTGTCGGCTCGTCCAGCAGGATCAGCTCGGATTCCTGCGCCAGCGCGCGCGCGATCATCAGCTTCTGGCGCTGGCCGTCGCTCAGTTCCATCACCGGGCGCTCGGCCAGGTCGCGCGCGCCCACCGCGTCCACCGCCCAGCGGATGACCGCCTCGTCGTAGCGCGAGAGGCGGCCGGTCCAGTCGGTGTAGGGGTAGCGGCCGAGCGCGACCAGCGCATAGCCGTTCATCAGGCCGACGTTGGGGCGCTCTGTCAGCACCACGCTCAGGTGCGTCGCTAGTTGGCGCGGCGTCAGCCGGGCGATGTCATCGCCGGCCAGCATGACATGCCCGCTGAGCGGTTTCTGCATGCCGGCGATGGTCCGCATCAGGGTGGACTTGCCAGCGCCGTTCGGCCCCATCAAGCAGACCAGCTCGCCGCCACCCAGCGTCAGGTTGATCTCGGCGGCGACGACCCGCGGGGAGCGGCGCGGCGCAGCGTAGCCTACGGCCAGCTCACGGGTTTCGAGCAGCGCCATGCTCACACTCCGAAAGACTGCTGTAAATTGCGGCGGCGCAGAATGACCGCGATGACCACCGGCGCGCCGATGATGGCAGTGACGGCGTTCAAGGGCAGGATCAGGTTGTGCCCCGGCACTTCGGCGATCAGCGCGGCGGCCAGCGCGAGTATGCCGCCCATGAACACGGTCCCTGGAACCAGCATCCGATGATCGGAAGTGCCGAGCAGGCTGCGGCACAGGTGCGGCGCGGCGATGCCGATGAAGCTGATCGGCCCGCAGAACGCCGTCACCGCGCCGGCCAGGACCGCGGTGGCGCTGATGATGGCCACCCGCAGCGCCCTCAGGTTGACGCCCAGGCTGCGCGCATACCCCTCGCCCAGCAGCAGCGCGTTGAGCGATTTCGCCGTGCCCAGCGCGATCACCAACCCGACCAGCACGCTTCCAGCCAGGATCGGCATCTGTTCCCAAGTGACGCCGCCAAAAGTGCCAAACGTCCAGCTAATGTACGCCTGGATGCGCTCTGGAATGGTGAAGTACAGCAGCAGGCTGACCACTGCTGAGACCAAATAGCTGATCATCAAGCCCAGAATGAGCAGCGTCATGCGGCTCTGCACGCGGCTGGCGACCAACAGCGCCAGCAGCATCGCCGCCCCCGCGCCCAGCGCCGCCGCCCCGACCAGCAGCAGATCGCCGGCCAGCCCGAAGCCGGCCAGCAGCGCTCCGCCGACCGTCCCGGCGGACAGCACCACCAGCGCCACGCCCAGGCTCGCGCCGGCGTTGATGCCTAGCACCGACGGATCCGCCAGGGGATTGCGGAAGAACGTCTGCATCAGCAGCCCGCTGACGCCCAACGCCGCGCCCGCCAACGCGGCGGTAGTGGCCTTGGGCAGCCGAACCTTCAACACGATGTTGGCCCACGACGCGCGCTCCACTTCGCCGCCCAAGAGCACGATGATGACCTGGTCGAAAGGAATGCGGACTGACCCCAGCGCCAAGCTCAGCAGGAAAACGCCCACCAGCCCGCCCAGCAGGGCAGCCAGCAGCGCCGGGCGCAGGCCCAGGTTGAGGCGCGGCAGCGCGGCGTCGGCGGCGTAGTCCGATGGGCGGGGGATCGGTCGGTAAACAGCTTGGGACATGGTTTCTCGCAATCAACACAGGTTGGGCGGCAGCCACAGATGGCCGCCGCCCGCTGAGACTCACGAGCCGGACACCGTTTCAAGCCGTCGGTAGAAGCTGAATTCGTGATCTGGCAGAAGCTGCGGGTGGAAGATCGCCACCAGGTCTTGCAGGATCAGGTGCGGATTGGTCACGCCCAACTCAAAGTAGTTGTTGCCGAAGTTCTCGTTCACGTCCAGGTCGTTGTTCCACACATTCCCGTTCTTGACGGCGGCGAAATCGGCATAGCGGCTGTCCTGCGCCAGCAGATCATCGAGCGTGGTGACGCCAAAAGCGCCCGTGATCCAGATATCGGCGTCCAGCGCGCCGTCGTAAACCGTCTCAAAGCTGAGCAGCGCGCTGTCCCCTGGCGCTTCTTCCCCCAGCGCGATGACGCCGCCGGCGTCGCGGATCAGCGCCCCGGCGTAGGTCTGCGCGCCGGGGATGCTCCACGCCTCGCTGAAGCTAGAATAGGTGTTCCACAGCACCACCGGGCGCTGATCTTCCGGCACGCTGGCCGCCAGTTCCTGTGCCGCCTTGTAAGCGGCGACGATGTCTGCGTAAACTTGCTCCGCCCGCGCCTCCGCGTTGTAGAACAGCGCCGTATACTTGATCCACTCCGCCCGGCCCAGCGGGGTCGTCTCGCGCCAGTCGGCGCTCAGTGCGGTGAAGATGCCGGCCTCAGTCAGCACCGGGTGAGCATCCGTTGCCGGATCAAAACCGAAGGTTATCACGATGTCCGGCTCAACGTCTAGCACCTGTTCGACGTTCACCTGCGCGCCGCTGCCGATCTCGACCAGTTTGCCGGCGTCGATCAGCGCGCGCACTTCCGGCGAGTTGACGTACAGGAAGCTGTCCAGCCCGACCAGCTTATCCAGCAGCCCCAATTCTATCAGGCGTGGAATTTCGGTGGTGGACATGACGATGATGTCGCCAGCCGGCACTTCGATGAACTGCGCGCCGTCCGGGAAGTCGGCGGCGTCCGGCGCGGGCGTGCCGCACTGCACCAGCACATACGTGAACGGTTCCGCCCCGTCAAAGGCGTTGGTCACGGTCACGACTTTGTAGCTGTTGAAATATTCGACGCTGAAATTGACCGCATCGGTGATCGTGACCTTCTCCGGGAAGTAATCTACCGCGGGATCGTAGGCGGTCACGCACTCGCCGGTCAGGTTGGCTTCCAGCGCGGCGGCGTCCTGGGCGGCCACAGGCAATATCGCCAGTGAACTGCTCAGCGCCAGCAGCAGAAGACTTAGCAAACGTTTCATCAAGATCCTCCTTCAGTTCTCGGCAAATGATGTAGAGCGCGGTATTGCGTTTGCAGCGCCCGCGATAACGCAGAGACGCTGGCGGCTGCCAGCTCATGGACGACGACCAGCGGCTGCAAGGCGTCGGTGATGCGCTGGCAGTCGTACAGCGTGAACGGACGGTGCTGGTCAAGGTGGGCGATATGCTCGCGGGCGAGGGCGATCTGCTCGGCGATGGACAGAGCCGCGAAACCCTCCGGCAGCCCGGCTTCGAGGCTGGCCTGCTGGTACGCGCCGGACAGGCTCAGGCTCAGACGGACGCACTCGATGCGCTCGCGGGCTTCAGCCGACAGCGCCTCGATGCGGTCCAGCACGTAGAAGATGGCGTCGCGTTCGTCGGATAGTCCCGGACGGGTGTTGATCAGATGCGCGGTGTCCAGCGCGAAGCTCCAATCGTCGAACTCCAGGCAGCGCATGAAGTACTCCACCATGGTCGGGTCGGCGAAGGTGAGGCCGGGCCACCAGGTGTTGTCAATGTACAGGTGCACCGGCGGCTCGCCGCCGCACAACGCCGCCACTGTGTTCAGAACCGACGCGAAAGCGTCCAGCACCTCCAGATGGGTGTAGGTGTACGCGCGTGTGAAGGTGTGCGCGATCTCGACGTGGGCAGCGTGCACGGTCGCATAGGCGGCGCGCATGGCTTTGACAGCCCACAGTTGGTCGCACAGCCGGCGGATGATCTGGCTGCGCCAGATGCCGCCCGCCAGGCGCTGCGCCCAGGCGTCGTCGCCGGCAAAATAGCGTTTCACTGCGTCCGGCCGGTTGCGCCAGATGTCCAGCCAGCCCATCTGGACGGGCAGGGACACCCCGCAGACCAACCCGCGCGGCGGGTTCCGGGGGAAGGCGTCGCCGCCAAAGCCATCAAGCTGGAGTTCGACGCCATGCAGCCCATGCCCATAGGTGAAAGTTGCCAGCGCCTCCCATTGGCCATCGCGGGCGTCCAATGCGTGGGGATCGAGCGCCAGGCTCAGCAGCTCGAACATGGCGGCGTCCTCCTTTCACCGGCAGCGGCGCGCTCTGGATGAGGCGGGGGCGCTCCCACAGCCCGCTCGCCGCGGCGGCCAAGCGCGCAGGTTCGCCGTTCGGAGAGGTGACGCGGCGGTTTATAACAGGCCGGCATCGTCTGCCTCCAGTGCATGGATGGAGGACGACTGCCATGGTAGGGTGACGAAAAAGCCCGCCGGGCGGCGGGCATGAGGCTTGAACACCATCACCATGCTCGTTTCCCTTTTCCGCGAAGGTCTATTCACGAGCTAAGGCAGAGGCAGGCATTCGGGCTTTCCCAGTCACGGGATTACCGTTGCGCGACAGCGCCGGACTTTCACCGGTCTTTCCCTCTTATGCGCCGAACATCCGGGTTCTGGCGCACCTCTGTCTTAGAGTATGCAGTTGGTTGTTGATAAGCGTAACATGAGCCGCGCCATCTGTCAACCTCTCTGGAGAGGCGCAGACAGGTTCTTAAAAGTCCATGAGGGAGCTATACTTGCAGAGCCGCCAACGGCAAGTAGATGGAGCGAATAGAGGGATCGAGAGACAACGCCCACGGCCGCCGCGTCGCAGCGGCGTATCATACCCAGCGGACTGAAACGCATCCCTCCAGTTGTGTCATCCATTCTGTTGTACAATCTGCGCGAGCACTTGATTTTACGAGCTGATCCAGCATAAGGACGATGCAAACACACAATGGACGCCCATTGGGAACTTGTTGAGACAGAGCCTTTTGACAGCGAACGTCTGCGCGGATGGGAGGGGCTGTTCACCCAGGGCAGCGGGTATCTCCATGTGCGCGGTTCGCTGGAGGAGCATCTCAGCGACGCGCCGCAAAACCTGACGTACCTGCGCCGCCCTGCCAACGTCACCGCTGAGCAGTTCCCATCGCTGAAAGCGAAATGGGGAACGTTCATCCCCGGCATATACGGTGAACATCCCCTCATGGGCAAAGAGATGGCCAACCTGCCCGCATTTTTGGAGATCGCGCCAGCTATCGACGGCGAACGTCTTGACGTATCGCACAGCGCGATCCTCAGTCAGCGGCGGGCGCTCAATTTGCAGACGGCAGTGCTGACGCGGACACTCCGCTGGCGCACCCAAAGCGGCAAGATGGTTGAGGTGGGGTTCGAGCGGTTCGCCAGCGCTGCGCGGCCGCATCTCTTCGTCCAGCGCATGACTGTGCGCTGCGACGCGCCGGCACACTTGAGCGTGCGGGCGGGCATCAATTCAGATGTGCGCACCAGCGGCTTCGATCACCTGGCGCGGGTGGACTTCGCGCGCATCGCGCCGGATCAAATACGCTGCGACGCGGCGTTGGACACGGGCGATGAGGTTCACTTGGCGACATGGGCTTCGCTGGCTGGGGCATCCTGGACGTTTCACGACACGGGGCGCGCTGCTCACCTTGAGGCCTTCATCCCGTGTGAGGCCGAGCAGGTGATCGTCTTCGAAAAGCGCACCGCCGTGACCGCTAGCGCAGACAGCCAACGCCTTGACCCAACGGCGCTCCTAATGCTTGATCGACGCTACGAGGCGCTGCTGGCAGAACACGCGCAAATCTGGCAGCAGCGCTGGCAGCGGACTGACGTGCTGATCGAGGGCGACGCCGAGTCGCAGCTCTACCTGCGGCTGGCGCTCTATCACTTGATGCGCGCGCACCCAGGCGACAGCCGGTTCGCCATCGATCCCAAAGCCGCGGCTGGCGACGCTTATCGCGGCCTGTACTTCTGGGATACCGAGATGTACCTACTGCCCTTCTTCTTGTACACTGACCCTGAGCGCGGACGGATGCTGACCGATTTTCGCATCCGCACGCTGGAAGGCGCGCGGCGCAACGCGGCGGCTTACGGCTATCGCGGCGCGCGCTACCCCTGGGAGGGCGACGCTGACGGCGTTGAGCAGTGTCCCAACTGGCAGTACCGCGATCACGAAGTGCACGTGACGGCGGATGTCGTCTACGGTCTGGCGCACTATGCGCGCGCGACCGATTCGCCGGAATATCTGACCCAACAGGCGGCGGACGTGCTGCGCGAGACCGCCGTGTATTGGCTGGAGCGAGTTGACTGGCGCCCAGGCGATCCTTATCCCAGTTTGCTGGGCGTCATGGGGCCGGATGAGTACACGCCGATCAGCCACAACAACGCGTACACCAACCGTCTGGTCGCCTTTGCGCTCGATCAAGCCGCCCTAGTCAGCCCAGAGCCGCTCAAGTCACGCTGTTTGGCTGTCGCCCGCGGCCTGCCCATCGTGCGCAGAGCGGACGGCCTGGTGATGCAGTGCGAGGAATTCGAGCGGCTGGCGGTGCTCGATTTCGATGCATTGTGGCTCGATCGATCCCAACCGTTCGCCGCCCAGGTCGCACAAGAGCGGCTGTATCGCAGCCGCTGCCTCAAGCAGGCTGATGTGCTGCTGCTGATGATGCTGTTCCCAGACGAATTCAGCGATCAAGAAGTGCGGCAGGCGTGGGATTATTACCTTCCGTACACGACGCATGACTCGTCGCTGTCGCCGGGGGTGCATGCGATCATCGCGCTGCGCCTGGGCCTGCTCGACCAGGCATGGGCATTCTGGCAGCGCAGCCTGGCCATCGATCGCGACGGCGGCGCAGCCGAAGGCATTCACATCGCCGCCCAGGGCATGAACTGGCAGATAGCGGTGTGCGGCTTCGGCGGGATGCGCACGGCCATGCAGTCCGAACATCTTCGCCTCACGCCGCGTTTGCCCGCGCATTGGGCGCGGCTGGCGTTCCCCGTCATCTGGAAGCGGCAGCCGGCTTACATTGACATCCGTCCTGAGCAGGTCACGATCGAGAATCGAAGCGATCGAACGCTGACGGCGCAGGTCTACGACGATCGACGCGCGATCCCTGCGGGCGAGAGCGCTCACTTCTCCGCGCCGAGATAGCGCAGGATGCTGAACAGCAGATGGCGCGCGGCGACGTTCGCCTCTAGACCGCTGACCTGATCGCCCATGCCGCCCGCGAACCGCAGCGTCGAGAAAATCGCCCTGCCCTTCCCCAGGTGCGCTTCAAGCAGATAGTCGGTGAGGATGAACCGGCGCGCATCCAGTCGGCGTAGGATCGGCTTCAGGCGCTGCAGGTCAGGAAGCATATCCTGGAGCTGCGCCGTATCCAGGGCGACATCTGTCGTCAGATGATAGAACTGCAAGTCGGCAAAACCGCGATGCGGAAAACCCGCCCAGGCCGGATGATCCACGATCAGTTTGATCGCTTCCCGCCAGAACGGACATGGGATGACAGGCAGCGCGCCAATGCCCGTTTGCAGGATCAGCGCCCGGCCGCCGCCGCGGATGAAATCCCATACGCCCTCGGTGGCGGCGCTGGTCACCAGCAGATGATCGCTCAGCGCGTCGAAGCGCCCGCGCCGGCTCACATCGAGCGCCCGCTCCCGCAGCAGCTCTAACCCGTCCAGACTGCCTGACGGATCGTGCCAGGCGAGCTTCGCTGGCGCATCGCCAGGGGACGGATACACCCAGAGCGTCCACTGATTGCGCACCTCCCCTAGAGCGGCCTGCAGCAGGTACTCCCCGCCGCGTTCTGGAGCCTGGAAGTTGATCACAGCGAGCTCGCGCGGCGCGCCGCCCATCAGCGGGCCCGCTGCTTGAGCCTGCCCTGTAGTGAGCGTATGGCCCTGCGCGTCCAGCAGCCGCCAGCGCACCTCGCCGCCAGGGAGCGCCTCGCCGGCATGCGCCAGCACCAGACGGTACTCTACCCAGGCGCTGGCGGTCAGATTGAAGCGGTCTACGGGGTTCGGCCGGTCGCCGCCGCGGCGCCAAACGCGCCTGCGCCCCTGTTCCAGGACGAGGACGGTATCCGCGTTGAAGGTTCTAAAGGCCTCAGGATCGTACTTGGAGCGGCCTAAATCGTCGAATACCGCCGAGGTCGCCAGCGGCGTATCGCGGATGCCCGTCACGACATAGCCACCCATGCCGCCGCGCCCGCGCACCTTTTCCAGAATCGTTTTGCGGATGATGAACGACCCCTGGCGCGAAATGCGCTGGAGGTCTCGCCCGCTGAATCCCAGATCGGTCAAACGCGCCATGCGCTCCGTCTGCTGCGGGTAAGCGAGCACCTCCAGCGGGTGAATCGGATTCTGCTCGGTCAGCCACCAGGGCAGCGCCCCGCCAAAAGCGGCGCGGATTTCATCCAGATCGCGATACTCGTCGGCGTCGCAGAACTCGCCGAAGATCCACGGCCGGGGCGAACGCCAGGAACGGCTGAAATGATCCATCAGCGGCGTGAAGTAGTGCAGATCGCAGTAGAAGTGATAGTCATTGAAATCGGCATAATCGAACGTCAGGCCGCCGTATGCCTCGCCCGACCCGCTGTTGTCGCACATCAGCACGCCGCTCGTCCGGCTGCGCGCGATGGCGTCCAACTGGCCGAGCAGATCCGCGCCTACGGCGCTGTCCAGCTCGCACCCCAGGCTGTAGATGATGACGGACGGGTGACGATGAGCCCGCAGCACGATGTCGCGGTATTCGATGGGCGCCTGCCGCGCCAGCCGCTCAGTGACCTGCGGCAGCCACAGCGGCAGCTCCAGCCACAAAAACATGCCCTCCTGGTCGGCGATCTCAAAATACAGCGGCGACGGCACATACAAACACAGCTTGATCAGGTTGAAGCCGAGCTCCCGCACCCGTCGGAATTCCTCACGAATGGCGGCTTCATCTGGCGCAGGACACAAACGGTCAGGATACCAGCCCCAGTTCAGCACGCCGCGCAGGAACACATTCTCGCCGTTGAAGTACAGTCGTTCGCCGTCGTGCGCCAGCCGCCGAAAACCGAACGTCCGCTGGACGCGAAGCGCGACTGCGCCCCCCGCCTCTAGGCAAATTTCAGCCGTATAGAGCGCCGGCAACTGCGGTGACCAGCGGCGCGGCTGCTCGACGCGCACAGTCGTTTGCAGCCTGCCGGCCTGCACCACGCCGTGCCAGGACGCGCACTCCGCTCCGGATGGATCGTATACCTGCACCTGCGCCGTCATCCCGTCGGCGGCGTGCAGGCTGGCTTCGATGCCGACATCACCGGTTTCCGGATTAGGCAGAAGCCACATCTCGCCGACTGCCGCGCCGGGGAAGGCGGCCAGGCGCGCCGGCTGCCAGATGCCGCCGAAAGGGATACATACGTCGGGCAGGAAGCCGGCCAGCGACTCGCGCAGGGGGAAACGCCCGCCCGGCTTGAAGACCGTCAGTTCGATCAGATTGGTCTCGCCCGGTCGGATCGCGTCGGTGACATCGAAGGCAAACGCCGTCCACATGCCGGTATGCTCGCCGACAGGCACGCCGTTCACCCGCGCCTCGACGTAATAGCTGAGCGCATCGAACTGAAGCTGTACTCGTTGACCCTGCCAGTCAGACGGTATGAAGGCCGAGCGCCGGAAGACAGCCGGGCCGTCTACGCGCCGTTCGTAGCCCTGCGCCTCCCAGACGCCCGGCGTGTAGATGACGCCCGTTTGCCCGGCCAAAGCAAACGACCACTCGCCATCGAGCGACAATATCGATGCCTGGGCATCATTGTGCCAGGGGGTTACTGCATTCATGGATGTCCTCGCCCGTCAGTCAGCTTATAAACGCGGCAGCCGCGCCTGCACCGGCAGCATCGGCGGAAACGGTTTGTGAGGTTCGGTCTGGTACCAATAAGCCGTCGAGGCGTAATCGTTGGTCAGTTTGTTGGCATGTCCATGCTCGATCGTCACTCGGATCGAACGCTCGAAGTAGATCGGATCTTCGATGTGGTAGCGGTAGAGCGTGTTCTTGCCGCGCCACGGCCAATCGTCTGTGCCCTGGTAGAGGATGAGGCCATGATAGGGCGCGCTGTATTCTTGCTTCGGGCAAAAAGCTGTGTTGAAGTAATCCTCAGTGCCTGTGCCATGCAACCCCGGCCAAGGCGCGCCATCGATGAAGATCATATCATCCCCTTCGCCGTACCAGTCGTTCGCCTGACGTGAGAAGCAGTCAATGTCGAGATGACAGCCGACGTAGTGCCCAGTTCCCTCGGCGTCGAGGATGACGTAGTTACGTTCTCCGGTGATGTTGGGCGTGCGCCAGGCTTCACGCATCTTCTCCGGATGATCTTCCCACCGAACTGATGGATCAGCCCAGCCCGGCGTAGGGTTGACCCGCCGCCACTGAGCATGAAATCGGCCATAGTCGTCTAGGCGCGTGTCGGACGGGTAGGCTTCGTAATCAATATAGAAGTAGAGGTTGAGTTTACGGCTGGCTTCGTTGGCGACTTCGATCCGCGCCGCCGTTTGGAACGGCATGGCAAACCAACAGTTGAAGCCGCGCCCATCTTCAGGGCTCATCTGCAGAGGCAGCGAGACGAAATTGCGCGCTAGAGCGTGGCCCAGGCCAAAGAAATCGCCGATAGGCGTCTCGACGCTCGGCGCGCTCTCGCCATCCCAGTACATTCGGAGAAGCGCTTTCCGCAGCACAAGCTTATCTTCGCACCACATCGTCATCCAGATATGCTTGATGCAGGCGGGACCGCCCAATTCGGCGATGACGCGCGTCGTGTCGGGTTCAATTTCCCACCAATCGCTGTTGCCACCCGTCGGGTCGTAGCTGGAAACGCGCAGCCGGCGCACGCCGGGGCGCAGCCGCGGCAGCCCGGCGAGGGTGCTGTGACCGAGAATCATCGCATGCTCATCCTTTCATACCAGTTAGCTGAATGCCTTCGATAAAGTAGCGCTGCGCCAGGAAAAACAGCACGATCATCGGGGCCATGCTCAGCACCGAGGCAGCGATCAACCGGTCATAGAAAATTGCGCCATACTGATCGCGGAAGAAGTTGAGTCCCACCGAGACAGGGAACAACTCGGGACTGCTCAGGTAGATGAACGGTTCGAGGAAGCTGTTCCACGTCCACCAGAAGGTGAAGATCACGACGGTGGCGACCGCCGGCTTGCTGAGCGGCACGATCACGTGGCGAATGATCTGCAGCGTATCGGCCCCGTCAATGCGCGCCGCTTCTTCCAGTTCACGCGGGATCGTGGTGAAAAACTGGCGCAGCATGAAAATCAAGAAAGCGTTGCCGAAGAACGAGCGCAAGAACAGCGGCCACAGCGTGTTGACCATGCCCAGGTCGCGGAAGATTTCATAGACCGGCACAAGCGTGACCGGATAAGGCAGCATCATCGTGCTGAGCAGCACCAGAAAGAAAAAGTTCTTGCCCGGCGCGCGCAGCCGGGCGAAAGCATAACCGACCACGACGCAGGACAGCACGTGCCCGATCGTGTTGAGCGCGACCAGCACGAACGAGTTGCGGAAGAACGTCGTGAAATACGACTCGCCGACCTTCGTCTGCAGCGCCTCGCGGTAGCCGTCCAGGCGCAGGCGCGGGTACATGGCGCGTTCTAGCGCTTCCGGCGGCACATCGAACGCCTCATCCACCACCCAAGCCGGGACGATCAGCGCCATCTGCCGCGGCTCGCCGACCAGGGCTACCGACAAGACGGTGCTGCCCTCGCTGTAGCCGTCCTGGACGCGGTAGGGGATGCGGGCGATTTGCGCGCCCCGGGCGCTGGTCAAACCGCCGAGCTGAGCGAGATGCAGCGTAGTCGCATGCTCCGGGGAGATGACGGCGCTCTGAGTTGTGCCGCTGATCAGGATGATCACCGGGTAGGATGCGCCATCCTCAGCAGTGTACGTCGCGCCTTGTACCTCTACATTGTTGATCTGAACGGGGCCGGCAGCGCTCAGACGGCTGCGGGGGGCGACGAAAGCGTGCGCGTTGAATTCTTCCTCATCGATGACCGGCTGCCACGACTCGGTCACCAATGGGATGAAATCGCCCTCCATGCCGTCAACGGTCACCAATCGCAACTCTGTCTTATCAACATCAATGAAGCCCGCATCGCGGACGCGCTCCGACGGGACGAGAATCGCCGCCGCCGCGATCTCCGGCGAACCGACAACGG
This sequence comes from uncultured Anaerolineae bacterium, assembly GCA_937922795.1. Lineage (GTDB taxonomy): Bacteria > Chloroflexota > Anaerolineae > Aggregatilineales > Phototrophicaceae > CFX2. The sequence goes on from CALAJK010000113.1 coordinate 25,065, forward strand.
TGAGCTGCGATTCGGGGCCGATCGGGATGACGCGCAGAGACGCCTCGTCTGTGACGATCTCGCGCCCGCGAAAGCTGATCCCACCTATCTCAAAGCTGGCGCGCCCGCCGGCGTTGACGACATCGAGGGGAAGCCGCTGCGCCGCAGGCCGCACGTCCGCCACGTCAGCGACGATGAGCGTGTCGCCCTCGCCGCGCGCCAGGGCGACAACCCGGCGCGTTTCGCCGTCCGCGAACCACTCGCGCACATTGAGCGTCAAACCGTCGACGGCGGCGGCGAAAGCGTCGCTCAAGGCATTGGCCGGGACGGTTTGCACCTGTTGGAGCAGGTCAGCGTTGATGACCGTGGTATAGCGGCGTACGCCGAGTTCCATCACGGTCTCCATCTGCCCGTCCACCGGCACACGCCACAGCGGAAACATCCGGTTGGTGCTGCCGGCGCGCACTTCTTCCCAGTGCTGCGGGATCCAAATCGGCGGCTGAGTGAAGATCTGCCAGCCCGGCTTGAAACTGGCGGAGATCATCCACAGCATCGGGAAGAGCATGAACATCGCCCCGATCAGCAGCACGATGTAGCTGGCTGTCAGACGTAAGCCCCGCTGCCAACGACGAGACGTCCGCAGAAGCTGCCAGCGAGTCAGCAGCCGGTTTGGCGCCAGCGGCGCTGTGGATGGCGCGGCCACGATCTCAACGCACCTCAGACTCGTAGAAGACCCACAGCGTGGATGAACGGATGACCAGCAAGGTGATGCCCATGATGATCACGAACAAGATCCACGCCAGCGCCGAAGCATAGCCCATCTGCGTGAATTCAAAGGCGCGCCGGTAGAGGTTGATCATGTAAAACAAAGTGGCGTTGTTCGGGCCGCCGCGCGTCAGCACCCAGCCCACGTCGAAGACTTGCAGCGCGCCGATGATCGCCAGCACGACATTGAAGAAGATGGTCGGGCTCAGCATCGGCAGCGTGACAAACCTGAACTTGGCCAGGTCGCCGGCGCCGTCAATTTCGGCCGCCTCGTACAGCACTTCGGGGATGCCCTTCAGCCCGGCAAGATAGATGACGATCTGACCGCCAACGCTCCACCAGCTCATGAGAATCAAAGCGGGCAGCGCCCACTGCTCGCTCAGGAGCCAGTCAGGCCCCTTGATCCCCAGCCAACCCAGCAGGATATTCAGCAGCCCCCCCTCTGGTCGAAAGATGTAGAGCCACAGGATGGCGACCGCGATGCTGCTGAGGATGGAGGGCATGAAAAAGATCGTCCGCCAGATGTTCACGCCGCGTAGCTTCTGCGACAGCACCATCGCCAGCGCCAGCGCGATGATCGTGCCGCCGGGGACGCTGCCCAGGGCGTAGAGGAGGGTCACTTTGAGCGACTGCCAGAAATCGGCATCGGCGAAGATTCGCTGGTAGTTTTGCAGCCCCACCCACTGCGGCAGTGAAAGGAGATTGTAGGAGGTGAACGAGAGATACAACGAGCGCAGCATCGGATACGCCAGAAAGACGAGGAACCCGATCAGCCAGGGCAGGATCAGCAGATAAAAACTGATCGCTTCTCGACGGGCGAGCGGACTCCCTCCGAATCTGCGGACGAGATTAGCCATGGCGATTACCTCAAGCACACAAAGGGGCAGCAGGCGCCTTGAGGACACGCGCATGCCTCTTCAGGTGGGAAGTCATCTGCTTAGCCGCAAAACGAAAGGATGTCAGCTGAAGAAAACGGTTTTACGAGCCAGCGCACGCAGTTTTTCATCCTGTGTCATGCCTTTCGGCGAACGGCGTTGAGCCGCCGGGAGGGCGAACGCGATCACCCTCCCGGCGCTGCGATCTGGCGGTTTACTTACCGCCTTCCGCGATGCACTGATCCGCCTTGGCGACCAGGGCATCCAGCTCCGCCCGGATGTCGAGCTGATCGCCGCCATCCGAGAGCAGCCGCACCATCAGGTCAGAAGCGGGGGTCGCCACGCACGGGCTGTAGTACGGCGAGCGTAGTTCCTCCAGCGGCCCCAGGTGGTTCGTTTCGGCGATGTACACGCCCCAATACGGGTCGGTCTCGCGCTGCATCTCCTGGCTGACGACCGGGTTGCCGCTCAAAGCCTTGAGGGCGAATACGCGCTGTCCTGGTTCGGTGGTCAGCCACTTGAGCAGCTTCCAAGCGGCATCGGGATTCTGAGATTGACCGGAGATGCCCCAGCCGAGCCACATCAGCACGCTTGAGCGCCCACCGGGGCCGGCGGGAACCGGCGCAACCGTCCACTTGAGGTTTGGCGTGGCGTTGAACACGTCCTGCCACCACGGCCCATGGAAAGTCACGCCCATGGCGATCTTGCCATCCTGGAACATCTGCACACGCCCGCCCTCGACAGCGCCGATCTGCGTCGCCGACGGCGCGACATGGTGGACGAAGACCAAGTCGCGATACCATGACAGCGCCTCGACCGCCTGATCGCTGTTGAGCAGGCCGGTGGTCGTCGTGCCGTCTTCACTGATCGTCAGCACGCCCCACGCCTGGAGGTAGCTCTGGAAGCCGCGCCACCAGCCATCGTTGATGATGTCAATGCCCCACTGGACGATATTGTCCGGGTCAAAATCGGGGCTGGTGGCGTTATTGCCATTGGCATCCAGCGTCAGCTCCTGCGCGATCTCCAGCGCGTCAAACCACGTCCAGCCCTCTTTCGGATAGGGGATGCCGGCGGCATCGAAGAGCGCCGTATTGATGTAGAACGAGCTGGTGCTGTAATCTTTGGGCAGCGCAACCGGCTTGCCGTCATAGAAGCCCTGCTGATAAATGCCCTCGTACACATCCACGCCGATCTCGATGCCATCTTCCCCGGTGATGTATGGGGTCAGATCAACGTAGGCCTGTCCGTCCGAGGCTTCCATGTACAGCGCCGCCCATTCCGGCGGATAGGCCATCAGATCCGGGCTGGTGCCGGCGGCCAACCAGGTCAGACGGCGCGTATTCTGCTGATCGCCGATGTTCGGCTCCAGCACCGCATCAATGCAGGGGTTCTCCGCTTCAAAAGCTTCGATCACCTGGTTCATGTATTCCACCCGGTCGCCGCTCGACCAGTCGTCTACCCGAATGGTCACAACCCCACCTGGGCAGTCCTGCGCGGCGATGACGGATAGAGGCAGCGAGAAGGCGGCGATCACGACGAGACAAAAAAGGTACAGCAACCATCTACGGGACATGAGTCTTCTCCTAAAATCGCACTATCTTAACCAAAACAGCACACGCCGGAATCGGGCGGCAGACAATCTTTCAAGACATGATCGTGATCGGCTGCCCGTTCAAGCCAAAAATAAAGTCAGAAAAGGTCTGAAACAAAGTCAATATATGTCTATACCTCTTAAGCCTGAGTGTAGTGGCTAAACAGGGCGCTGTCAAGCAGTTCATCCGGTCTCCTTGACATATCAACCGATCGATCGGTACACTAGTGGCGAAAGATTGTCCAGTACATGTACAGTCTTTTGAAGAATAGAGCCTGATGCCAAGACGCTTTTTGTGAGAGCGTTTGAATAGTGAACAAGATCCCCCACCAGGCCCCGCCCGGCTTTGACTGGGTAACCCGCGCCGCGGGGTGGCAGCACGACCAGGCGGCAGTAGACTTCACCCTCGACACAGCCGCCGGGCGCAGCGCTCGGCTGCGCTTCGAGGCGCTCGCGGCGGACTTATGGCGCATCACGTTTTGCCCACTGGGAGCGCAACCTCGTCCGACCCCCATCCTCGTGCAGACGCCGCCGCCGGCTGTGGCGCTCCAGGTATCCCCTGCTCCCAACGACCTGATCATATCCGGCGCGCGCTGGAACTTGCGCGTCACGCTTGATCCCTGGAGCTTTGGCTTCGCGGATGCGAACGGTTTCGACGTGCTGCGCGAAAACCCTACCGATATTGACGGCCTGGGGCGACCGTTCGTCCTGCCGCTCGGTTTCGTCCTGTCTGAAGCGGGCGTGACCCAAGTGACAGAGTCGTTTCATCTGCGCCCCGACGAACATCTGTACGGTCTAGGCGAAAAATACACGCCGCTGGACAAAGTGGGCCAGCGGATCATCACCTGGACGCAAGATGCGTTCGGCTCCACGAGCGAGCGCTCACACAAGAACATCCCCTTCTTGCTCAGCACGCGCGGCTATGGGCTGCTGGTAGACAGCGGGGCGCGCATTACCTGGGATCTTGGCGTCACCTCGTGCCAGTCGTATACCATCACCCTCGATACTGATGCGTTCGATGCCTACCTGATCGCCGGCGAGTCGCCGGCGGACATTCTGTATCGGTACACCGATCTCACCGGTCGGTCGCCGCTCCCGCCTAAATGGTCGTTCGGCTTGTGGGTTTCATCCGGCGGCACGTACCGCACCCAAGGCGATATGGAGCGCCTGGTCGAGGGACTGGAAACCCATGAGATACCCGCCAGCGTCGTCCATGTCGATCCATGGTGGATGAAGTGGCGGCACTACTGTGACTTTCAGTGGGACCGCACCGCATTCCCGGATGTCGAGGGGTTCATCCAGCGCCTGCATCAGGCCGGGCTCAAGCTGTGCTTATGGGAGCACCCGTATATTTCGGTCGAGAGCGAATTGTTCGCAGTCGGCGAGCAGAACGGCTATTTTCTCAAACGCCCAGATGGGTCAGTCTACATCATCGACTATGGGCTTTCGCTGGCTCCGCGCCCAGATGGCGTGGTGCGCGTCAGTTCGCCGGAGAACTCATGGAACGCCCGCGTCGCCATCGTCGACCTGACGAACCCGGCCGCCTATGCCTGGTTCCAAGATCTGCATCGGCCGATCTTCCGCCTGGGCGCGGACGTCTTCAAGACCGACTTCGGCGAAGACGTGCCGGCGGATGCCGTCTTTTACAACGGCGAGACGGGCGCGACGATGCACAATCTCTATCCCCTGCTTTATAACCAGTGCGTCACCGAAGTGACGCAGCAGGAGAAGGGGTATTCGCTGGTCTGGGCGCGGGCGGCGACGGCTGGCAGCCAGCGCACGCCTGTGTACTGGTCGGCTGATCCGGCAGCGGATTTTGACAGTCTGGCGTGCACGATTCGCAGCGGCTTATGCGGCGGGCTGTCGGGACTGCCTTTCTGGAGCAACGACATCGGCGGCTACCGCGGGATGCCCACACCGCGCCTGTACGTCCGGTGGGCGCAGTTCGGCTTATTCTGTTCACACAGCCGGATGCATGGGGACAGCCCACGCGAGCCCTGGCAGTTTGGCGCCGAAGTGACGGACATCGTGCGGCGCTACGTCCGGCTGCGCTACCGGCTGTTCCCGTATCTCTACAGCGCTGCCCACCAGGCGGCGCGCACTGGGATACCGGTCATCCGCGCTCTAGCGCTGGCGTTCCCGGATGACCCCGGCGGCTTCCGCGAAGACCTCGAGTATATGTTCGGCCCGTGGCTGTTAGTTGCGCCGGTCTATGACGCCGGCGACCGCCGCCGCGTCTACCTGCCGCCGGGGGACTGGATAGACTACTGGACGAAAGCCCGTCTCCACGGCCCGGCCTATGTGTGGGTGGATGCGCCCTTGACGACGCTGCCGCTGTTCGTCCGCGCGGGCGCGATCATCCCCATGACGGCAAACGATCATCACATCGCGGAGACGCCCCCCGACCCGCTCATCTTGGAGATCTACCCTGCCCCGCAGATGCGGTGGACATTCCTGGAGGACGCCGGCGAGACCGAATTCACCGGCGCGCTCGATGCGGACTCATTCACGTTTGAATGGCGCGGTGGGCCGGCGCGCGCGCGCCAAGTGCGCATCGTCGGCCTCGGCGATGTGCGCCGGGTCTCCCTGCGCACGCCGGACGGCGCGCATACGCTCATCACAGATTGGGATCGCACACCGGACTCATCGCTGGAAATCCGCCTGCCATCGGTCGTTGATGCCCAACTTCTGGTCGAACGGCTGAATGGACGAACTTGAGGGTAATGGCGCGAGGGTTGTCATCAATCCTCGTTTGAGTAGAAAGGAAAGCGCCCATTCTGAAGATCAACCAAAACAGACTTCAATTTTGTTTGCACAGTGTGAACTTGTGAGGAGAGTGAACATGTCCATACGTACTCGTCTATCGCTGCTGCTCACCGGCATTCTGCTGCTGGTGGTGGTAGGGAGCGTCAGCGCCCAAGACGTGACGCTCAACGTCGTCGGTTTCGTCGTGCCGCTGGAAGAGCAAGGCACACCGCTCGATGAGGCCTACAAAGCATTCATCGCCGATTTTGAAGCGGCGCACCCCGGCGTGAAGATCAACGCCCTGGAGACGCCCCCTGAGTTTGATACCCAGCTTCTGGTTGACCTGGCCGCCGGCACTGCGCCAGATATCTGGAACCAGGACGCTTCAACGCTGTCGCGCCTGATAGATGGCGGCTACGTCCTTGATATGAATGAGTGCGTGGCGCTCGTGCCGGAGTTCAACCTGGATCGCTTCTTCCCGTCGGTGCTGAGCATCCACCAGCGCGAGCCGGGCGGCCCAATCTACGGCGTGCCGAACGATTTCACGCCGATGGTCATCTACTACAACACCCTGGCGTTCGAGCGCGCGGGCGTCGAGCCGCCGCAGCCCGGCTGGACCTGGGAGGAATTTGTCGACATCGCCAAGCGCGTCACGCTGGACGCCAATGGCAACAACGCCACCAGCCCGGATTTCGATCCGAACAACGTCGTGCAGTGGGGTTTCCGCGTGCGCAAGTGGACGTTTGAGTGGATCTACCGCGTGTGGCAGAACGGCAGCGACGTCATCTCGCCGGATGGCACGACCGCCAGCGGCTATCTGGACTCGCCGGAGAGCATCGAAGCGATCACCTGGCTGCGCGATCTGGTCGTGAAAGAACGCGTAGCGCCGCCGCAAGACATGCTGGCGCAGATGGTTCAGGAAGTCGGCTTCCTCACGCGCTTCCTGCGCGGCGACTTCGCCATGTTCGACCGCGGCCATTGGGAGCTGGTCGGCCTGCGCGCTAACGAAGAATATGAGCCAGGACGCTTCAGCATCGTCGGCCAGCCTCAGAATGCCGAGCGCGCGACGGTCTTGTACGCCTCCGGTTTCGTCATCCGCGCCGACATCCCTGAGGAGAAGAAGCTGGCGGCCTGCCAGTTCGTCGAGGCGGCGACCGACCGGGGTTACCAGGACACCAAGGTGCTGACGGGCATCGCCATCTCCGCCAACCAGGAAGCGGCGGCCGAGGCGATTGACAAGAGCGCTGACCCTGTCATCGAGCAGGCCTTCTACGATGAAGTCGCCTACGGGCGCGCGCCCTACGGCTCGGTCTACGCCAAGTGGCCTACGATCGAGCAGCGTCTGGACACCATGATGGAAGCTATCCTCGCCGGTGGTGACATCAATGCTGAGGTCGCGCTCGCCGTTGAGGAGATCAACCGCGAGCTTTCCCGCTGACCGCGCTTTTCTGGCAGGGGTAGGCAGCGCGTCTGTCTGCCCCTGTCCATATCCCGAAGCTTATCCTGATGGAGCATCATCCCCATGACATCAGTGACCGCTGCGCGCGTCTTTTCTGCGCCCGGCTTGTGGCGGCGTTTTTGGAGTCGGAGCAATGAGCGGATAGGCTACCTGTTCATCCTCCCCTCGCTGATCCACATCATCACGTTTATGTTCATCCCGCTCATCTTCAGCTTCTTTCTGTCATTCCGAGACTGGACGCGCCCGGCCTTCACCGACGCGCCCTACATCGGTCTGAAGAATTACGAATTCCTGATGGGCGACCGGCGCTTCTGGCAGGCTATGGGCAACTCCGTGTACTACACGGCGCTGTCTGTGCCGCTCGGTATGGCCTTCAGCTTGGTCATCGCCCTGGTGATGAATCAGAAACTGCGTGGGGTGTATTTCTTCCGCACCCTCTTTTTCATGCCGGTGGTCTCATCCTGGGTGGCGGTCTCGATCATCTGGCTGACGCTGCTCGATCCCAGCGTGGGCATCGTCAACTACGTGCTGGGATGGTTTGGCATTTCGCCGATCAATTGGCTGGGCGACCCGCGTTCGGCGATGCCCTCGATCGTGCTGATCGCCATCTGGAAAAGCGCGGGCTTCAACATGGTGATCTGGCTGGCGGGCTTGCAGGCCATCCCGCATGAGCTGTACGAGGCGGCGGCGATTGACGGCGCTAACCGGTGGCAGTCTTTCCGCTTCTTGACGCTGCCGCTGCTGGCGCCGACCTCGTTCTTCCTAGCGGTGACGGGCGTGATCGGCGCGCTGCAAGTTTTCACGCCGGTCTACGTGCTGACGCGCGGCGGCCCGCTGGATTCGACTAATACCGCCGTCTACCACATCTACCGCCGCGCCTTCCAGGAATTCGATTTCGGCTATGCGTCTGCGCAGTCGTGGGTGCTCTTCGCCGTGATCCTGGTGGCCACGCTCATCCAACTGTACTACGTGCGCCGCCGCAGCCGCGAAGAGATTCAATACTGAGAAGGGACCCGGTGAATTATGGTCGTCAAGCTCACTCCCCAGATCATCCTGACGCGAGTCCTCGGCTACGTCGTGCTGCTGATCGTCGCTGGCATGATGATCGTGCCGTTCATGTGGATGGTGACGACTTCGCTCAAGGCTCCAGGGACGGAATTCAGCTACCCGCCGCAGATCCTGCCAACCCAGTTCAACCTCGAAAATTACCAAACGCTGTTCAACAACCTGCCCTTCTTCCAGTACTTCGTGAATACCGTGATCGTCACAGCCTTCACCGTGGCCGGTCAGCTCATCATCTGTTCGCTGGCCGCCTACGGCTTCGCTCGTCTGAATTTCATGGGGCGGGATACGATCTTCGTCTTGTACTTGACGACGATGATGATCCCGTTTCAGATCACGCTCATCCCACTCTATTTGATCGTCACGCAGTTAGGTTGGGTGAACACCTATCAAGGCTTGATCGTGCCGGGCATCTCCAGCGCGTTCGGCATCTTCCTGCTGCGCCAGTCGTTCCTCAACATCCCACGCGATTATCAGGACGCCGCCCGCATCGACGGCGCGAACGAATTCACGATCTTCGCGCGCATCTTTCTGCCGCTCAATGGGCCCACCCTGGCCACGTTGGGCGTGTTCGCTTTCATGGGGACGTGGACTGATCTCATCTGGCCGCTGCTGATCGCCCGCAGCCAAGAGATGCGCACGCTGGAGCTGGGCCTCGCCTATTTCAACGCCCGGCCAAACGCTTTCTTGCAGCCGAACTGGCCGCTGCTGATGGCGGGATCGGTCGTCGTCATGCTGCCCGTCTTGATCGTCTATATCATCGCTCAGCGCTACTTCATCCAGGGCATCGCCCTGAGCGGCGTCAAAGGGTGAGACGATGCAATTCTACAGCTTTGATACGCGCGACCCGCTCATCGATATCGACGGCTGGCGGCTGAGCTTCCAGATCGTCACCCTGGAGAACATCTACGGCCTATCCGCCGATCACCTGGAAGTGAGCCAGGAGGACGGCGGCTGGACGGTGCGCTGTGGTCGCCTGACGTGGGCGGGCGGCCAGGAAGAGGCGGCGGGATCGCTGCTGGTGAGGATTTCCCGCACCGAGACGGATGGGCTGCGGCTGGCGATGGCTGCCAGCGCGCCGCAGCCGATTCTGTCGCTCAAACTCCTCGCCCGCGATCTGCCGCCGCCGCAGCCGCTGGACATGCTCGACCAGCCGCGCGCCGTGCCGCCAGACGGTTTGCTCGACCGCTATCCGAACGGCATCCGCCTGCCGGTCTGGCTGGCGGCGCTGCCGGATGGTGATTTGCTCGGTTTTCGCTGTGAAGACCCTCAGATGCGCGGCAAGCGCTTCTGCGCCTATGCCGAACGCATGGGCGCGCTGCGCGGACGGCACACCATCGAATGCATCCTCGACGCCGACGCGCGCTGTCTCGACTACAGGCTGCAGGGCCCGGATTGGATACTCGAACGACACGTCAACCCAGAGGCTTTTCGCGCCCAACAACTCGCCTTCTACGAAGCCGCGTTGGGCTTTCAAACTTGGGAAGACCGAACCGATTTCCCAGCCTGGGCGCGCGAACTGCGCCTTGTCCTGACCCTGCACGGCATGCATTGGTCGGGCTACATCTTCAACAACTACGCGCAGATGCTGGACATCATCCGGTACGCGGCCGAGCGGATCGACGGCGGGCGCGTGCTCGCCTATCTGCCCGGTTGGGAAGGGCGTTACTACTGGCAGTATGGCGACTTCCGCCCCGAACCGCGGCTCGGCGGCGAGGACGGTTTTGCCCGCCTGTGCGATGGCGCGCGCGCGCTCGGCGTCCACGTCATGCCGATGTTCGGCGGCAACTGCGCCAACGCCTGGATGCCGAACTTCCACACCTTCGGCCCATCCTCGTACATGAAATCGGCGACGCGCAACGTCTTTTTGGGCAATCAGCCCGACTGGAACCTGAGCCGCGCCCATGACACCGGCTGGCAGGCATGGCTCAACCCGGGCGCGCCGGCCTGGCAGTACGAACTGACGCGGCAGATCACCGCGCTGATTGACCGTTACGGCTTCGACGCCGTGTTCCTGGATACCATCGAGGTCTGGACGAATGATCCTGACTTCAATCTGCGCGAGGGCTATCGCCAGCTCGTCGATCGCCTGCGCACCGGCCGGCCTGACCTGCTGATCACCGGCGAGGACTGGTGGGATGGGCTGCTGCCGATCTTTCCGATCTACCAGCAAACCTCAAAATGGCGGCAGGTCCCCGCCTGGGTTGGCCGCTACGCTCGCCTGATGGGACACATCTGCGATGGCGAAGCCAGCCGGGGCAGCACCGGCGTGTTCGAGTCCGGCTACGCGCCCTATGAACGCCTGCCAGATGAGGCATATTATCTGCCGACCCTGGCTTTCGTTGATGGCACGCTGGACGGGGCGCGCCAGGAAATAGACGCTGTGATCGCGCTGGCAAGACAGCGCGCTTGAATCCTAAACGGTGAAAACTGAAAACAAGAAAAGAGGACTGCTCATGCGCGAAAACATCATACCCGTTGATGGGATGGTCATCACCGAAGATACTCGCTTGGCCCCCGGCGTCTACGCGCTGCGCGACGGCTTGAAGATCGCTGCGGACGGCATCACCCTAGAAGGCGCGGGCGCGCTCCTCGTCAACCCGACACGTCAGCAGGTCGGCATCCACGCCGAGAACCGGCGCGGCGTCACTATCCGGGGGGTTGCTATATCCGGTTTCTATCACGGCCTACGCTTCGATCACTGCCGTGATATACACGTTGAAGGCCTGCGCATCCGCGACACCCACGAGATCGAAGGGATTGACACGTTTTTGTACCTGTGGACGCCCCTGGAGGAGGCCTACGGCGGGGCAATCCTGCTGCATGACGTGCAGGGCGGCGTTGTGCGCGACTGCGACCTTCAGCACCAGATGAACGGCGTGCTGCTCTACGACTCTCACGGCGTGACCGTGGAGCGCGTCAACGCCTCCTTCAACAGCGGCTGGGGGGTCTATCTGAATGGGTCAAGCGACAATCACATTCAGGACAACCGCCTAGATTTCTGCAACCGCCTGTTCCGCCGGCCAGAAAGCGGCGCCATCCGGGTCGAAGCCGACGCCGCCGGCATTGTGCTGGTCGAGGGATCGTGCCGCAACCAGCTTCTACGCAACAGCTGTCTGTGCGGCGGGGATGGCATCTTCATCACAGGCTACAACCACAAAGGCGACAAACGAACGTGCGACGACAACCTGATCGAGGACAACGACTGCCGCCTCAGCCCCAACAACGCCATCGAATCGACCTTCTGCCGGGGCAACATCTTCCGGCGCAACGATTGCAGCCGCTCCAATTATGGCTTCTGGATGGGCTACTCCTGGGACAACCTGATCGAAGAGAACACTATTGACTCGTGTCGTATGGTGGGCATCGCGATCGAGCACGGACATGGTTTCGTCATCCGCCGCAACCGCATTTCGTACAACCGAGAGGGCGTGCGGCTGTTCACGCGCGGCGGCTCCGTCTTGGAGCATTGGCCGGAGTGGATGGTCTCCTATGATTACACCCTTGAAGACAACCTGATCGAGCAGAACCGGATCGGCTTCAACGGCTACACCGGACCGGAGATCCCGCCAGACGAGACCTCGCACGACTTTCGCCTACAACGGAATACGTTTCGCGGCAACCTCACCGCAGCGCGCTTCCACCGCGTCCGGCGAGCGCTGCTCGCGGACAACACGTTCGAGGACAATCGCCAGGCCGCGCTGCTCGT
>CALAJK010000114.1 GCA_937922795.1 uncultured Anaerolineae bacterium
GTGGCGGCGGCGCCACAGATCGGCCTTGCCGTCCCCGCGAGCGTAGCGGTAGTACTGCGTCCAGAAGGCGCGCAGCGACCCACGCGGGCGGAAGTCCACCAGCGCGGCGGGGGCGAAGACAAATGGGCCAGCAGTCTGCCGGAGGCGCAGATCGAACACCAGATCTTCGCAGTAGTCCAGCCACTCTGGATAGCCGCCGACGCGCTCCCAGGCCGACTTGCGGAAGGCCACGCTGCGGCTGCTCGGCAGGAACTTCTCCGGCTTGATCTCATCGACTAGGGGCAGCACCGCTGCCCCCATCGCCGCCTCGAACGGCGTGTGCGGCTCGGCGCGGAAGAAACCGCCCACAACCTGCACCGCCGGGTCGGCCAGCAGCGGCCGGGTGATGCGTTCCAGCCAATCAGGAGCCAGTACCACGCCGGCGTCGGTGACGGCGATGAGGTCGCCCTGCGCGGCGGCGATGGCGCGGTTGCGCCCAGCGCTGATGTTGCAGCCCGGCTCAACCAGCACCCGCAGCGGCAGCCGTCTGGCGCAGCGGCGCAGCACGTCGAGCGTGTCATCGACGCTGCCGCCGTCCACCACCACCACTTCATCCGGCGGGCGCGTCTGGCCGGCCAGCGAGTCCATCAGGCGGTTCAGGCTGGCGCCCTCATTCAGCACAGTGAGGATGACAGAGATCATGGATGCTCAGGGTGAACTGCGCCGGCGGGGGTGCAGATACGGATCAACGTCCGTTTTTGCCCGCTACATACACCTGCATGGCGCTGTCCGTCAGCTCCAATTCGACCCGCGTCAGCACGCCGTTGAAACCGAGCTGGCCGAGCTGCGCCGGCAGCGTGCGCTGGATGACGGCGTTGGGATCGCTCAGTTCGGCCAGCGCGATGTGCTTAACGCCCATGATAGCCAGCGCTGCCCGCGCCCCCAAATCCAGCGGCCGCGTGATCTCTTTCAGATCAAGCAGGCCATCTTTTAGGCGCAGCTTCTTGCTGCCGCCGCGCTGATCATTGATCAGCGTGTACCGGAACTGGATGAAGGCGACGATTGGGCGGTGAATGTGGACTTCGCAAAACACCTGCGCTTCGCCGTCTACGATGTCTACCGCCATCTGGGTGACGTTGTGGACGATGGGCACTTCCATGCCGGCCACCCTCTGTTCGGCGATCAGCGTGTACAGCACTTTGCGCATGATGACCGAGAGCTGATCGCTGGTCAGGCGACCTCGGTACTCGCCGCAGTTGACGAGGGCAGCGGCGATCTCGCGTTCGATCGGCGCGACGGGCAGGGCGATATGCTCATCGATCTGGCGGCGAAGCGATGCGTTGCGAGACTTCATCTAGATGAACCTGAAACCCTGTTGACAATCTTTTTCATGACTTAAGCATACCGGGTTTCGTCCGGCGCAATAGTTGATGTTGAAGCCCGCCGCCCGCCAGGACGATACACTGTCAGGGCGGATCGCTCCGCCCTGACTGGTAATTATGATGAAATTTGGCGTCCTTGCCAATTTTGAATGAGACAGGAGCGCCGCGATGCGCCTCATTCGGCCTCATCTTCTTCTTCGGCCTCTGGTTGTCGTCCGGCCAGTTCACGATCGAGCATGAACAAGCCCTGCGTCGAGTCGCCCACGCGCTTCAGGTCTTGAATGACCTTGTCCACGTTGGCCTCTTCCTCCACCTGTTCGTCTACAAACCAACGCAGAAAGCTGTGGGTGGCGTGGTCGCTCTCGGCGATCGCCAGGTCCACCAGCTTGTTGATGGCGGCAGTTACTTTCTGTTCGTGGCGCAGCGCGTCCTGAAACGCTTCGAGCGGCGACGCCCATTCGGTCTTCGGCTCCTGGATCTGGCGCAGCAGCACTCGCCCGCGGCGGTCATGGATGTAGCGATAGAACTTCATCGCGTGGCCGTTCTCTTCCTGAGACTGGACGTGCATCCAGTTGGCCAGGCCGAGCAGATTCTCCGCCTCGAAATAGGCGGCCATCGCCAGGTATTGGTAAGACGCGAAGAATTCCAAGTTGACCTGGGCGTTGAGGGCTTCCTGCATTTTCTCGCTGAGCATGGACTACTCCTCACAATTAAACGAACCGTGCGGTTTCGTTGATGTTCATCAAATAGTGGATCAATACACAATATGGTTAATTGTAGCGCATCAGCGAGGCGGACGCACAATGTTGGGCATAAATGGGCGTCATTCGACTTTGGTGGCGCGGGCACAAGAATCCAGCATGCTGTTCGGCGGAGCTGCCCCGGCACGCGCGCCCGCCGCGAAAACCATGAAAGTCTTTCGCAAATCGATCCTCAATTCTGATGCGCGCGCTCTGGGGGTATGCCAACCAATTCGTTTGCTGACGTTCAGGCTGTTCGCTAGAATTAACCTGCGCTTCAAAGCCTCGTCACCGCGCTTTAACACCGTCGGTTTAAGGTTTGTTGGGGGCAGCCAGGCAAGGGAAGTCAACGGTCAGCACAGCCATGAAGAACCTTTCTAATCTGCACTACGACTATATGGACATGGTGCGTCACTATCACCCGGCCTCCGAGCCTTACACGGGCTGTGATGCGCTGTTCACCGCTCTCGACAGCGGTTGGGAGCTGGACAACACCGTAACTTACGAAGAAACCTGGCTGGCGGGCGCGCGGCGCGTGGTGCTGTACACCTTCACGCTGCGGCGCGGCGAAGACAAGATGGTCATGCCGATCGTGGATAACCCTTACGTAGGCCGTGTGGTGACGGAGATGGGGCTGGAGTTAGTGCCCATGCGGCGCAGCAACGGCCGCGTGCGCAAGACTGCGCCCTAAGCCTCAGCCGCCGGCCAGTTCGGCGGCGATCCGCACCGTTTGCAAGTGAATCGTCACAATATCATCGAGATGGCGGGCATAGCCGCCGGCCATGGCGACGGCGACTGGCAGACCGCGCTCGCGGCATAAGCCCATCACCAGCCGGTCGCGCTGCGCCAACCCGTCCAGGCTCAGGCGCAGCCGCCCCAACCGGTCGCCGGCATACGGATCAGCCCCTGCCAGATAGATGGCGAGATCGGCATTGGCCTGCGCCAGCGCCCGCCGCACCCCCTCTTCCAGCAGCGTCAGGTAGACGTCGTCGCCTGCGCCGTCCTCCAGCTCCAGATCAAGATCGCTGCGTTCTTTGTGAAAAGGGAAATTGCGCGCGCCGTGAATGGAGAAGGTGAAGACTGAAGGATCGCCGGCGAAGATGGCGGCTGTGCCGTCGCCCTGGTGAACGTCGCAGTCCAGGATGACCACCCGCCGCGCCGCGCCCTCGGCCTGCATGACGCGGGCGGCGATGGCGCTGTCGTTGAAGACGCAGTAGCCGCCGCCGCGGTCGCGGAAGGCGTGATGCGTGCCGCCCGCCAGGTTCACTGACAGGCCGTCCACCAGGGCGCGGCGGCAGGCGCCGATCGTCCCGCCCGCCGACCGCCGCGTGCGCTCGACCATCTGCGGCGACCACGGAAAGCCGATGCGCCGCTGCTCCCGCTCGGTGAGCGTGCCGCGCTTCACCCGCTCCAGATAATCGGCGTCGTGCGCCAGCAGGATCTGCTCATCGGTGGCGGCATCGGGCGTCAGCAAATTCTGGGGCGGCAGCACGCCTTCCGCCAGGATGCGCGCTCGCAGCCGGCTGTACTTCTCCATCGGGAAACGATGTTCCAGCGGCAGCGGCAGCACGAAGTGGTCACTGTAAAAGGCCTTTAACCGCATTTTCAACTCTGGCTTACAAAACTTTGCAGAAAATTAAGAAAGAATTGTGCAAATGTACCAAAGACAATGTCGTAAAGTTTGATGTAAGATTGAACCAAGCTTAACATCCCAGCCTGATGCTCGGCGTCTTCAACCGCCGGCATCGCACGCGATCGCAGCCTGTCGCAAGCAAGTGGTTCAAAGGTATATCGGATATGCACACTTTTCCAGTCATTCAAGTGGAAGATATTTTAGACGTCTATCGGCACTGGCATGCGCGGTCGCAGAAATACGCCGGGGGTGACAGTCTGGCCACAGCTTTACACCTCGGTTGGGAGCTGAAGCCCGTCGTGTTCACCGAGCTGCACTGGTTCAGCGGCGCGCGCCACAACACCATTTTTCATTTTGAGCTGACGCGGGACGGCGAAAATCAGTCCATGTCCGTCATCTCCACGCCGTATGTCGAAAAGTTGATCGCCGAACGGGACTTGCAGATCGTGCCGCTGTCGCGCCAGAAACCGGCGCGGGTGCGGCTGGGCCGCCGGCCGGCGTCCTACGGGGGTGAAGCGCGGGTGTAGCCCCCGCCTGCGCCCCACCCGCAGCGCTAGAGGCAGGCATAGACCTGCCTTTTTGCTGCCATTTGGCCGCGCTCAACGGTTGAGCGCCCCCACCGCTCGCAGCAGCAGCGCCGGGCAGCAGGCATCCACATGGTACGACAGCTCCATCTGATCGACGTCGGCAGCATAGCTGGCAGTGACGGTCACGCGCGGCGCAGCGCCGTGCTCAGCGCAGCGCACGCCGCTGAGCTGGCGCTGTACCTGCTGCCGGATGTGCGCCTCGGTGTGCGCCAGCATCTCGACCAGATACTCATCAGCTAGGTCAGCCAGAGACACGACCGCGCCGTCTACCTCAAAGCAGATCTGCGTCTCGATCATGGTGACTCCCCATACTTGCGCTTCATATGCGAAAATGCTACATTCAGTTAAGGAATTGTAACCGGATGTTAGAAAAAACTGACCTACACTCGCGGAGAAGGCGCGTCTCATGGCAGAGAAGATTCTCGTCATTGACGATGAAGAGGCGACGGTCAATCTGATCGGCATTCTGCTCGAACGCCGGGGCTACGAGGTCATCAAGGCGTTGAAAGCGGAAGATGGACTGCGCAAGGCCTACCGCCACCAGCCTGATCTGGTGCTGCTGGACATTATGATGCCGGATATGGACGGCTGGGAGGTCTGCCGCCGGCTGCGCGAGATGTCCGATGTGCCGATCATCTTCCTGACCGCCCGCGGCGAAACCCGCGACATCGTGCGCGGGCTGGAGATGGGCGCCGACGACTACATCACCACGCCCTACGAAAATGAAGAGCTGGTCGCCCGCGTGCGCGCCCACCTGCGCCGGTCGCCGCGCCCCAACATCAGCGAGGAACTGGTGTTCAACGGCGGCGACTTCCGCATCAACTTCATGAACCGCGAGGTATGGGTGCGCAGCGAGCTCAAACACCTGACGCCCAAGGAATTCAACCTGCTGGGGGTGCTGGTGCGCAACGCCGGGCGCGTGGTCACGCGCAGCGAGCTGGTGACCGAGGCCTGGGGCGAAGAGTACGCCAACGCTATCGACAGCCTGAAGCTGTACATCCACTACCTGCGCCAGAAGCTGGAGGTTGACCCAAATAACCCGGAATACATCATGACGCTGCGCGGCGTGGGCTACCGCTTCGTCAGCAAGTGAGGCGCTCATCGCCAGCGCCGCGCCGCCGCCAGGGCGAACGCCGTCAGCGGCAGCAGGCTGGCGCTGCTCCCGCTCGGCAGCGGCAGCAGTGACGCGCGCCCCATCTGAGCCAGCGGCGCTGGTACGAAGATCAGCGCGAACACCACCAGCGCCAGCACCGCCACCCGCTGCCGCGGTTTGTCCAGCGGCGTGATCGTGTCGAGCGGGGTGGCGTACACGCGCCCGAAGATGAGCAGCAGCAGCACCCAGAACAGCCAGACATCAGTGAGGAACACCAGCGCGATCATGACCGCCAGCAGCGGGTAAAACAGCCGCCGCGCGCGCTCGCCGATCAGGGCGTACAGCACATGCCCGCCGTCAAGCTGGCCGATGGGGATGAGGTTGAGCGCGGTCACCAGCAGTCCCGTCCAGCCTGCCCAGGCCAACTGACTGCAGTTGATGCATACATCCACCTGGCCATCCGGCACGAACCGCCCGAAGACCACGATTTTGGCCAGCGCGTACACGATCGAATCGCCCTCGTACACCCCGCCCGGCATGATCGGGATGAGGCGGGCGCTGGTCAGCCCGATGAACAGGATCGGCACGGCGAACACCAGGCCGGCCAGCGGCCCGGAAGCGCCGACATCCAGCAGCATCTTGCGATTTTTCATCGGCTGCCGCAGTTGGATGAACGCGCCCATCGTGCCGAACAGGCTGATGAACGGCAGCGGGATGAAGTAGGGCAGCGTCACCGCCAGCCGATGCTGGCGCGCGGCGAAGTAGTGCCCCAGCTCGTGCGCGCCCAGGATGAGCAGCAGCGACAGTGCATAGGGCAGACCGCGCCACAACTGCGCCAGCGGGTTGGCCGAAAGCTGCATCGCTAGAAACGGATTAGAACGGGCGATCTCGCCCAGCGCCAGATCCGTGCCGACCAGCAGCACGCTGAACAGCGTGGCGATGAACAGCAGCGCATTGGGCCACCAGGCGCGCGGCCCCGGGTTGATGCGCCCGCTGATGATCTGGATGATGTGCGGCCCGTGCGCCTCGCCCCGTTCCGGCCGCGCCGGCCGAAACACCGGGAAGTGATTGGTCGGGGTGAGCAGCGCATCCAGCCGGTCGTAGGCGGTTTCCGAGTCCAACAGCAGCACGCCCTCGAACGTGGCCACCAACCGCGACTGCGCCAGCAGCGGCGGCGGTTCATCCTCGGTCGGGGTGAACACCTCGCTCTGGATCGCCATCACGCTGGCGACGTGCGCGCGCAGGTCGGCTTGCAGCAGATCGTCAGCAGTCGGCGGCGCGCTGGCGCGGGCAGTCGGCTGGTCATAGCGCGAAGATGCAGGTTCATTGAGCATTGAAACGATCACTCCATAGCACCCTAGATCAGAGGTATTTAACGCGGCAGGGTGATGATCTGCCAGGCGCTGCCGTTCGGAAGAAGCTGCAGCACGGTTCCATCCGCGCTGTTCAAGTAGAGATTTTCACTGCCGGCAGCCGTGACCGTTTGGATGAAACCCTCATACGAGTTCTCCGCCGCCAGCCCCAGCCCCAGCCGATTGCGCGCCAGATCATTGCCGCGCCAGATGAAACCCAAAATCCGCAGCGGCTGGACGAAACCCGGCGGCAGGGCGCGCTCAAAATTTTCGTCAAGCTCCGGATGCACCGCCGGATCGTACCGGTTGGCAAAGGATACCCAGGCCGGGTCGCGCCCATCGTTGAACAGCGCGTATACGCGATTGCGCGCCTGGATGTAGACCATACGCCCGCGCTCGAACGGCTGCTCCAGCAGCAGCGTCGGCTGCGCCGGCCCGTCCGGGCAGTCAGTGGGCGACGGCTGGAAGAACCAGGCGTCGGGGCAGGTCAGCGGCAGCGTGAGCATCTGCTCCGTCTTGAGCACCCCGTCGCCCACGCTCAGGACGAAGCTCACCTGGCCGCGGTCGGCGCGGCGGGTGGATACGGATAGGTTGCCGTCCGGCGCGACATTCCACAACTGGTTGCGGACGCCGTTCTGATCGAGCCGGTAGATGACGGCGCTGTTCGCCCCGCGGGTCGACCAGAACAGCGTCACCGAGCCACCCGGCGCGACCGCCGCCGCGTCCGACGTGAAAAACTCGATGCGCGGCGCATTGGGGTTGGCCACCCGCGTCGGCGTCGCCGCCTGCGGCGCGGGCGTGCGGGTGGGGCCGAAGATCGAAGTGGGCGACGGCCCGGCGGTGGCGGTGCGCACCAGCGGCGTGGGCGTCTCGCCAACGACGGGTAGCGTCCCAGGCCGGGTCGGCGTCGCGGTCAAGGTGGCGGTGGCCGTAGGCCGCGCCGTCGGGATGACCGGCACTGCGCCCGCCCCGCAGCCGGCCAGCGCCAGCGCCCCCAGCAGCAGCCCCGCGCCGCCCACAACCAGCGCGCGCATCAGCCCATCGCTCCTGACAGTCGGGCGTCCGTCAGCGCGACGATCACCGCGACCGACAGGCCGCCTTCCGGCAGCACTGCGCATTTAGCGCCGATCATCTTCATACGTCCCAGCGGCCTGTCAACCATCGCTCCACATTTCCCGAATAGCCGTCCTCAGCGGCCTGATGTGTGCGTCTCGATCTCCAATTGTACCGCGAACGGCGTCCGTCTCTGACATCGCTTAAGCGCCGTAGGCCAGCGGCAGATACCGCTCGATCAGGTAAGGGGGATAGCCGATGGCGGCCAAGTTGGCGGCGCACTCGGCCTGTGATGCGCCCTTCGACCGCCAGTAGGGCACGCGCTTGACCAGCGTCTCGACCCGCTCGCGGGGGGTGATGATCCACGTGTCTTTGGGGACCATGCCGAACCAGATCACGTCCATCTCGTCCAGCATCTGCGGGTTCTTCAGGAACGGGGCGATCAGCACCGTCGCCCGCGCCCCGCGGGAGTGGAGGTACTGGCGCACGAATTTGGCCGTGCCGCCCAGGTCAACTAGGTCTTCAATCACCGCTGTCACCTGCCCGGCCACGTTGATCGTCAAATCCTGCACCACCCACGGCGTATCCAGCGGCTGTCCTGGCCCGGCGTAGCACTGCACGCCCAACATGCCGAACTCGATGGCCGGGATGCCCGGCGTAGGGTCATACGCCAGATGATCGTGCAGCAGCACGCCCGGCAGCAGCCCGCCCATGGCGACCATCACCGCCTTGGTGATCTGATCGCCGGCGGGGCGCTGAAGCTGGTAGGCGGCCACACGCCGCGCCAGCTCGGCCACCATCCACGCCTCAACGTCGTCCGGGATGTACAGAAACCGGAGCTCATCCCCTGGCACGACGACGCCCTGGGGCTGCTGCCAGAAGGCCAGTTGGGCGGCTTCCGGCGAGGAATCGTTATGCGTCGCTATCATCAATCGTTCGCCCTCACATTGGTTGTACGCCGGTCAGCGCAGCGTCACCCGGCTGCCCTCCGGCGTCTTCTGAACGACCAGATGCACCGGGAACGAATCGCGCAGATCGTCCATGTGCGTGATGACCAGGATCAGGTCAAACTCGTCCTGAATGGCCGTGATCGCCTCGACCAGCTTGTTGCGGCCGTCGTCGTCCTGCGTGCCGAAGCCCTCATCAATGAACAGCGTGCGCAGATGAGCGCCAGCCCGCCGCGCCAGCAGCTGCGACAGCGCCACCCGAATGGCGAAGTTGATGCGAAACGCCTCGCCGCCGCTGTACAGGTCGTAGCTGCGCGTGCCCAGTTCGTCGGCGATCTGGATGTCGAGCGTCTCGATGACGCCGTCACCGCTGGCCGTGTCGCGCTGAGTGGTGAAGGTCAGGTGCATCCGACCGTCGGTCATGCGCGCCAACAGCCGGTTGGCGCTGGCCTCCAGTTCAGGGATGACGGCCTCGATGATCATGGCAGGCACGCCCTTCTTGCCGAAGGCCAAGCGCAGCTCCTGATACAGCCCTTCGCGATGCCGGAGCTGCGCCTGCTGCGCCTGCTGTTCGGCCTGGCGGCGGCGCAGTTCAGCCAGGGCGTTCAGCTTCTGGCGGGCGATGGTCAGCCGCTCCCGCGCCTGCGCTTCGATGGTGCGCAGCCGGTTGGCCTCCTGCTGCCGTCGCTGGCACTCGCTGGCCAGCGCGCTCAGCCGGGCGATCTCCGCCTCCAGGCGCTCGCGTTCGTTTGTCTCGTCAGCCAGCGTCCGCTGCAGACGCTGAAGACGATCATAAGCCCGGTCGAGCGCCTCGCGCTGCCGCGGCAGCCCTTCCCGCACAACCTGCAACTGCTGGTAGCGCGTCTCATAGTCCCTGTAGGTCTCCAACTGCGCGCGGGCGGCATCGTGCGAGCCGGCGTCGTAGCCGACGGCGGCGCGCTCGGCCTCTAGCGCCGCCAACTGCTGGCGCACTTCCTCCGCGTAGGCCTCGCCCTCCAGCGCCTGCCGCAGCTCGAGCGCCTCGGCGTGGGCGGCGTCCAGCCGGTGCGCCGCGTTCAGAGCCGTCTCGGCCTGCCGCTGAAGTTCGCCCACCCGCCGGCTGAGCGCCGGCAGCCGCTTCAATGCCTGGTCCAGCGCCTTGATCCGGCCGTCCAGCTCACGGATCTGCTCGTCAAGCTCGCGAATGCGGTTCTGGGCTGCCGCGTACTCGGCGCGGCGCTGGGTGATCTCCGCCTCTACCTGCACGATCAACTGGCGGCGTTGGTCTTCATCCAGCGGCTGGCCGCACAGCGGGCACACTGGGGACTGCGCCGCCTGCAGATCGGTCAGGCGTTTGCGGGCGTTCTTGCCCTCGGTCTCCATCTTGTCCAGCCCGCCGCGCAGCCGGTCGCGCTCCTCGGCCAGGCTTTTCTGGCGCTCGCGCAGGTGGTCGCGTTCGGCCTCCTGCTCCCGGAGCGCGGCCTCTTCAGCCTGCGCCTCGGCCAGCGCCTCCGGCTGAAAGGCGGCGTTCGGCTCCAGTTCGGCGATGCGCGCCTCGCAGGCGCTCAGGTCGCTCTCCAGCCGGGCGCGCGCGTCGCTCAGTTGGCGTTCCAACTGGCGGCGGCGCTCGTCAAAATCGCGCAGCCGCAGCAGCCGCTTCCGCAGCGCGTCATCGGCCTCGCGGGCGGACTGGAGGGCAGCGTAGCCAGCCTCGATGTCGGCGGCGGCAGCGGCGATCGCCTCAGCAGCCTTCAGGCTGGCTTCCTGCTGGGCGATATCGCGCTCCAGATCGTCGCGATCCTGCTGATGTTCGCGCAGCCGGCGCTCCAGGCCGGCCAGCTCGTTCTGCGCCCGGCGCAGGTCGGCCGGGGCAGATTCCACCGCTTTCAGCAGCCGTTCGGCTTCTTCCAGCTCGGCCTGCGCCTGCTGCTGCGCCTGTTGGGCGGCTTCTGCCTCGGCCTGAAGCGGCGGCTCCTGCGCCAGCTCGCCGGCGATGCGCTCCAGATCATACGCGATCTGCTTGATCTGCACGCCGATGGCGTTCATCTGGTCGCGGGCGGCCGCCTCGAAGATTTCCCACTGGTCTAGCCCCAGGATGTCGGCCAGGATTTGTTTGCGCGTGCGCGGCGGGGCGGCAGTGAAGGCGTCGGCTTCCCCCTGCTTGAGGAAAGCCGAATAGGTGAAGGTCTCGTAGTCCAGCCGCAGCAGTTCGATGATCCGGCGCTGGGTCTCCGGGATCGAACCTTCTGACAGCGGGTTGAGTTTGCCATCCACCAGCGCGTAGAGATGCAGCTCGCTCGACCCGCGCCCGCGGCTGGAGCGTTTGCGGATGACGCGGTAGCGCGTCCCCTCCTGCTCGAAGTCCAACTGCACGTACATCTCAGTCTGGCCCTGGTGGATGAGCTTGTCCGGGCTGTCCACGCGGGCTTTGCCCCACAGCGCCCAAGTGATGGCGTCCAGCAGCGAGGATTTGCCCGCGCCGTTGGGGCCGGTCAGACAGGCTAGGTGGATGCCGGCCAGCCGGATCGGCTCTGGCGAGCGATAGGCCAAGAAGTTCTTCAGCTCCACTTGCAGCGGGATCATGGCGCTCCCACACAGACGAGTAGAACAGGTGTGAGTCTAGCGGTTTCATCCTGCCCTGTCCAGTTGAGGGTTGGGCAATGCCCGCAGACCGGTTCGCGCTTGCGATGGGTCGCCGACAAAGTTTTTACATTTCGTTGATGTACAGAAAATGTACAAATCTTAGCGGCTGCACCGTGGCTACTGTAAGCTAAGTCATGTAAGATAGGCGGAGCAGCTTTCGTTCACACTTGCATATGTTTTTGAGCACCGGCACAGGTCAACATACATGACCTTCGACCATCACAGCGCCGGTTCGCCGGCCAACCCATCCGCGACGGTAGAGATGCAGGGGAGGTAGACGATGCGTATTGATCGCCTGGTTCGGAATTGGCCAAGCACTGCCGTCCGTATGGGGCGCATCCTGGCGGCAGCGGCGCTGTGCGGCGCGCTGATGGTTGCGATCACCCCGGCGCGTGCGGCCTGCACGATCACCGGAATCGTCTTCCGCGATTACAATGCCAACGGTCTCCAGGATGCCCGCGAACCGGGCGTCTCAGGCGCTGGGCTGGTGCTGCGCGCCTACAGCGCCGCCGGCACAGTACTAGGGCAGACTAATGCCTTCGCCGCCGACGGCTCGTATACGCTCAACTTGGCTGGCGCGCCCGACGGCGAGGTGCGGCTGGAGTTCACCAACCTGCCGGATTACCTGGCTTCTGGTCGGTTCGGGACGAACTCGCTGACCACCGTCACTTTTGCTGACTGTTCCGGCGGCGCGACGCCGACCGTGGATCTGGCCGTCAGCAATCCATCAGAGTACTGCCACATTGACACGCCGATGATGGCCACCACCTGCTTCAACCGGTTTGACCAGCTCATGCCGCCGGCCGATACCGCTCCAGCCATGGTCATGTTTCCTTACACGGCCACCGGCGACGACCCGGATACGGTGATGGCGACCGCCAGCCAGATCGGCACGGCTTACGGGCTGGGCTACCACCGACGTTCAGCCAGCTTTTTCGTCGCCGGCTACGTCAAGCGCCATGCCGGCCTGGGCCCGGATGACAACAATCCGGCCACCTTCGGCAACACCACCGGCGGCATCTATCAGGTGTCCGTCACGCCGCCGTTCGCCGCCCGCCTATTCATGGATTTGAACACCTATCCCCCCGGCGTGGCGACCGGGCCGATCCCGCATACCGCCAGCGGCCCGACCAGCCCGACGAGCTGTACCCAACTGGAAGGCTACCGGCCGCCCGGCGCCCCTTATAACTGCTGGCAGTACGACACGATCGCCTATGAAGCCGTCGGCAAACTGGGGCTGGGCGATCTGGACATCGCCGAAGATGACCGCTCGATGTGGGTCGTCAACCTGACGACGCGCGAACTGCTGGAGATCCCGATCGGTCTGACGCCCACCCCGCCGCCGGCGGCCGCCATCCGGCGCTACGCGCTCACCACACTGCCCGACTTGGTCAGCGCACCGAACGCCTGCCCGTCGGCTAACGACCTGCGGCCGTTCGGCCTCGGCCTGCGCGACTTCCGGGTATATGTCGGCTTGGTGTGCTCAGCCGAGTCCACCCAGCAGACGGACGATCTGTTCGCCTATGTGATCTCGATGGATTCGCTCAACCCCGGTCTGGGCTTCCGGCTGGACTTGAGCTTCCCGCTGAACTACCCGCGCCGCTGCGTGGACAACGCGCCGGCCTGCCCGCTAGGCCGCGCCGCCTTGTGGAATCCTTGGACGGCGGTCGGAGCCTGGCCGCCGCCCGATCCCGACCCGGTCAACCCAGCCTGGCAGCCCCTGCAAATCTACCCAGAGCCGATGCTGGTGGATATCATCTTCGACAACGATGATATGATCCTAGGCTTCCGCGACCGGATGGGCGACCGCACCGGCAACCAGACGCCCGATCCGTTCGACTATGCCGCGCCTGGCCTGTACAGCGGCGTCGCGGGCGGCGATGTGCTGCGCGCCTGCCGCAACGCGGCCGGCAACTGGGTGCTGGAGAACAACGGCACATGCGGCGGCGTGACCACCGGCGGTGCCGGTAACAACGAAGGTCCGGGCGGCGGCGAGTTCTACTTCCACGACCGCAACAACCCCAATATCCCGGCGGACGGCCCGGCGCGCCACGACGAGATTGTGATGGGCGGCCTGGCGCAGGTTCCGGGCGCGGCCAACTTCGTGGCCACCGCTATCGACCCGCTGTGCGAGAACTGCGGCCCGGACCCGCTGCACGACAACGGCATCATCACGACTTCGCACAACACCGGCCAGCGCCTCAACGGCTACCGCATCTTCAACGGGGCCCTGGGCGCGGCGGGCGGCCTGACATTTGGCAAATCGAACGGCCTGGGCGACCTGGATCTGGTGTGCGCGCCGCCGCCGCTGGAGATCGGCAACCGCGTCTGGGAAGACCTCGACCGCAACGGGCGGCAGGACCCGGGCGAAGCGCCGATCGCCGGCGCGATCTTGCAGCTCTACATGGACACCGACGGCAACAATGTGGCCGATACGCTGGTGGGGCGCACCACAACCAACGGCCAGGGCGAATACTACTTCAACGAACAGAATATCTTCATCGCTGGCCTGCTGGGCGCGGTGCCCAACGTCACCTTCCTGGACATCAACGCCAACGGCACATGGGACGACTTTGAGCCGCGCGGCCTGCTGGCCGACACGGTCTACGAAATCCGCTTCGACGACCCCGCCAACTACGGCGGCGGGCCGCTGACGCCGTACTTCATCACCCCGACGCGCACGGTCACCCTGGGCGACGGCAACGACCCCCTGCGCGACTCAGACGGGACGAACTCGGCGCCGCTCAGCCGGGTATCGGCGGCCAACTTCCCCGTCCGGGTGCTGCGCACGCCGAACTACGGCGTCAACGACCATACCTACGACTTCGGCTTCTCGCTCCAGCCGCCGGTGACGCCCACCCCGCCGGTCAGCGTGGGCACGCCCGGCCTGCCGCTGGCGCTGGCCAAAGCGGTGAACCCGCCGTTCGCCCTGCCGGGGCAAACCGTAGCCTGGACGATCACCGTCACCAACCAGGGGAATACAGCGGCCGCCAACGTGGTAGTGGAAGACACGCTGCCGGGCGAACTGGAGATCATACCGCCCATCCCGTCGAACGCGGTCGTCAACGGCCAGAACGTGCGCATCACGTTCGCCAGCATCGCGCCGGGGGCGTCGGCCTCGGTGACCATCAACACCCGCATCCGCGGCAACGTGCCGGTGCCGTTCATCCTGGAAAACGACGCCCGGCTGGACGGCCTGCGAGCTAGAGCCTCGGTCATCAGCGCTGGCCAGCTGCCCGCCACCGGCCAGAGCGCCTTGCAGCGCCTGCGCATCCCGCTGGCGGTGATGACCGGCCTGCTGCTGGCCGGGCTGGGCTGGTGGATGCTGCGCGGCGGCCAATAAACTCTCCGCAGCCTATAGGCAGTTCGCTCACAGCCGCTCGGCGAAGGTTTGCAGCCGGGCGGCTGTGTTGTTGACCAGGGGCGCGCCGTGCCCCACGCACAGGTAATCGGGGGCGAGCGCAGCGATCTTGCGGACGGAACGTTTCGCTTCGGCCATGTCGGGCGTGAAACCGGCCAGCGGCAGGCTGAGGCCCCACGGCAGGCTCATCACCGCGTCGCCGGCGAACAGCGTGCGGCGGCTGGGCCACCAGAAGGCGACGTGGCCGGGGCTGTGGCCGGGCGTTTCGATCACCTGCAAGCCTGGCAGCACCGCATCCAGCGTCTCGCCGCCCTGGAGTTCGACATCCACCCGCGCCGGCGTCGCTGGCGCAAAAGTCGGGCCGAAGCTCATCAGCCAGGCCAAGCCGCGCAGGCTGCTCCGCTGGGGGCGCGCCATTGGGGTCTCGCCGCGCACTACTGAGGCGTCGCGCCGGTGAACGTAGATGCGCGCTCGACTGGCAGCGGCCTGCAAACCCGCTAGCCCGCCGATGTGATCTGGATGCGCGTGAGTGATGAGGATGTGGCGTAGATCAGCCAGCGTCCACCCGCGCGCCTTGAGCCGCGCTTCCAGCCGCTGCGCCGTCTGCGGCGACAGGCTGGCGTCCACCAGCGTCAGGCCATCTGCGCCAGCGATCACATACAGACGACCAGTGGACATGCCGGGCACGGCAAAAACTTCGTCGGTGATGGGCTGCATGTCGATGCTCGCTTTCTGTCAGCGGCAGCGCCGCTCCTATTGATCATTCTGATGAGGGAGCGCCTGAGTGCGCTCCCGACGTGCGGCCGCGTCGGGTCGCCCCACAAGCTGGGAGCGGGCTGCCGCAGCGCGCGCTGACAACGGGACAACGGGCCAGCGTCAGCGCGCGGCGGGCGCGTTCACCGCCGCGCTGAGATTTTCGACCGGCTTGGTCGGCGCGGCGGGCAGCTCGATGCGGAACACCGTGCCGCGCCCTGGCTGGCTGTCAACGGTGATGCGGCCGTCATGCGCTTCGACGATCATCTTGACGATGCTCAGGCCGATGCCGATGCCACCGGACTGCACCGGGCGCGACGCCTCGGCCCGGTAAAACGGATCGAAGATGTGCGGCAGATGTTCGGGATCAATTCCGCTCCCGCTGTCCTGTACCTCAATCCCCACCCAGTCGGCGCGCCGGTCTGTGCGCACCTGGATCGCGCTGCCCGCCGGGGCATGATAGTGCGCGTTCCGCAGCAGGTGGCGCAGCGCCCGCCCCAGTTCAAGGGTGTTGGCCTGCACCGGCAGCAGGCCGGGCGACGGCTCAAACACCAGCCGCTGCTGCCGGCTCAACAGCCGCGCCGTCTCCTGGCGAACGATCGACTCGACCAGCGCGTTGATGTCGCAGGGTTGGGTGTCGGGGCTGGAGACTAACGAGAAGGCGTGCAGGTTTTCGAGCTGCTCAACCATGCGCTGCACGCTGTAATGGATGCGCTCCAGTTTGGGCTGCAGCTCGGCGCCCGCCGCGTCCAGTCCGCGCGCGATCAGATAGCGGTTGGTCTCAATGGTGGCCAGCAGCGTCCGGAACTCGTGCGAGATGGCCATGACGAACTGGCTCATCAACGTCATCCGTTCGCGCTCGACGGCCAGCCGCAGCTTTTGCTCCTCGGCCTGCTTGCGGGCGGTGATGTCCTGCACCACGCCGTAGAAGCGCACCACGCGCCCTTCGGCCTCGTCCCAGATCGGGCGGCGGTAGATCTGCATCCAGCGCTCCTGGCCGCCGGCGACGCGTATGCGGTGCTCAGACGTGAGCGGTATGCCCTGGCTGACCTGAGCGATCTCCTGCCGCACTATTTCAACCTCGTCGGGGTGGTACAGCGAGTATAATCCCCGCGCCTGCCAGTCCTCCAGCGTGTACCCGGTCAGCCGCTGGAACGAGTCGGTGTTCCATTCGTGTACCAGGCTGCCATCTGGCTCGATCCGGTAGCAGAAGGCGTAGTCCGAGATGAGCTCTGAGACGATGCGGTAGCGCTCTTCGCTGTCGCGCAAGGCGGCTTCCGCCCGCTTACGCTCGGTGATGTCCTGGGCTACGCCGTAGAAGCGCACCACGCGCCCCTCGGCTTCGTCCCAGATCGGGCGGCGGTCGATGCGCAGCCAGCGCACCTCGCCGCTGGCGGTGATGATGCGGTATTCGCCGGCGGTGGCTTCCCCCCGCAGCACCTGTTCGACATGCGCCTCGACCAGGGGGCGATCATCCGGGTGGTACAGGGCGAACGTGCCTTTGGCGTCTATCTCCTCAGAGGTATAGCCGGTGACGCGGCTGAACGAATCCGTGATCCAGTCGGTGGTGATGTGCCCATCTGGGTCCACCCGGTACGAATAGGCGTAATCGGAGATCAGGTCGGAGATGATGCGGTAGCGCTCCTCGCTGGCGCGCAGGGCGGCTTCGGTCTGCTCGCGGTTCGTGATGTCGCGGTTGGTGAGCACGCCGCCGACGATGCTGCCGGCCGCGTCATGCAGCGGGCTGAGCAGGCTCTCAAAGCGGCGTACGCCCTGACGGGTGGGCAGTTCCATCTCCCAGGAGCAGGGCTGGCCGGCGGCTAGCATCTGCCGCAGATGGTACTCAAAGGCATGGCCGACCACCGGCGAAAACCCCAGATCGCGCCAGGTCTTCCCGACCACCTCGGCCAGCGTCAGGCCGGCGGCCTGCAGAGCGGCGGCGTTGGCGTACTGGAAACGCCCCTCGCGGTCGAAGGTGACGAAGTGCTCCGGCGTGTTGGACAGCACCTCATCCATCGCCCGCGCCTGCTGTTCCAGCGCCGCGTGCAGCGCCCGGTAACGCGCCTCGCCCGCCTGAAGCTGCGCCCGCCGGCGCGCCTCGCGGCAGGTGTAGTAGCGCACGATCAGCAGCGTGAGCAGGCCGGCGATCAGGTTGAACGCCAGCGGTCCGGAGCTGACTAGCTCATTGAACGACCAATTCAGCGCCCAACCGACCAGCAGGACGCCCAGGGTGTTCGCAGTCAGTAGGCCGGCCGCCAAGCGCACTGAGATGAAAATGCTGGCGAACAGCACGATCACCGTCAGGTAATACAGCACATTTGGGCTGATGATCATACTGAAGGCCAAGATCAAGCCGCTGCCATAGATCCCCAGCAGCAGATTCGCCAGCGCCGGCCGGCCAGAACGCCCCAGCGCCAACAGCAGGACGGCGACCAGCGAAAATAACGCCCCCCCTTGAAACGTTGGAACGCGCCAAAACGGTTCAGGGGTGAACACTGCCGACAGAGCGCCCAAAATGATACCGGCCGCAATCAAGAGGCCGTACATCGTCGTCAGCAGGCGCATTTGCTGCTGATAGTCGTCGCCGTCGCTCAGCACGGGCTTCAGCAGTTCGCGCCAAGTCATGCGCGCTTCACAAGCAGAAGCGATCGCTGATGAGGTCATCGTTCGGAGTTGGTCATCGGTCAATAGGCGCTGATGCACGCTCAGGCGCTCGCGGTCGTCATACTTTCTAAATTGTAACACAGCCCAGGTTGGCACAAGCATCGAGTTTTCTACGGCTTTCGTACACTGTGCAGCAAAAATCTGTGCCAGATTTCACAGACGTGCGCATCATAAAATGGGGGCATTTCCAGTAGACTGGACGTTGTCGCTAATCAAACCGCGATTCGATTACGAGCAGCGGTTTGCGGCGCGTGGAGACGCCTGGCCCGCAGCAGCCCCACCACGACGACGGCCGCTCCATCCTGTTACCCTTCTGGAGTGAGCAGAAAGGTCAGAACCTGCCATGATGCCCGAAGTTCGTTTTCGCCCGCTGGAAGGCGTGGAAATCACGGCGCCGGTCTCGCCGGCCTACGCCGACATCCTGACGCCGGAAGCCATCCAGTTCCTGACGCGGCTGGCGCGCGCGTTCACCGCCCGCCGCGACGAGCTGCTGCGCCGGCGCGTCGAACGCCAGGCGGCCATTGACGCCGGCCAGATGCCGGACTTCCTGCCGGAGACGGCCGACATCCGCGCGGCGGACTGGCGTGTCGCCCCCATCCCCCCCGATCTGCAAGACCGCCGGGTCGAGATCACCGGCCCGACCGACCGCAAGATGGTCATCAACGCGCTCAACTCCGGCGCGCGCGTGTTCATGGCCGACTTCGAGGACGCCAACTCGCCCACCTGGGACAACATGATTGACGGGCACATTAACCTGCGCGACGCCATCCGCCGCACCATCACCTACACCAGCCCGGAAGGCAAACACTACCAACTGAACGAGCGGCCGGCGGTGCTGATGGTGCGCCCGCGCGGCTGGCATCTGGACGAGAAACATTTCTTGGTGGACGGCAAACCCATCCCCGGCGGTTTGTTCGATTTCGGCCTGTATTTCTTCCACAACGCCCGCGAGCTGATCGCCCGCGGCAGCGGCCCGTACTTCTATCTGCCCAAGCTGGAGAGCCACCTGGAGGCCCGGCTGTGGAACGACGTGTTCAACCTGGCGCAGGATGAGCTGGGCATCCCGCGCGGGACGATCCGGGCGACGGTGCTGATCGAGACCATCCTGGCCGCCTTCGAGACCGACGAAATCCTGTACGAGCTGCGCGACCACTCAGCCGGCCTGAACTGCGGCCGCTGGGATTACATCTTCAGCTTCATCAAGAAGTTCCGCAACCGGCCGGACTGCGTGCTGCCCGACCGGGCGCTGGTCACCATGACCGTCCATATGATGCGTTCGTACTCGCTGCTGGTCATCAAGAACTGTCACCGGCGCGGCATTCACGCTATGGGCGGCATGGCAGCTCAAATTCCGATCAAGAGCAACCCCGAGATCAACGAGCAGGCGCTGGCCAAAGTGCGGGCCGACAAGCTGCGCGAGGTGCAGGACGGGCACGACGGCACTTGGGTCGCCCATCCGGGGCTAGTGCCGGTGGCGCTGGAGGTCTTCGACCAGTATATGCCCCAGCCCAATCAGATCGACCGGCAGCTTGAAGATGTGCATGTGACCGCCGCCGACCTGCTGACTGTGCCCCACGGCCCGATCACCGAGGGCGGCGTGCGCTGGAACATCAAAGTCGGCATCCAGTACCTGGAAGCCTGGCTGGGCGGCAACGGCTGTGTGCCGCTGTACTACCTGATGGAAGACGCCGCCACCTCCGAGATTTCGCGCTCCCAGCTCTGGCAGTGGCTGCACCACGGCGCGACGCTGGATACCGGCCAGCGGCTGACGCCCGAACTCTACGACCGCCTGGTGCAGGAAGAACTGCAGGCCATCCGCCATGAGATCGGCGATGCGCGTTTCGAAGGCGGGCATTTCCCACTAGCCGTTGAACTGTTCAATCAAATGGTGAAGTCGCCGGAGTTTGTCGAGTTCCTGACGCTGCCGGCTTACCAGCATCTCGCGTAAGGCGCGGCGGGCCGCCGAACCCGCGACGATCACAAGCATTGGCTCACAGAGGAGGAGCACAACCCATGCAACGTCAGAGGAATGCCGAGCAGATCACGATGGAATGGAACACCCGCCCGCGCTGGAAGGGCATCACGCGCGAATACACCGCCGAAGACGTCGTCCGGCTGCGCGGTTCCATCCACATTGAATATTCGCTGGCTCTAATGGGCGCTGAACAGCTTTGGGACCTGCTGAACCGCGAGCCCTACATCAACACGATGGGCGCGGTCACCGGCACTCAGGCCGTGCAGATGGTCGCCGCCGGGCTGAAAGCGATCTATGTCAGCGGCTGGCAGGTGGCGGGCGACGCCAACACCGCGCTCCAGACCTACCCTGATCAGAGCCTGTACCCGGTGGACAGCGGCCCGGCGCTGGTGCGGCGCATCAACAACGCGCTGCTGCGCGCCGACCAGATCCAGCATATGGAAGGCAAACGCGGGCCGTTCTGGCTGGTCCCGCTGATCGCCGACGGCGAGGCCGGCTTCGGCGGCGTCCTGAACACTTTCGAGCTGACCAAGGCGTTCATCGAGGCGGGCGCTGCCGGCATCCATTACGAAGATCAGTTGGCATCCGCCAAGAAGTGCGGTCACCTGGGCGGCAAAGTGCTGGCTCCGACCTCCGAGTTCATCCGCAAACTGGTGGCAGCGCGGCTGGCCGCCGACATCTGCGACGTGCCGACCATGATCATCGCTCGCACCGACGCCGAGTCGGCCACGCTGCTGGCCAACACGATCGACCCGCGCGACGAGGAATGGATCACCGGCGAGCGCTCGCCGGAG
Organism: uncultured Anaerolineae bacterium; assembly: GCA_937922795.1. Taxonomy (GTDB): domain Bacteria; phylum Chloroflexota; class Anaerolineae; order Aggregatilineales; family Phototrophicaceae; genus CFX2. The sequence goes on from CALAJK010000114.1 coordinate 20,936, forward strand.
GGCTTCTTTTACATCCGCCACGGCCTGGAGATGGCCATCGCCCGCGCGGTGGCCTATGCGCCCTACGCCGACATGCTGTGGTGCGAGACCTCGCATCCTGACTTAGAAGAAGCCAAGAAGTTCGCCGACGGCGTCCACGCCCATTACCCGGATAAACTGCTGTTTTACAACTGTTCGCCGTCGTTCAACTGGTCGCGCAAGCTGGATGCCCACACCATCGCCAAGTTCCAGCGCGAGCTGGGCGCGATGGGCTACAAATTCCAGTTCATCACGCTGGCCGGCTTCCACTCGCTCAACTACGCCATGTTCGACTTGGCGCGCAAGTACAAAGAGCAGGGCATGACGGCCTACGCTGAACTCCAGGACGCCGAGTTCGAGGCCGAACGCGCGTACGGCTACCGGGCGGTCAAACACCAATCGTTCGTTGGGACTGGCTACTTCGACGCCGTGCAGACCGCCATCACCGGCGGCGCGACCGCCACCACTGCCTTGAGCGGCTCGACCGAGGCGGCGCAGTTCAACCAGGAGCACGCCACCGTCTAGGGCTTCGCCGCCCCGCTTTCCCCTCACCCCCATCTCGCCCTGACGGGATCGGGGGTGAGGTCGCGTCCGTCAACCCCACGCTGGCGCGCGTCAGCCCGCGTCCAGCCGGTAGTCCAGCACGCGGTACTGCTTGACGTGCATCGGCTCCGGGCTGGTGGAGCTTTCATACACCTGAAACGCCGACCGTTCTTCCGCCAGCCGCACCGTGTGCAGCGCGCCGTTGACGGCGAACTGCGCCACATAGCCGCCCGCCTCCGACTCGAAGCGGCGCAGCCGCACCCCGTCCAACGCCGTGATGCCCGTCTGGGCGCGGATGTGCAGCTCGGCGACCTGCGCCGGCTGCTCATAGCAGCAGCGTCCGCGGCAGCGCTCCAGATACAGCCCGCCCTGGCGGTGCGCCGCGACCAAGGCCGCCGCGTCCGCCTCGCTCACCCGGCCATAATAGACGCCCGCCGGCAGGCATACCAGCGTGCCGGCGAAGCGGTGGCCGCCGATGTGGGTGACCTGCCAGACGGCGTCGCCGGCCAGCGCCCGCAGTTGGCGGTACAGCGGCAGGCCGAGCAGGGCGCAGCAGGCGTCGCGCTTGGCGTTGGTGCACACCAGGTACAGCGTCTCGGCGCTGCGGTGGGCGGCGTAGGCCGGCGCGCCGGCGGCGATGGCGGGAATATCCAGGCTGAGCAGATCGTCCAGCTTCCCTAGATCGAAGCGGTACAGCGCCGGCTGTTCGCGCGATACGGCCACATAGAAGGCTGCGCCGCCGTCGCCCGCTTTGGACGACTCGCGCTTGATGAACTGCATTCGGCTGTTGGGCAAGGCCGCCAGCGCCTGACCCAGATGCGCTTTGATCGGCTGCGGCAGGGCGCTCTCCTCGTAGGCCTTCGCGCCCCAGGGCGCGGCGTATTCCAGCAGCAGCCAGACATCGGTGCGCAGCGCTGTGCCGGCCAGCGGCTCGCCGACTTGGGCAGACACTTCGCAGCACAGCCGGCTAGGAACAGCGGTAGGTGATGTGGTAGATGGTGCTTCAGACATGATCGCCCCCTTCAGAATGCCGGGCAGATTGTAACACTGCCGCCGGCTTTGGGGGCGAGTCCAGGCGATCGCAGCGCCCCGCCAAGCCGAGGCAGACGCCTCACAACATCAAGGCGCGGATCGCAAGCGGGCGGGGAATGCCCTAGGGGCGCACCGGCGTGCGCGCCCGATGCGTTTGCCCCGTCCCGCTTCCACGCTCAAGGCTGCGCCTGCGCGCGCCCGCCGCGCCGATGGCGGCCAAAGACGAGGCGAACGTCGATCGCCAGCGCGCCGCCGCCGACCTGAGCGCGCCGAGCATCATTCGACCTCGAATAGGCGCAGCAGCTTGAGCGCGATTTGCAAGTTCAGCCGCATCTGCGGATCGGACAAGTCGCAGCCGCACAGCTCGGCGATGCGCGCCAGCCGGTAGTTGAGCGTGCTGCGGTGAATATGGAGCGTCTCGGCGGTCTGGACGCCGTTGCCGCCAGCGTCCAGATACGCCTCCAGGGTGCGGAACAGGTCGGCCTGCTGCTCGTCCAGCAGGCGGCGCACGACCGGCACGTAGGGATTGACGCTCAGGCTGTCGGCTCCGGCGCGGTAAAGCGCGTGCAGATAGCCCAGGCGGTCGAAGAAGGCGAACGGGCGCAGATCCCCTAGGCGGCGGGTGATGTGCAGCGCCTCGCGGCACTCTTGGTAAGCCGCGGCGGCGGCTTCGGCGCCGCGATGCGCGCTGCTGACGCCGATGCGCACGCCGCCGGTGTTGATCTCCGCGCGCACCTGCTCGATCAGCGCCGAGATGTTGGCTTCGGCCTGCACCAGCATCACGGTTTCGCCCGCAAACTGGCCCACCACCGCCGGCCACTCTCGGCTGGACGCCAGCCGGTTGATGCGGCGGGACATCTGCACGCCGCGCCCGGCGCTGCGATCGGGGAATTCAATCAACAGCAGCACGAACGGCCGGGTCAGGTCGACGCCGTAGCGCAGCGCCTGATCGGTCAGGACGGCGGCGCGGCTGGTCTCGCCCTGGATGAGCTGCGACAGCAGCCCGCCCTTCAGCGAGGCTTCCGCGCTCTGCACCGACTCCTGGTAGAGCATCATCAGCGCGGCGATGGTCGCGCCGATGCTGATGGCGATGCGATCGAGGTCGGTCAGCGGGTGGTCATGGGCGATGATCCACACGTAGCCGTAGATGTCGCCGTGGACGACGATCGGCGCCAGGATGCGCTCCAGCTCCAGGCCGACCTCGGGCATGGGCGCGATCTGCACCGGGCGCAGCGTCTGGCGAATCTGGTCGAGGACGCCGTGGGCCTCCAGCGCCTGCACCAGCCGCGGATCGGTGCGCCCCTGGCTGACGGTGAACCGCCGCGCTTCATCCACCTGGGCGATGTTGGCGCTGGCCAGGATTTCAAAGCGCTCATTTTCGATGCTGACGGACTGGTTGAGCAGCTTCGCCAGCCGGGCGGCCAGATGCCGCAGGTCGCCGCCCTCCAGCACCAACTGGGTGAGCGTCTGGTGCATGTGCAGGGCGCGGGTGACCATCGCCATCTGCTCTTCGGCGATGCGCTCGTTGGCCGCTTTGGCGATGTCAATGAAGCGCGCCTGGTACGAAATCTCGATGAGGGGGAAGCTGACCTCGTCGGCAGCCTGCCGCAGCTCGTCGGGCAGCGTATCCATCACCCGGCCGACGGAGACGGCCAGGCCGGCGACGCCGCGGGCGGCCATATCGCGCACGTACTGGCGGCGGCCAGCGGCGTCGGATGGTAAGTTGGCGGGGGTCGTCAGCACCAGCTCGCCGCCGTTGAGCCACGCCGGGGCATCCGGGCCGCTGGCGATATGCACCCAGGCGACCGGGCGCGCCAGGCCAGCACGGCCGGCGACGACCGACGCGCCGTTGAATACGTCTAGTTTGAGCGCTTCGGCGACGGTGAGCATAACCGCATTGTACCACAGCGCAGGACGGCGTTTTGAGGGGCAGGCGCGTAGGTAAGGTAATCGCTTCAAAACCGGCTTTGACACATTTTTCGGCTTCTGGCTCTCATCCCCCAGTCCCTTCTCCCTAGGGAGAACGGGAGTAAGTGCGGTATTCACCCCTCGCCCAGCCGGCTTGCATTACCCACAACATCGCCTTTATGACCTGTTTTAACACCTTCTTGAACCTCATGATGATGGTTCTTGGAGGATTATAATGGTTCACTACAGACTTGTGGATCACGTTTAGCCCTGAGGGCGAGGGAGGTCGCTCCCTTCCCCCATGTGCTGGGGGACGATTATCCCCACCCCCGACCCCTCCCCGCCGGGCGGAGAGGGGGAGCGGCGCGCTCCCTTCCCCCATGCGCTGGGGGAAGGGCTGGGGATGGGGGATGATTATCCCCTCCCCCAGCGCCTGAGGGCTGTGCATGACCCGCATCACTGATAGCTGAGCTGTCAGCTCTGGACTCTCGCCCTCAAAGTCGAATACGTCCACAGCCCTAGCGTTTATGCCAGTTCAGGCGGCGGCTGTGCTATACTGAGCATCGTGAACGATCGAACAAGTGCCAACCCGCCCCAGCGCGGGTTTGATATGAGATGAGGATGCGCGCCATGCACCTGGGAACTCCTGACCATCCGCTGCGAGTAGCCATCATTGGCTCCGGCCCGTCCGGCTTCTACGCCGCCGACCATCTGCTGCGGCAGACGGATCTGACCGTCGAGATCGACATGTACGACCGCCTGCCCACGCCGTACGGGCTGGTGCGCGGCGGCGTCGCGCCCGACCATCAGAAGATCAAATCGGTGACCAAAGTCTACGAGAAGATCGCCAGTCATCCTGGCTTTCGCTTCTTTGGCCATGTCACCTTCGGCCAGGATGTGACCCGCGACGATCTGGCGCTTCACTATCACGCGCTCATCTACGCAGTGGGCGCTCAGACTGACCGCCGCATGGACATCCCCGGCGAAGATCTGCCCGGCAGCCACGCTGCCACCGAGTTCGTCGGCTGGTACAATGCCCATCCGGACTACCGCGATCTGCGCTTCGACCTGTCGCAGGAGAGCGCGGCGGTGGTCGGCCTGGGCAACGTGGCGATGGACGTCGTCCGCATCCTGGCGCATTCGCCGGAAGAACTGGCGACCACCGACATCGCCGACCACGCTCTGGAAGCGCTGCGCCACAGCCGCGTGCGCCGCATCTATGTGCTGGGGCGGCGCGGCCCGGCGCAGGCCGCTTTCACCAACCCGGAGATCAAAGAGCTGGGCGAACTGGCCGAGGCCAATGTGATCGTCGCGCCCGAAGAGCTGGAGCTTGACCCGCTCAGCCAGGCCTATCTGGACTCCGGCGAGGACAAAAGCGCCATCAAAAACGTCGAAATCCTGCGCGAATACGCCCGGCGCGGCGCGACTGGCAAACCCCGCCAGATCATCCTGCGTTTCCTGGTGTCGCCGGTCGAAATCCTGGGGCGCGACCGGGTGGAGGCGGTCAAGGTCGTCCACAACGAGCTGGTGATGGATGAGCGCGGCGGGCTGCGCCCCCGGCCGACCGACCGGACGGAGATCATCCCGATCGGTTTGATCTTCCGGTCGGTGGGCTACTACGGGCTGGCGCTGCCAGGCGTGCCTTTCAACCCCAAGACCGGCACCATCCCCAACGACAAAGGTCGGGTGCTGACCGAGCCGAAAGGCCAGCCGTCCCTCGGCGATTACGTCGTCGGCTGGATCAAGCGCGGACCCAGCGGCATTATCGGCACGAACAAACCGGACTCGATCGAGACGGTCGAGATGCTGCTGGAGGACTTGCGCGCCGGGCGGCTGCTGTCCCCGCCGCAGCCTAGTCGGGCGGCGGTCGAGGCGCTGCTGCGCGCCCGCGGCGTGGAGGTGGTGACTTTCCCTGACTGGCAGATTTTGGACGCCATCGAGACGCAGCGCGGCGCGGCGCAGGGGCGGCCGCGCGTCAAATTCAGCCGGGTGGACGAGATGCTGGCGGCCATCCGCGCTCACAAGGCCGAGTCGCAGCCCGACCCCGCCGGAGATTAGAACTGTTCGCCCGCGGGCTGCGCTCAGGGGTACAATCAAGCTGGGACGGCAGTTGAACAACTAGTTGAGTTCGCAGCGGATCGGGAGCGTGGGAACGATGCATCAAGAAAACCCCTCTCTGACATGGTGGACGACGCTGATCATCGTGGTCTTCGGCGTCGTGATCGGCGGCGTGCTGCTGGCCGGCAGCGGCCAGACCGGAGCCGAGGAGCCAGCCCCGGCGATCGCGGCCATGGCCGAAAAGCCGACCGAGACGCCCACAGTCGAACCGACTGTCCATCCGTCTACTCCCACGCCGCTGCCGACGGCGACGCCCGCCCCTACGCTCACCTTCACCCCGCAGCCGACGCCGGAACCGACCAGCACGCTGACCCCAACGGCCACAACCGTCAGCGCCGGCATCGTGCTGGAGAGCACGCCGCTACCGCCGGGCACGCCCGCTCCCGTTGCGCAGGATGAGCCGGCCGGGATCGACGCCGGCGCGCTGTACCATGACAGCCGCGACAGCCTATACCGCACGCCGGGCGGGGCGGTCCCCTTCGATACGACGGTGACGCTGCGGCTGCGGGCGGCGGCGGGCAACCTGGACACCGCTACAGTGCGCGTCTACAGCACCCGCGACGAGTCGCAAACGCTGCTGCCGATGCAGGTCGTCGCCTCCATGCCGCAGGGTTACGACCTGTGGGAGGCGCAGATCCCGGTGGGCGGCAGGACGACCGTGCTGTGGTATCGCTTCATCGTGACCCGCGGCCAGCAGACCCTGTACTATGAGGACGACACCCGCCTGAACGATGAGAACCGCACCTACGTCGCCGCCCGCGAAGGCGGCGCGGGCGCGGTGTACACCGACAGCCCGGATCTCAGCTTCCAGATCACCGTTTACGACCCGGCCTACTACACGCCGGCCTGGATGCGCGACGCCGTCATCTATCAGATCTTCCCCGACCGCTTCCGCAACGGCGACCGATCGAACGACCCGCAGGACGGCGCCGAGACCTTCTACGGCGAGCTGCCGCTGGTGTTCCACGCGACCTGGAACGAGCCGATGCTCGATGGGCGGGTGGACAAGCTGCCCAACGGCAACGGCCACTGGAACAGCGACTTCTACGGCGGCGACCTGGCCGGCATCACCGAAAAACTGGATTACCTGGCCGATCTGGGCGTCACCGCCATCTACCTGAACCCGATCTTCGAGGCGCGCTCCAACCACCGCTACGACACGGTGAACTATCTGAAGATTGACCCCTTCCTGGGCACGCTGGAAGATTTTGAAACGCTGGTGAGCGAGGCCGAACGGCGTGGCATCAAGCTCATCCTGGACGGCGTGTTCAACCACATGTCCAGCGAAAGCCCGTACTTCGACCGCTATGACCGCTACCCCGGCAAAGAGGGCGCGTGCGAAAACATCGAGTCGCCCTACCGGAAGTGGTTCTTCTTCGTCCCGCCCAGGGCCAACCAGCCCGCGCCCTGCGCCGGCGACCCAGATCCGCTGTACTACCAGTCGTGGTTCGGCTTTGACACCATCCCGCGCGTCAACAACGCCATCATCGAGACCCGCCGTTTCTTCTTCCTAGACGAGGACAGCGTCGCCCAGACCTGGGGGCGCGCCGGCATCGGCGGCTGGCGCATGGACGTCGCGCCGGACATTGACGATGGCCGCGACCCGCAGAACATCTACTGGGAGACCTTCCGCGCCGTAGTGCGCCGGCTTAACCCAGAGACGGTCATCATCAGCGAGGAGTGGGGCGACGCCGCCGAGATGCTCCAGGGCGACGAGTTCGACTCGACCATGAACTACCGCCTGCGGACGGCCATCCTGGGCTTCGCCCGCGATGCCGACTTCACCGACAACGACACCAACGGCGATCGGACGATCCGCGTCCTGACCGCCCGCGGCTTCAACGACATGGTGCGGGCGATTGAGGAGGACTATCCCCGCCCGGCTTACCTGGCGCTGATGAACCTGCTCGGCAGCCACGACACCAGCCGGCTGCTGTTCGCGGCGGGCAACGACAAACAGGTGCAGCGGCTGGCGGCGCTGGCGCAGTTCACCCTGCCCGGCGCGCCCACCGTCTACTACGGCGACGAGATCGCGCTGGACGCGCCCAGCAAGGATGACAACGGCGTGTTCCAGGATGACCCCTACAACCGCGCGCCTTATCCCTGGCCGGACGAGACCGGCGACCACTACCCCCCGCCGGATGAGGCCATGCTGGCTTTCTACCAGACGCTCGGCCGGCTGCGCCGCGACCACCCGGCTTTGCGCCAGGGCGAGATGCATACGCTGCTGGCCGAGGAGCCGGGCGACGTGTACGTCTTCGCCCGGCTGGACCGCGAGGCGGGCGATGCGGCGCTGGTGGCGCTCAACCGAGGCCGGCAGGCGCAGACCGTGACGCTCGACCTGGCCGGGCGGCTGCCGGCCGGCCTGACGCTGACGGCGGCTTTTGGCGGCGCGACGCTCGCGACCGGCGCGGGCCCCGTCACGCTTGAGCTGCCGGCTAAGTCCGGCGACGTGTGGACGGCCGCCGCCAACCCGGCCATCTTCGCCGCCCCCGAACCGCCAGCCGGCGTGACGGCTGACGGCGGGAACGGCCAGGCGGCGGTCGCCTGGGAGCCGGTGGCGGGCGCTGCCGGCTACCTGGTTTACCGCAGCCCGGTGGCGGACGGCGGCTTCCAGCCGCTGTTCGACCAGCCGATCACGGCCGCGACTTACACCGATACGACCGTCGCTAACGGTTTCGTCTACTACTATGCCGTCGCGCCCGTGTCTGCCAGCGGGATGGTTGGGGCGCTCAGCCCCAGCGCCCGCGCCGTGCCGGCCTTCGCGTTGGACGACGTTTTCTACGCCGACGCGACGCCGCCGCTGCAAGAACTGGAGTTAGCCTTCGGCGTGACGGTTGAGCTGCTGGCGGGCGTGCGGGTGGCGGGCGTCACCGGCGGCGAGACGCCCGCGCCCGGCATCCTGGCGCAGGCGGCGCTCATCCCGGCCGGGACATCGCTAGATGAGGCCGACTGGCAGCCGATGCGCTACGCGGGCGCTCAGGACGGCGCTGACCTGTACCGCAGCCTGTTCGCGCCCCAGACCACCGGCACGTTCCAGATGGCGGCCCGCTTCAGCGCGGACGCCGGCCAAACCTGGACGACGGCAACGCTGCCGACGGGCATGCAGCCCACGCTGACCGTCCTGGCGTCCAGCGACACCACCCCGCCGGATGCCCCGGCGGCCGTGCGGGTGGCGCGGGCGTCGCTGTCTGGCGTGCGGCTGGAATGGGAACCGGTCGAAGATGACAATCTGTTCGCCTACCGGGTGTACCGCGCCCAGGACGGCGGCGCCGCGCAGATGATCGCCGACGTGCCGGCGGGCGGCGACACGGCTTTCACCGATACCGCTGTGGCCGAGGGCGCGACCTACACCTACAGCGTGGCCGCCGTAGACGGCTCGCTGAACGAGTCCGCCCGGACGGCCGCCGAACCGGTCACGGTCGCCCGGCTGGTGGTGCCGGTGGTGTTCACGGTGGAAGTGCCGGATTACACCAACAGCGGCCTGTTCATCGCCGGGGCGTTCGGCAGCGACTTCCCGACCTGGGATCCGGCCGGGCTGGCCATGACCCAGTTGGACGCTACCCACTGGACGATCACGCTGGAGCTGAAAGAGGGCGCGCGCCTGGAGTACAAGTACGTGCGCGGCGACTGGATCGCAGTCGAAAAGGGTCCCGAATGTGAGGAGCTCAGCAACCGCCGGCTGGTCGTCATGGCTGGCGAGGATGGGACGCAGCAGGTGACCGATCGCGTGGCTAAGTGGCGCGACCTGGACGCCTGCCCGTAGGCTGAGACTCGTGGTGAAAGTGGGGCGCAGGCTGCTGTGCCCGGTGAGTTGGCGATACGAGGACGCAATGCCTGACCAGACGTTTGATTACGTGGTGATCGGCTCCGGCTTCGGCGGCAGTGTGGCGGCCATGCGCCTGGCGGAGAAAGGCTACTCGGTGCTGGTGCTGGAGCGCGGCAGGCGCTTCCGCGATGAGGATTTCCCCCGCACCAACTGGAACCTGCCCAAGTACCTGTGGAAGCCGCTGATCCGGTGTTTCGGCATCCAGCAGATCTCTTTCCTGAACGACATCATGGTGCTGCACGGCAGCGGCGTGGGCGGCGGCAGCCTGGTCTACGCCAACGTGCTGATGGAGCCGGACGACGCGTTGTTCGAAGCGCCCGGCTGGCACAAGCTGGCCGACTGGAAAGCCGTCCTGCGGCCGCACTACGACACCGCCAAGCGGATGCTGGGCGTGGAGCCGAACCGCTTCCTGGGGCCGGTGGACGAGGTGCTGAAGGCGATCGCCGATGAACACGGCCAGGGACATACCTTCCGCCCCGCCCACCTCGGCATCTATTTCGGCGAGCCGGGCAAAGAAGGGCAGACCGTCGCCGACCCATACTTCGGCGGCGAGGGGCCGGCGCGCGCCGGCTGCATCGGCTGCGGCGGCTGCATGGTCGGCTGCCGGCACAACGCCAAGAACACGCTGGTGAAGAACTATCTGTACTTCGCCGAGAAGTGGGGGGCGGAAATCCGCGCCGAGGCTGAAGCCCGCGACATCCAGCCGCTGCCTGAAGGCCAGCCGGACGGCGCGCGCTACGCCGTCGTCTACCGCTGCTCGACTGACATCCCGATCTTCGCCCGCCATTGGACGGTGCGGGCGCGGAACGTGGTGGTAGCCGCCCACGCGCTGGGGACGCTCAAGCTGCTGTTCCGCTGCCGCGACGAGACGCGCAGCCTGCCTCGGCTGTCGCCCCGGCTGGGCGACGGCGTCCGCACCAACAGCGAGTCGCTCACCGGCTCCACCAGTTGGAACCGCGACCAGGACTACTCGACCGGCGCGGCCATCACCTCGATCTTCCGGCTGGACGCCGAGACGCAGGTCGAGCCGGTGCGCTACCCGCGCGGCTCATCGTTCATGCGCCTGCTGGCCATCCCGATGATCGAAGGGGCTGACACCGTCCTCAAGCGCCTGGTCAAGACGCTGTGGCACGGCCTTACCCACCCGCTTGAGTTCATCTACGCTAAGTTCACGTCGGAGTGGGCCAAAAGCTCGACTATCATCCTCATCATGCAGACCAAAGACAGCACGCTGCGCATCCGGCCTGGGCGCAACTTCTGGACGGGCTTCCGCAAAGGGCTGACCACCCGGCTCGACCCCGGCGTGACGCTGTCGCCGCCGGTCGAGATGGTTCACGGCCTGACGCGCGCCTTCGCCCGCAAGACCGAAGGCATCCCGCAGGACACCATCCCGGAGACGCTGTTCGGGATGCCGGCCACCGCCCACCTGCTGGGCGGCTGCCCGATGGGGCAGGACGAATCGGAAGGCGTGGTCGATGTCAACTGCCAGGTGTTCAACTACCCCGGCCTGTACATCATGGATGGCTCGATCGTGCCCGGCAACCCCGGCGTGAACCCCAGCTTGACCATCGCCGCGCTGGCCGAGTATGCCACCAG
>CALAJK010000115.1 GCA_937922795.1 uncultured Anaerolineae bacterium
CGCACGCGGCTGGCGCCGACGCCGACGAACATCTCGACAAATTCAGAGCCGGAAATGCTGAAGAAGGGGACGCCGGCCTCGCCAGCGACTGCTTTGGCAAGCAGCGTTTTGCCAGTACCTGGACTGCCGACCAGCAGTACGCCTTTGGGGATACGGGCGCCGAGTTGAATGAATTTCTCCGGTTCTTTGAGGAACTCGACCACTTCCGCCAGCTCTTCTTTGGCCTCATCGGCCCCGGCCACATCTTCGAACGTGACTTTCGGGTGATCGCCGGTGAACATACGCGCCCGGCTTTTGCCGAAAGCCATCGCTTGATTGTTAGTCCCCTGTGCCTGCCGCAGCATGAAGAAGATCAACCCGCCGATCAGCAGGATGGGCAGTAGAGCAGTGAGTACGCTGAAGCCGACGGCAGGCCAGTTGCTCGGCTGCTGGTAATCCCAGATGATGCGATCGATTTGCTCGCGCGTGATGCCGAACAGCATCAATTGTTCCTGAGCGGTCGACTCTGACCCTTTGGTTGTTGTGGCCGAAGAGCGGTCGGTGAAAGTGACCAGCAGTTGATCGCCCATGACACGAATGCTGCTGACTTCGCCCGCCTGGATGCGTCGAACTAGATCAGTGAATTTAATGGCGCCAGGTTCTTGGTTTCCGCTGCTGACTCCGAAGAAGATGACCAACAGCATCAGGCCGATGAAGGCATACAGTAGGATGTTTCTCGTCTTGGGGTTGTTCACTACGACCCTCCGAACTTCCAAGTATCAGCATAGAGCTTGTGACGGGCATCGGTTTGTTGATGTCATCTCTATACTGTTGTAATGATTATACAATTGAACTATCCACCCGGACAGACGCCAATATAGAACAGCAGCGCGATTCTTGCACATTTCTCATGTTGCAGCGATGATCTTCAAGTACAATCGAAGCGTTTTCACCCAGGGACGCTGACAGAAATTATGAATTCAGTTCAACAGCTCAATGAGCGTATCCGACGCGAAGCCGGTTTCGTGCAGGAGGTGGTTCGGGAAATCGGCCGGGTGATCGTTGGGCAAGAACGGTTAATCTCCCGTTTGTTAATCGGGTTGTTGTGCAATGGGCACGTCCTGATTGAGGGTGTGCCCGGTCTGGCGAAAACGCTCACCGTGCGGACGCTGTCGGCCACCCTGAATGTCAAGTTCCAACGCATTCAGTTCACGCCAGATCTGCTGCCTGCTGATTTGATTGGTACGCAGATCTATAATCCCCGCACTGGCGAATTCACACCCCGTCTTGGCCCGGTATTCAGTAATATTGTCCTCGCAGACGAAATCAACCGCGCGCCGGCTAAAGTGCAGTCGGCGCTGCTCGAAGCGATGGAAGAACGTCAAGTGACGCTGGGCGACCAGTCGTACGCGCTTCAAGATCCGTTCATGGTATTGGCCACCCAGAATCCCATCGAACAAGAGGGCACCTATCCGCTGCCGGAGGCGCAGCTCGACCGCTTCATGCTCAAGGTGGTGGTGGGATATCCAACGCGGGCCGAAGAGCGCACGATTATGGAGCGCATGACGAACACCGCCTCGATCGTGCCGCCGGCCGTCATTGAGGCCGATCATATTCGTCGCGCGCGGGATGTGGTGAGCAGTATCTACGTGGATGATAAGATCACAGATTATGTCCTGAACATCATTTTTGCCACCCGTGAGCCGGCCGCCAACGGCCTGAAAGAACTGCAGCCGCTGATCGAAGTTGGGGCTTCGCCGCGGGCGACGATCTTTTTGGTGAAAGCCGCCAAGGCGCATGCCTTTCTGCGCGGTCGCGGCTACGTGACCCCTGATGATGTGAAGGCTGTTGCGCCAGATGTGCTGCGTCATCGCATCAAACTCACGTTTGAGGCTGAAGCAGAGGATATCACTTCCGGCCAGATCATCCAGCAAATCCTCAGCCGGACAGGCGTGCCATGATGATCACCAGCGATACGCTGCGTCGTATTCGGCGAATTGAAATCCGTACCCGAAAGTTGGTCAATGAATCGTTTGCGGGCGCTTATCATTCCGTGTTCAAGGGGCGCGGGATGGTTTTTGACAGTGTGCGCCCTTATGAGCCAGGCGATTCGCCGCGGGATATTGATTGGAATGTGACCGCTCGCATGGGGCAGCCTTTCGTCAAGCAGTATGTCGAAGAGCGTGAGCTAACGGTCATGCTTGCGCTGGACGCCAGCGCTTCCTGTCTGTTTGGCACCGCCCGCGCCCGCAAGCGCGATCTGGCGGCCGAACTAGGGGCTGTGTTGGCATACTCCGCCATTCGTAACCAGGACCGCGTGGGTCTGCTGATCTTCAGCGACCAGATTGAGCGCTATGTCGCCCCTCGTAAAGGTCGCAATCACATCCTCCGTCTGATTCGTGATTTGCTGACGCTGGAGACAGAAGGCCGCGGCACCGATCTGGGAACGGCCTTTAAGACGCTCAACCGGCTGCTGAAACGGCGATCGGTCATTTTTGTTATGTCTGACTTTCTAGAGTCGCCTGAGACCTACCGGACAACTCTGGCGCTTCTGGCGCGCCGGCATGATGTCATCGCGGTGGTGTTGAGCGACCCGCGTGAACGTGTTTGGCCGGATGCCGGGCTGGTGTGTCTGGTTGATGCTGAGACTGGAGAATTGCAGTACGTAGACACACACGACGCCCGCTGGCGAACCGGTTTTGAACGCCAAGCGCAGCGGTTTCAAACGGCGCTGCACGCGCTGTTGGACGATCATCGCATTGACCGTATTGACCTGCAGACCGACCAGGATTATGTGCGCGCGCTGACGCAGTTCTTTGAGCGGCGTTCTCGTCGTCTGGGTTTATGAAGCGTTATAGGTGGTTATTTGTAGGGCTGTGGTGCGTTTTAGCTTCAATAGGGCAGGGCCAAGCTGACGCTCAGGACGGCGTGCGCGCGGCTTTTTCGGCTGAGCGGGGCACGCTGCTGGTCGGTGAGCCGGTGGAACTGGTGCTTAGCGTTGCAGTGAACGAGGGGGTTCAGGCAGCGCTGCCCACTATTCCATCTGACTGGCCGCCTTTTCAAGTGTTATGGGCCGGCGAGGTCAGCCAGGAAAGCGACGGTGGTGGCGTCATCTATCGGCAGCGGTTTCACGTGACCTTGTGGCAGACGGGCGATTTTGCCACGCCGGAGACCTGGGTACAGTACCGGCTTCCAGGCGTGAATGAACCATTTTCAGTCAGGGTTCAGCCTGCTTACTTTACGGTATCCAGCGTGCTGAATGAGGATGACCTGCTGCCGCGTCCGTATACGCCTCCTCTGTCCCGCTTGTTCGTGCCTACTTGGGCGATCGCAGCGGCAGCAGCCCTTGTGGGCCTGGGCGGGACGTTGGGGGTCAGAAATTATCTGCGCTTACGAGCTCAGGGGGAAAAGCGGGATCAGACGCCGATTTCAGCCGGCGAGACCGCCTTGCTCGAACTGCGGCGGCTCGCTGGCGAGGGATTGCAGCCTGAGCAGACCGTCATACACTCAGGGACTTGTCTGCGGCAGTTCGTTGAGATGGAATTCGGCGTGCCGGCTTCCGAGATGACTACTCAGGAACTGGTTGCGGCTCTGGAACGCGGCTCGTTGCTCCCGTCCGGTGGTCTTCAAGCGCTGCAAGGTCTGCTTGAGCGCATTGACCTGGTCAAATTTGCCGGGCTGCGCTGCGAGCGTCCAACGGCGCTTCAGATCGTCAGAGCGGCTTCGGACTGGGTTGTAAGCGTGAGCGAAAAGCGGCAGCGTGATTTGGAATGAGCGAATTTCGTTTTGTCTACCCAGCGGCGCTGCTGCTGCTCAGTTTGCCCCTTTTTTTGTTCACGGCTCGGTTTGCGAAGTGGGTTGACAGACGTCCGCCCGCGCTGCTGTTTTCTGACACGCGCCTGATGGGAAATCTGCGCCGGAGTTGGCGCGTGCGCCTGCGGGCGCTCCCTGACTGGCTGCGCTCAGCGGCCTGGTGTTTGCTCGTCATCGGGCTGGCGCGCCCACAGAGCGGGCAGACGCAAACCCTGCTGCTGGGGCAAGGAGTTGAGATCGTCATGGCGCTGGACATCTCCGGCAGCATGCGGGCGCTGGATTTTGATCCCCAGAACCGGCTGGAAGCGGCTAAAGAGGTCATCGCGCAGTTTGTGATGGGCAGGAGTTTTGACCGCATCGGCCTGGTCGTATTCGCGCGAGAGGCCTACCACGTTGTGCCGCCTACGCTGGATTACGGCGCGCTGCTGCGCTCGCTCGATCAGGTACGGATTGCACCGGAGATCGGTTTAGCGGATGGCACGGCCATTGGGTTAGGGCTAGCTTCGGCAGCCAATATGCTGCGCGCCAGCGACGCACCCAGCCGGATTGTCATCCTGCTCACGGATGGCGCGAACAATGCTGGCAGCCTGGGGCCGGTGAGCGCCGCGCAGCTTCTGGCGGCGCTAAACATTCGCGTGTATACCATCGGCATGGGGAAGCCCGGCCTCGTGCCGATTCCAGATGATCAGGGTAACCGCCAGTTGATCGAGAGTGATTTGGATGAAGCGGCGCTCCAGGCAGTATCAGCCACCACGAACGGCCAGTATTTCCAGGCTGAAGATCTGGCCAACCTGCGCCGTATCTACGATCTGATAGACGTTTTGGAGCGATCCGATGTTGAGCGCCAGGTTCTCATCGAATGGCAAGATCAAGCTTGGGGATTTCTCTGGTTTGGGCTAATGGTGATGTTCGCCGAACGTGTACTGCGGCACGGCGTGCTGCAAACGGTGCCTTGACGGTGCAGTTTCTAAATGCTTCGGCGTTGGCTCTACTGCTGCTAGTGCCGGCGATGGCGGTGTTTCTTGCCTGGCGGGAGCGCGTTCGCTTCCGTAAACTGCAGGCGATCAGCGCCCTTCGCTCGCCGGACGAACTGGGCGTTGGAGTCCACCCCCGCAGGCGAGTATGGAGGGGTATGCTGTGGCTGTCAGCGCTGACGGCGGTGATCCTGGCGCTTGCGAGGCCCGCTTGGGGGACCGATCTCGTCCCGACTGAGGCGCACAATGTGTCCGTCATGCTGGTGTTGGATGTCAGTAACAGCATGAATGCGCAGGATTTGAGGCCCAGCCGCCTGGAACGGGCAAAACTGGATTTGCAAGAACTGGCGCGCAGCTTACAGAGCGCTGAAGTGGGTCTGGTCGTCTTTGCTGGCGAGGCGCTCCTCCAATTTCCTTTGACGACCGACCGCTATTCGATCGGGTCCTTCATCGGCGCTGCCCACAGCCGAGCTATCAGCCGGCAGGGCACTGCGCTGGAAACCGCCCTTGATCTGGCCATCCGCGCCTTTGACAGCCGACGGGCGACTGCGCGCTATATCGTCGTCGCGACGGACGGTGAGAGCCATGATGACCAACCTCTGCGGGCGGTCGCGCGAGCGGTCGAAGCTGGCATCGTCGTCCACGCTTTGGGATACGGTGGCGCAGAAGGTGCGCCTGTGCCCGTATTGGGCGATGATGAAACGCCGGTAGGCTATCTATCCAGGAGCGATGGCGAGGTGGTGTTGTCAGCTCTGGATGAGCAAACACTCCGGCAAGTCGCTGTGCGAAGCGGCGGCATCTACCGTCGCGCCGGGCAGAATGATGCTGTTCGCGAAGTGGCGAACGCGATTCGGGGCAGCTTAGAACAAGCGGCATCCACCGGTTTCCAGAGCCGCGAGGTGGAGCGGTTTGGTCTGTTCGTCGCGCTGGCGCTGATAGCGCTGGCGGCAGAGATGCTGCTGCCGGAGGGGTGGAGTAGAAGTATATGAATGCTCGAAGGTATGCTGCATGTCTTCTGGCGCTGATCGCAGCGCTGGCAGCATGTGATGCCGATCCATCTGAGCAGATTCAAGCCGGCAACGCGCTGCTGATGCGGGCTGAGTATCGCGCTGCAGCCGTGGCATACCAAGTCGCTCAGGCCGTATCGCCCGATGAGCCGGATGCCTATTTCAACGCTGGCATTGCGCTGGCACTCAGCGGCCAGTTCGCCCAGGCTGAAGAAGCTTTCCGCATGGCGCTGCGCGTGGATACGGGGCATTTAGCGCAGACGATCTACTATAATCTGGGAAACGTCTATTTCGATCAACGCCGGTTTGAGGCTGCGGTCGTGGCCTACCAGCAGGCCTTGCTGTTGAACCCAGGAGACGCTGACGCGCGCTATAATCTCGAACTGGCGCTGAGGCGGCTGTCGCCGGTCATGACGCTTACCCCGGAAGCTGAGAGTTCGGCACAGGCAACGCCCTCAGCGGAGAGTCAGGAGGAGCAGCCCTCTACGCCCACGTCATTGCCTTCAAACTCTCAGCAGGTGTTAGATGCGCCGGATCAGGAGACTGCAGAACGCATACTAGATGCGCTTCAGGCTCAACAGCGTTCATGGGGGGAGCAGCTCCAGCGCCTGGCGACGCCCGCACCTGACCGGGGAAATGCCTGGTGAAATCCATGCTGAAACGCCTCATGCTTCTGCTTTTTGGAGCGGCGCTGGTGTTAGCTGGGCTGCAATCGGCTGTCGGGCAGCCGCCGGCGCCGGACTATTTCGCAGAAGCGGTGGTCGATCCTCTTGATCCTTTCGTCGGCCAGCAGGTTCGCTATCAGTTCCGGTTCTACGCGGTTGCGCCGGTGGTGGATGCTATCTATGAACCGTCAGATTTTGAAGGCTTCTGGCGCGCGCCTGGAAACCCTCGCGCAGAACAAACCGTGATCAGCCGCGATGGGCGCCAGTACCGGGTGACCACCGTCGAGACTGTGTTGTTTCCTACTCGCACGGGAGAGCAGGTCATCGCGCCAGCTCGTGTCCTGCTGCCGGAAACAGTTTTTCGCCCTGAGCAGGTCATCGAGGCGCCTCCGGTCATCCTTCAGGTTAGACCTTTGCCCGATGACGCACCCGATCACTTCACCGGTGCGGTGGGGCAGTTTAGCCTAGAGGCGCGATTGAGCCAGGCAACTGGAGCTGTGGGAGAGCCGCTGCTGCTGCAGCTCACAGTATCGGGCACTGGCAACGTCGAAGCGCTGCTGCCACCTCATCTGGTAGCGATAGACGGATGGCGCACTCAAGTCCGGTCATCTCGCTATCGAACTGCTGAAGCCATACCAGGCGAGCCGGTAGTAGGCATCAAGGATTATGAGTTCTTGTTGATTCCAGAACGATCGGGCGCGTTGACAGCGCCGCTGATCGAGTTCGTCTACTATGATCCTCAGGTGCAGGCGTATCGCTCACTGACGACCACTCCAGTAGTTGTAGTAGTGGCCGAGTCTGAAGGCAATGCCGCCGTCTTGGATGGCGGGAGCGGCGCTGGGGTGGATGATATTCGCCTGAAGCCGATGCTCGCCCAAACTCACGAGCTGACCCGGATGTTCACCACTTTCTGGCCAGTATGGTTGATGCCGCTCCTCGGCTTGGGAGCGGCGACAGCCGTCGCGCTTCGGCAGCAGCAGGGGCGGCAGCGGCGGGCGCAGCGACGCCAAACCCAGGCGTATAATCGGGCGTGTGCGCGCCTGAAAGCGGCTGTTGACGCGCCGGACGTTTATGCCGTTGTCGAGCGCACACTACAGCAGTATTTTGAAGATAAGTCAGGGCGATCGGAAGGATCAATTAATCGTAATGAGATGATTCGTATTCTGGACGCCAGCGGTTTGAAGTCGGAAACGCTTGCCGGCCTCAAGGCCTGCCTGGAAGCAGCAATTGAAGGTCAGTACGCGCCGCACATGGCCAAAGAGCCGAGCTCGCTGGCAGCGCAGGCCATGCGTGTGCTGCACGCCCTGGAGCAGGAATGGCCGCCCGTCTGATCCTGCTCGGCGCCTGCATCATATCCGCTTTGATACCGGTTTGGAAGCCGGCGCTGGCGCAACTGAACGCAGATGCAGTGTTCATCCAGGGCAATGAGGCTTTTGAAGCTGGCGACTATGAGCGCGCGATCAGCCTGTACGCATCTATCCTGGAGGCCGGCGCTGAAGATGCCAGTATTCTGAACAACCTCGCCTCCGCCTATTATCGAACGGGCAATCTCGCCCGCGCTCTACTTTACTATCGCCGCGCTGAACGATATGCCCCGCGCGATCCTGATCTGATCTACAACCTGATGTTGGCGCGCAGCGGCCGGGGCGATCTCATGGGGGACGAAACCGGCTTCTTTGAAGGCTTGACAGCGGTCTTCAACCGGCTGCTGACCATTGAGGAGCAGCTTGCGTTCACGTGGATAATCTGGACAGTTTGGTGCGGTGTGGCTGCCTACAGGGTGGTGGTTAAGCGCCATCAACATGTCGTCCGTCTCATGCTTATCGGTGTAAGCTGTTTGCTGTTAGCGGCTGTGCTGGCGCTGGGAAATCGCTGGCTAATGGACTCCCTCAGACCAGAGGTGGTTGTCCAGCGCTCAGCCGTGCCGGCACACAGCGGTCCCGGTCTTCAGTATCCACGCTTGTTCATCTTGAGCGCGGCGGCCGAGGCGCGGATCATGCACCGGCAGGCGGAGTGGGTGCGTTTGCGGCTGCCGGACGGGCGCCAGGGTTGGGTGGAGGCGGCCGCTGTAGAGGCGATCAATTCCTTTCCCTAGCGGAGCAGTGAGGGGATTTGTTCAGGATGATCTGCTACTCGAACGCCAGCTTCTAGCAAGGCCGCGATCTTCTCCGCCGCCGTTCCTTCTCCCCCTTCAATGATGGCGCCAGCATGGCCCATCCTCACCCCGCTCGGCGCATGGCGGCCAGTGATGAGCGCAGTGACAGGTTTGGTCATGCGCGTTTTGATATAGTAAGCAGCGTCGATCTCGGCGCGGCCGCCGATCTCCCCGATCAGGACGACCTGTTCTGTATCAGGATCCTGCTCGAACATCTCCAGCAAGTCGACGAAATTAGTCCCCAGAATGGGGTCACCGCCGATGCCGATGCAAGCTGATTGTCCGACGCCAGCCTGCGTTAAGGTATACATGACTTCGTAGGTTAAGGTTCCGCTGCGGGAGACGACGCCGACCGATCCCGGCCATGCGATCTCACCGGGAATGATGCCGAGGGAAGCGATACCGGGGATCAGAATGCCTGGGCAGTTAGGGCCGATCAAACGAGCATCGCCCTGGCTGAGGATGGCTTTTACTTTCATCATGTCGAGGATGGGTATGCCCTCGGTGATACAGACGA
>CALAJK010000116.1 GCA_937922795.1 uncultured Anaerolineae bacterium
GACACATAGCGAGCGTTCACCCAGCCGATCAGGCCATTCACGTCGAGCTGCAGCCAACTTGCGTCAGCATTCTTGCCGACCACAGGATATGTCTGCCCTTGATAGATGCGCGTCAAGATCGTCCCGGTGAACGGATTCGGGATGTGGCGCACATTCAATTGAGCGGTCGTCACAGTGGCAGCAGCGCCGCCGGGCGGCGCTGTGCCCCCCACCAACTTGAGATCATACTCCAGGTAGGCAGCGCCGGTCGTCTCGAAGTATTCGACGACAAAGGTGTGCTGGCCGGCAGGCAGCGTCACGTAGGCCGTGTAGATGTTGCCCGGCGACGGCCGCCACTCGTTGATATAGGCGACGCCGTTCACGAAGACGCGCACGCCGTCGTCAGCGCGGACCGTGATCTGGTAGACGCCCGCGCCCAGGTTCTGGACGCTCGTCCAGCGGGCGGAGAAGAAATCGGCGGGCAGCAGCGGCGAGGGCGATCCGTTCCCCCAATTGTGAGATGGGCTGGCCTCGTTGAGGACGAAAACCGGCGTCCCGGCGAGATCGGCATTGTTGAAATACGCGCCAGTCCACAGTCCCACCTGCGCCGAGACCGGCAGCGCGGCCAGTCCCAGCACGGCTATGCATGTCAGGATGATGATCCACCGCGCGCGCATGGTTCATAACTCCATGTGAACAGTCTCTTACTTT
Organism: uncultured Anaerolineae bacterium; assembly: GCA_937922795.1. GTDB lineage: Bacteria > Chloroflexota > Anaerolineae > Aggregatilineales > Phototrophicaceae > CFX2. The sequence continues at coordinate 691 of CALAJK010000116.1, forward strand.
CATTTTACAGCGTATCACACCGACGGCGGTGGGTGATGGACGCTGAACACACGTTCGGCTGACGCCTAATCCACGCGCAGGTTAGCGACTACAAATGGTGAGGGCTTCGAGGAATCAGCAGGGGCACATGCGCATGCCCCTGCTGCGGCGAGGTCTGGGCGCTGAGCGTCAGAGCGCCGGTCAGCCGGTCACCGGAATCTGATTGATGCTAGCGCCTGCCTGGAGCCGGGCGTAGCTGGCGTTCACCCAGCCGGTGATGCCCTGATAGCTGATCTGCCACCAGGTCGAGTTGGCATTGCGCCCAACGACCTGAGCCAGCGCGCCTAACGGCAGTTTGCCCAGGATGGCGCCGCTGGTGCTGGGCAAGCTGCGGATGTTCACATTGTCCACCGCGGTGACGTTCAAGCCGGTGGGCGCGGGCGGCGCCGGCGTGGAGGCGGCAACCGTGACCGGCACGCTGTCGCCGCCGGTCACCGCGAAGAACCGGCCAAATACCCAACCGACCACGCCGTTAGCGTTGACCTGCCACCAGGTCGAGTCGGCGTTGCGCCCCACCACAGGATAGGTCTCGCCGCGGCTGATCTTCGTCAGGATTTCCCCGCCCGTGTTGGGGGCGCTGCGGACGTTGAGCCGGAAGGTATTGACCACGCCGAACGCGCTGGCGATCGGCGGACTGATGACCGGCGGGCTGAGGCGCAGCAGCGTGTACTCGATGAAGGCGTCGCCGCCGGCCTCATAGTACTCGACCATGAAGTTGTGCGCCCCGGCGGTCAGTTTGAGGTTGGCGGTGTAGGTCTGGCCGGTCGCGCCGTGCCACTCGTTGATGACCAGAATGCCATCCACGAAGACGCGCACCCCGTCATCGGCCCGCACGATGATCTGGTAGTCGCCGGCCTCCAGCGTTTGGACGCTCGTCCAGCGCGCCGACCAGTTGTCCGCCGGGATGCTGGGCACGGGCGATCCCGCGCCCCAACTGCGGGTGGGGCTGGTTTCCGTCTGGATCAGCGTCGGCGACCCGGCTAGCACTGGGTTGGAGTAGTACTGTGCCGTCCAAACGCCGGTGTTGACGCCCACGCCAGACGGCGACCCGGATGACAGCGGCGCTGGGAAGTTCGGCGATGGGTTGGGGTTGCCGGCCAGATTCACCCAGGTGACATACACGTAAGCGTTACCGCCGGCTTCGCGGTAATCTACCTGCACGTGATGCACGCCTTCGGTCAGTGTCACGTCGGCGCTGACGACCTGGCCGATGCGCGGGCTGCCGAAGGTGTCAATCTGCGGGGTGAAGGCGTAGCCCACGTTCACCCGCACTTCATCATCGGCCAGCGCGAAGAAGCGATAAGTGCCGGCGGGGAAGTAGGGATCAGCGCCCCAGCGCACGGTGAAACCGTCGCTGTTGATGACGCCCGGCGCGGGCGACCCCGTGCCCCAGTCAAAGGCGATGGCGCCGTCCACGCGCTTGAGCGAGGGTTCGTCCAGCAGGAAGGAGTTGTTGAAGTACTCAGCCTGCCAGGCCACGCCCTGCGCCAGCGCCGGCTGCGACGGGCGCGCCGCGATGATGAGCAGGGCTGCCAGCACCATCGCCATGAGCCATTTGTGGTTCACTCGTCTCATCTCAAGATGCTCCTGTACTCCGTTTGCGCTCACTTGAGCGCTCGTCCATTGTTAACTGCACAAACACGGTGGCTCAGTCCATCGGTTCCAGCCAATACTGGCCGCCGCCGCCTTCCGGTGTCCAACCGGTGATGCCGTTGTAGCGCACCTGCCACCAGTACAGCCCGCGCGCGCACTGCGGCCCGCCGACGACGGTGAACACCCCGCCCGCCGGGATCTGGCCGAGCAGCGCGGCATCGGTCGAAGCCTGGGCGCGCAGGTTGTTCGACAGCTCCGGCGTGACGCGGCCAGAGCGTCCGATAGCCAGGCGCGGCGGCGGCGCGCCGGCGCAGCGCGCTTCAGTCGCCAAGGCGATGCCATCTTCGATGACCGGGACATTTTCGGCGCCCGTCACTGTCACATAGCGGCCGCTGACCCACCCGACGAGATCATCTACCTGTATCTGCCACCAACTGCCGTCGGCGCGGCGCCCGATCACAGGGTAGATGTCGCCCTGGTTGATGCGGGCGATCACCGCGCCTTTGTCGGCGTCGGGCAGCGCGCGTACATTCAGCCGGTATGCATCCGTCACCACGGCGTAGGGGCCGCTTATGGCGGCTGCCGGACTGGTTCGACGTTCGAGGCTGTAATTCAAATAGGCTGCGCCTTCGTACTCCACAAACTCGATGATGACGGTATGCTGCCCGACCGGCAGCGTGAAGGCGGCGGTCGCCGTCTGGCCTGCTGATGGTTGAAATTGATCAATGAGCGTGCTGCCGTTGACCTGCACTCGGACACCGTCATCGGCGCGCACGGTGATCTGATAGTCGCCGGCTTCCAGCGCCTGAACGCTGGTCCAACGGGCGGACCAGTTGTCAACCGGCAGGCTGGCCACTGGCGAGGCGCTGCCCCAGTCGTGGTTGGGGCTGATCTCGCTCTGGATGAGGGTGGGGGATCCGGCCAGAGCGGGATTGGCGTAGTACTCGGCAGTCCATGGTCCGCTGGTCAACGCGGGGAATGCGGGGAAGATATTGGCGGCTGAACCGGCCGAGCTTTCTGCCCAACTGACGAAGATCGAGGCATTGCCGCCTACTTCGCGGTACTCGACGCGCACGCGGTGAACGCCCTGGTCGAGGGCTATATCAGCGCTGACGATCTGACCTACCAGCGGCTCCTGAAAGGTGTCAATCAACAGGACGGTATCCACCCAGACGCGCACACTATCGTCAGCGACTACGGAGAAGCGGTGAGCGCCGGCGTTAAAGAACGGCTCAGCCACCCAGCGAGCGCTGAAGGAATCCGCGTTCACGCCCGGAGCGGGCGCGCCGCCGCCCCAATCGAAGGCGATGGCAGCGTCCTGGCGCGTCAGCGCCGGCGAGCCTTGCAGATCGGGATTGTTGTAGAACTCAGCATTCCACAGGAAGCCTTGGGCAGCAGCCGGCATCGACCCCACCAGCAGCAGCACCAACAGCGTCCCTACCTGCCATTTCATGGCGACAGGCACACTCCTCACATCCGAAATTTTGGTCTGATCTATCTTGATTATAATGCGATGGGACCCGGTTTTTCAGCCGTCGCAGGGTAATCGTCAGGCGACCGGCGTCTACGCACGCGGCCAACCTGCATAAATTCGCCTGAAGTCCTCAAGTGTAATTCGATCAAATCTTACTGCCGCTGCGATCTATTTATGCATATGATACCTATGTGTCTTACAAACCGTCAGAGTAGACGTCGGGAATCCGGTCATGGCTCACACCGTCACCGAAAACACTTCGGTGAACCCCCAAGTTGTCGTGGATGCGTTCTGTCGCGCCTATCGTTTGGTACATAAGCGCGATCCTCTCATCACGCATCTCTTTGATGACTGGTATCGGGTGAACGGCGAGACAGTTCACCGCCTGACGCTCTTTCATGAGATCACACGCCTGCGCGACCTGGCGCAGAATCACCGGCTGATGTCTGCTGACAAGTCGGTTGTTCAGCGGCTGATCGCCCGCCTGCGCAATCTGTAGGCTGCTCGCGCCCATTCTCCCATCAATTTTCGCTCCAGCGCGCCCGTCCGGGCGGAAGCTCCGCCATAACTTTGACTTGTTTCTGGGCACGACCTGGCCGGTTTGGATAAGTCTGCGGTTGGCCAGGCGTCCAAGAGCCGCTACAATTCCCGCTCCTATTCGTCATGGACAAGGAGTTTTGCATGAAACGATTGCTGCTGGCCGCTCCGCTGCTGTTAGCTTTTGCCAGTTCGATGCCGGTCGCCGCTCAGAGCGCACAGACCCCGGCCGAGATTTGCGCCAATGCCCTGCCGGCCGCTGAGCCGCAGTCACGCGATTTCGCCCGAGCCGAACAGGTGTTAGAGCCCGGCGTCGATTACCGCGCGATCTTCTGCACCGAAGCTGGGCCGATCTATGTTGACCTGTTCGAGGAGTATACGCCGATCACGGTGAATAACTTCGTGTTCCTGGCGCAGCAGGGATACTACAACAACACGACCTTCCATCGCGTCATCGAAAACTTCATGGCGCAGGGCGGCGACCCGACTGGCACAGGCACTGGCGGGCCGGGCTACCAGTTTCAAGATGAGTTCGTGGGCTTCCTGAACTTCGACGCGCCTGGATGGCTGGCGATGGCCAATGCCGGGCCGCAGACCAACGGCAGCCAGTTCTTCATCACCACCGCGCCGACCCCGCACCTCAATTTCCGCCACACCATTTTCGGCGAGGTGCTGGAGGGGCAGGCGAATGTCGAGGCCATCAAGCTGCGCGATCCGCAGACCGCCATCGAACCAGGAACGGCGCTGCAAACGATCGTCATCGTCACCGACCCGGCGCAGGTCGCGACCAGCTACCAGCAGCCCGCGCCCGCCGCTCAGGCAGATGTCATCGCCGCGTTTGAGAAGATGAGTGAGACGATCACGCCGGACGTAGCCGATCTGCTGAAGCAGGAGACGCAGGCGCTGACAACTGAAGAGACCGTCGCGACGGCGGCGGAAGGCATTCGCGCCGACTATGCGCGTTATCTGGAGCGTCACCAGCACGAATATCGGGTAAGCAACACTGTCACCAATATCGCCTGCGACCTGGAAAACCTGATCTTCTCGGCGATCACCTATACGCTGGACTCGTTCGCCGACCGCGACGCCGCTCAAGCCGCGCTGGCGGATGAGTTTGCGGCGCAGTTCCCGCTTCAGAACGGCTTCACTGAGGCTCAGACTTCGGAGAACCTGCCCAATCCGCTGTTCACGGTGCGCGAGCAGGCGTGCGGCCAGGAAGTCATCCGCGCGATGACCTCGTGGCAGCGAGGCCACTTCGTCGCCACCGCGTCCATCGTCATGCGGGCGGACGATCCGAACGTGCAGTATCTGGATTTGATCTTGAGCCAGTTCGTCGGGATGCAGATTTATGAGGCGGTGATCGCCAGCGTCCTGCGCGGCGAGCTCCGCTGAGCATGAACCGGGGGCCGGCGCGCCCGGCCCTCGCCGTCATCACATCCAGCGTTCTTCGGCCATCACGTAGAGTTCGCGCGTCGTTTTGAGCGCCGCTCACTCGGTTGGGATCAATCAGTTGCAGCGCGGCGATTGGGGTGACAGCGTCAGCAAACGACTGGCTAGCGCTGTTCGTGATGATACCTAGATGCAGAGAGTATTGATCGCGCGAGCTGCTATCAGCGCAGATGGTCTGCTAGCGCTGCTGTCAGAGTAGGCAGACCAGTGAGATGGGCGGCGTGGCACTCAAACGCTTTGCGCCCTCGGCGTTCCCAAATGGTCAAGATGCGGCTGCCAGGTGGACAGACAGACAGCGACCACCGCTCCAGCCGTTCATAAGCGTAAAAGCGGGGCCAGTGAGACCGGGCAACGATGCCGTCGGCCAGGACATCAACCCCCTGCTGCCAGATGAAGACGGCGGGGACGAGCAAGATCGCCAGTGGCAGCAGCAGCCGCGCATCTAGCAGCTGCGGCAGAGAAGCGCCCCCCGCCGCCAGCGCCCCTACCAGCAGGCCGCCTGGCGCGGCCCAGACGATGACCAGCGGCAGCCGGTAGCAGGCCGGCAGCCGGTGGCGGCTGACCACTCGGCGGGCGGTTCTCATCGCGCCTCCTGACGCGCTGCCTGATTGAACTGGGCGCGGCGATGGTTCTGGATGGTCACTTCGGCCAGTTCGATCAACCCGCCGACGTTGTCCACGCTGCGGGCGTCGAACGAGCGAAAAGTGCGAAAGCGGCCGGTCTTTGCATTTCGCCGCTGGATGACCAGACGTCTGCCGCGCAGCGCAATCGCCATTTCTGCCCAGGGTATCTCAGTCTTGCCGATTTCGATGCCGCCTGGCCACACCACCAGACGCCGATGCAGCTTGACGGGCTGCTCCTCATCCCGCAGCATGCGGCTCATGCGAACGCCTGTGTAATGCGCAGCGTAGCGCCGCACTGCCTTGCCGAACTGTCGCAGATCGCCGTGGGCGGGCGTCACGCGGAAGCTGCGGCCGCCCTGCATCGTCAGCCGGTAAGCGCCCCATTGGATGATCGGGCGTCGCCCTAGATACAGTCCATGTCCGCCTTCGCGAAAGGTCATGAGCTGCGACCAGCGGTATTTATAGGTTGTGCCGCCGCATTCCCAGGCGAAGCCTTGGTCGTAGAAGCGCAGGCGCTCGGTGCGGCGGCGCAGCGCATACCAAAAATTGAGCACAGTGCGCAGCCCGAACGCGATGACCGCGGCTACGCCGACCGCCGTGCCGACTGTCTGGAGCGTTGGATCGATGATCCCCTGCCCGCCAGCCACTTCCAGCGCTAGAGCAGCGCCGGCAGCCGCCACAGCAGCCAGCAGTGACCACAAGCCGCGTCGAACGTACCGCTTGCGCTCGACCACTGCCTGGAACAGCAACTTCGGTTTCTTTGGGACTGCCACCGCCGTTTCACCCTTTACACCCACTCAACCATACCGAAAAACGGTCTCGAAGGCCAGTGTCAGCGTGGAGTCAACGATACATATAACTTATTCGTCGTCCAAGACTGCGCTCACCCGGAATTGGTTAGCTTGCGCCTGCGGCGCGTTGGCGATGACCTGTTCGGGCGTCAAGGGTTCGGTTGGTTCATCAGGACGGAATACGTTCTTGAGCGGCAGCACGGACGCGGTTGGCTCGATGTGCGAGGTGTCTAGCGCTTGCAGTTTTTGAAAGTGCTGCAGGATGTGAGAGATCTGACCGGCGTACAGCGCGACTTCAGCGTCGGTCAAATCCAGTTTGGCCAGCTCGGCAATTCGCCGCACTTCATCATGTGAGAGTTCCATAGGCTGACATTCCCGTTGTTCTGTTCCATGGCCTGGTACTGAAACGCGACAGCGTATCCGTGTCGCCTCAAGAGTTGTGAAAACCAAACCCATTTTACACTACTCCAATGCTCCCAAAACTGGCAAACCCGTTTACAATGATGTTGGTGTTAGGTCAAAGCGTCGTTTCGAATATCGGTGCAGAAGGGGATCTGGCGCTGAAGGCGCTAGATTATCGCATATTCAGAATGCCCACCAAAGATCTAGTCCCAGAATTGGAGATCATCCTGGCGGCCAAGCGCCGATATCTGGTGGAGCGCAAATCGAAAACGCCGATTGAGGCCGTGCGCGCGTTGGCCAGTATGCAGAAACGCCCGCTGCCGGTGTTAAGCACTGTTGCCCACGACACGCCGATCATGGTCATCGGTCAGATCAGATATACTATCCCGCAGACTGGCGCGCTCGACCAGATGTACGATCCGGTCGCGACCGCGCTGCGGTATGCTGCCGCCGGGGTGGACGCCGTGGCGCTGCTCACCGATGAGATGCTGTATGCGCGCGGTCTGGATGATCTCGTGTTGGTGTCACGGGCGGTGAACCTGCCGGTGATCAGCCAGGACTATATTCTCGATGAGTATCAGGTAGTCGAATCCCGCGCCGCTGGCGCCTCGGCGCTGGTGCTGTATGCGTCTGTGCTGGAGCCAGGCGCTCTGCGCGCGCTTATGTCGGCCACTCATCGCAATCGGATGACCGCCATCATCGAGGTACGGACGCCAGAAGAATTGGAATATGCTCTGACGCTCAGCCCGAGTGTGATCGGCCTAAACTGCCGAGAGCCTCATACCCATCAGCTCAATCTGGACGATTTTCACCGCCTGCGCTATCAGGTTCCGACGCATGTGCGGGTGATGGTGACCACTGGCCTGAAGACGCTGGACGAGGTGCGAGCGGTGCTCGCAGTTGGCGTCCATGCGCTGCTGGTGCGCGACCGCATTTTGTTTGACCCTGATCAGGCAGTGCAGTTCAAACGCCTGGTGCAGTCGAGCGGCTCGCTCGGTGGATGAGCGGATGAACACGCCGATACCGCCTGATAACCCGGATGTGGAAGGCGCGATCCGGCTGCTGCGCAACCCTGACGTGCAGATTCGCCAGTTTGTGGCCTATTTGTTGGGACAGAGCGGCGATCAGCGGGCGGTTGAGCCGCTGATTGACGCGCTTCAGGACGAAGACAGCGGCGTGCGCGGCGCGGCGGCCAACGCGCTGGGCACGTTGGGCGACGTGAGAGCCGTGCCGTATCTCTTGCCGCTGCTGCAGCATCCCAACCCGCAACTAGTGGTGTGGGCGGCTTTCGCCCTGACATGCCTAGGGCATGACCACTTTGATGTCCTGGCGCAGGCGCTGTCGGCTGACAGCGTTGAAGTGCGCCGCAGCGCTGTCTTAGCCCTACAGCAGTTGGGCGACCAGCGCGCCGTCCCGCTGCTGCTGGCGCTCAGCCGCGACCAGGGACGCCGCTTTGAAGCCGATTCGACCGTGGCGGAGGCAGCGGCGCGCGCGCTGCTGCGCCTGGGTTACGATGTTGGCCGCCTGCCGCCCGGCTGAAACATCAGGGCAGACGCATCAAAACTTTAGGATAGGCCTACAACGAATCCGCCATGGCTTTTGCATAGGTAGATCGATGTGTCTACCCAACCGGGTGCATGTAGGACTGCGTCCCCTGTAATATTTCCTGACTCCTTGATGCTCTGTTCTTTGATCCAGATGCGTTTGTCCTAGCTAAAACATGTTTTGCGGTTGCATTAATCTGAATTTCCGTTAACATAGTCACCTTGTGCCGGTATGAACAAGTGAAGCGGCACAAACACTATTTGGGCTTTGCTTTTCGTGCCACCAGCGGGGGATGTCCGTGAAACGGCTACTGCTCACTCTTTGCGCGTTGGTTCTGCTGGCACCGGTTGCTCTGGTTTTGATGCAGGATCAGCCGCCGGTGCGTGTAGAAATTGAAATTACAGGCATCAATCCGGCGGAGTTTCCGGTCTTCACCGTTACTGCTAACGTGTACGATCAGGTTGGCCAGCCGATCTTCGGCCTAGAGGCTGAAAACTTCACCATCACTGGAGAGCTGGCCGGCCGAGCGCGTATCCTCCAGGTGGAGAACATCACCGAAGACGAACTGAGCTTCTCCACCGTTCTGGCGATTGACACCAGCAGCAGCATGGCCGGGCAGCCGCTGGAGAAAGCGAAGGCGGCAGCGATCGCGTTTGTCAATGCGGTCGGCCCAAATGATCCGATCGCCTTGATCACGTTCGACAGCAGCATTCAACTGGTGCTGGACTACACGACTGACAAAAATCGGTTGATCAATGCGATCTCCGCCCTGCGTTATGGTGGCAAGACGGCGCTGTACGAGGGCGCTTTGGAGGCGGTGCAGAAAGCTGCTCAGTCGCCGACGATGCGCCGAGCGATGATCCTCTTGAGCGATGGCGCGGAGTACGGTGGCATCAGCCGCGCAGCGCGCGCTGACGCGGGGCAGGCGGCGCTGGTGCGCGGCGTGCCCAGCTACACCATTGGCTTAGGCTTCGGCATTGATCGCAGCTACCTGGAAGAGCTTGCCGTCCTCACCAACGCCAAGTTTTACGAGTCGCCCACACCCGAAGAACTGCAAGCGATTTATGAGACGCTGGCGGCCACGCTGCGCAGCCAATACGTCATCACGCTGCAGGCGGACATCCCCGGCGATGGCGCAACCTATAATCTCGAACTCGAAGTCGCCACGGCGGCAGGCGTGGGGCGGGCTGGCGCGCAACTGCGCGCACCTATCCCGACGCCGATCGTCAGTTTGCCGGATATCCCCACCAGCCCGATCACGCAGCCGACTACGATCACAGCGGTGGTTCAGGCGGACGATCCGATCGTCCGCGCAGACTTCCAGGTAGATGGGGCGCCGGCGGCGGCGCTCACTCAGCCGCCGTTCGCCATCACCATTGATCCGGAGGCGCTGCTGCCGGGCAGCCATCAGCTCACACTTGAGGTTGAGGATGCTAACGGCGATGTGGCATCCGCTTCCGCGACGTTCGAGGTGGCGGCGCTGCCATCGCGGCTCATGATTGTCGGCTTGACCCGTGAACCGCTGGCCGTTCCGACCGATGTGCTTGTGGACGCCAGCGGCCAGACTCCCGCCGTCAGCGCCACCTTCCAGGTGGACGGCGGCGCGCCGACGACGGTGGAGGCCGCGCCCTTCCTGTTCTCGATTGATCCGTTCGAACTGGCTCCGGGCGACCACACCCTGACCGTTGTTGTCTTGAACGCCGGCGGCGTCACCGCTTCAACGACGCAGCCCTTCACCGTGGCTGGCCTGCCTCCGCGCTTGACCATAAGCGGTCTGGAGGCGGGGCAGGTGATCAGCGAGCCGGTTGAGGTGAACATCGAGGCTGTCGGCCAGTCGGTGCTGACGCGGCTGGCGGCGGCGGTAGGTTCAACTGAACTGGGATGGACGATGGGCGATGGCAGCCGCCAGTCGTCGCTCACGATCGCGCTCGATCCGGCGCGTTTCGCCCCTGGCGCGGCGCAGTTCGTTGTGAATGCTGAAGACGCCAGCGGCAGCCGCGAGACGGTCACCGTCAACTTCCAGGTGGCCGCCCTGCCGCCGGTCATCACCCTGTCCGGCCTGACCGCCGGCGAGACGCTGTACGCCGATCGATCGGTGACCGTCGAGGTATCCGGTCAGACCGCGGCTGCCGGTGTGGTGTTCCGGCTGGATGGCGCTCAAGTCGCCCGCCAGTCCCGGCCGCCATTCAGCTTCGATATGCAGGTGCTGGCTATTGCCCCCGGCCCGCACATCTTAACGGTCGAAGCGACCAATGCAGGCGGCCAAAGCGCCGCGGCAGATGTCGCTTTCATCATTGCGGAAGAACCGTCGCTGACGGCGACTGCCGCTTCGCTGCCGACGGCTACGCCTACCGCCACGCCGACCCTGACGAACACGCCGCGCCCGACGCTGACGGCCACGCCCAGCCCGACTTTGCCGCCGGCCACGCCGCAGGAGTTGATCCTGGCCATTCAAGCGACTGGGACTGCGGATGCGCTGGCGGCGCTCTCCGCTCAGGCCACTGGCACGGCCGTGGCTGAGTCTGCCAGCGGCCAGGCGACGCTGGATGCCGCGGCGCAGGCGACGACCGAAGCGGCTGATGCTCAGTCGACAGCCGCAGCGCAAGCAGCAGCGGCTGCCCAGGCGACGGGAACCGCGGCGGCCGAACAGCCAATGGGAGCGCCGGCAACTGAGGCGCTAGCCTCAGTGACACCAGACCTGCGCGCCACTGCCAACGCTCAGGCTACCCTGGATGCGCGCGCCGTGCTGACGGCGCAAGCTGTGGCCGACCAGAATGCACGCGCCACTTCGAATGCGCAAGTAACGCTGGACGCTGTGGCGCAGGCGACGCTGAACGCGGCGGCGCAGACGGCACAGGCGGAGGAGGCGAACCGGCAGGCGACGCTGGCGGCGCAAGCGACGCTGAACGCGGCGACGCAGACGGCACAGGCGGAGGAGGCGAACCGGCAGGCGACGCTGGCGGCGCAGGCGACGCTGAACGCGGCGGCGCAGACGGCACAGGCGGAGGAGGCGAACCGGCAGGCGACGCTGGCGGCGCAGGCGACGC
>CALAJK010000117.1 GCA_937922795.1 uncultured Anaerolineae bacterium
CACCACCACCTATGACGCCTTCGAGCACGCCAAGGAGACCGTCCGCGTCCTCGTCGCCATCGTCTCCGGCCAGGACCCCGGCTGCGGCTCGGATGGCTGCCTCGTCGCCGGCCGCGTCGCCACCCAGGCCAACGTCGCCTCTCTCGAAAACCTCTGGTCTCGTGAATTCGGTAGCCGGTAGGACTGTAAAATTGAGTTAAACTACAGTGGATGAGACTCGTAATGAGTCTCATCCAGCCTATCTTTATATAAAGGAGCGTTAAGATGCCTCAGTTTGGCGCGCATGCATTCTTATGGATCGGCGATTGGAACCTGGAAGCGGGGAACCACGCCATAGCCGAAGCGGGCAAGGAAGGCTTCGATTTCATCGAGATTCCTCTGCTGCGCCCGGCCGAGTTCGATGCGCCGGCCCACAAGAGTGCACTGAAGAAAGCCAAGATCGGCTCTACGGCTTCGCTGGTGCTGCCCAAAGACTCGCATATGCCCAAGCACCCCAAGAAAGCTAAAGCCTTTTTGATCCAGGCGCTGGAGAAAGTGGAAGCCATCGAGTCAACCTACCTCTGTGGCTGCATCGCCTATTCGCTCGGCACGCTGACCGGCGCGCCGCCCACGCTGGAGGAACGGCAGACTGTGGTTGAAGTCCTAGCCGAAGTCGCCCAAGAGGCCAAGAAGCGCGGCATCACGCTGGGCTTCGAAGTCTGCAACCGCTACGAAACCTATCTTTACAACTCGCTGGAAGATGGTCGTGAAGCTGTGCTCGCCATCCGCGCGCTGGGCGCAGATAACATCGAGCTGCATGCCGACACCTACCATATGAATATCGAAGAGGAAGGGTTTCTGAACCCAATTGTGAAGTGCGCTGATGTGCTGGGCTACATGCACATGAGCGAGAGCCATCGCGGCCTGGTCGGCAGCGGCACGGTCAACTGGCAGCAGGTGTTCGAAGGTTTAGCCAAAGCGAAGTATAAAGGCCCGCTGGTGTTGGAATCGTTTGCGGCTGTCAACCCTGATCTAGCCGCAGCGACCTGTCTCTGGCGTCCGCCGAACCAGCCGCCCAGCGTGCTTGCGCGCGAAGGGTTGAAATTCCTGCGTGAGGGCGCAGAAAAAGCAGGTCTCGCCTGAGTCGCAATCGGCAAACCTGGCTCGGCGCCGCGCAGATCGCCGGTTTTATCTCTGGAAGGCTGCGCGGCGCTGTTGGATGGATTGTATACCAGGAGATGATCATGCAGTTGATGGAACCTTTTGCAACGTATCTCGACTTCAAATCAGGCACGCTCACCCCCGGCACAACCGTCATCCAGCGGCGGCTGAGCCACATGCGGGGCATGTACCTGGATACGGCCGCCTATAACCGGATCATGCAAGAAGAGGGCGACCGCCTAATTTATGAAGTGTATACGGTTGATCTGGCCGAAGAAGCCGGCCAGGTGCTGCACTGCACTACCATCCTCTACCCTGGCAAGGTGGGCGACGAATTCCACATGACCAAAGGCCATTACCACGCCCTGCGCAACCGGGGAGAAGTCTATCTCGGCCTTGAAGGCCAGGGGTATCTGCTGCTCCAGCTCGAAGACGGAACTGTCCGCAGTGTGCCGATGCAGCCAGGCACAGCCGCCTACGTGCCGCCTTACTGGGCGCATCGCACCGTCAACGTGGGCGATACGCCGTTCATCTTCTTCGCTGCCTGGCCGGGCGACTCCGGCCACGATTATGGCACTATTGAGCGCATGGGCTTCGCCAAGCTGATGATTGAACGAGATGGACAGCCAGTTTTGGTAGAAAACCCACGCTACCGGTCAGGTTGAACAGGCGCAGAAACAGAGGGCAGCGCCTTCAATTTTGTGCCGCGCTGAGCAGATGCGCTCATGAAGGGGGATGACTATGGCTTATCAGGTGCTCGTGACGGCGCGCTCATTCGGCAAAGTGGACGGCCCGCACCGGGATTACCTGGCGCAGCACGGATGTGAGACGCACCTGCGCGCCCAAGCCAACCCGATGACGGCCGCCGAACTGCGCCAGATCATAGCCGGCTACGATGGCGTCATCCTGGGACTGGACATATGCGACGCTTCGGTCATCGAAGCGGCTGATCGCCTGAAAGTCATCTCGCGCTACGGCGCTGGCGTCGATGCTGTGGATTTAGAAGCGGCAGCGAGACGCGGCATCGCCGTCACCAACACGCCCGGCGCCAACCGAATCGCCGTCGCCGAACTGACGATAGGCATGATCTTCGCGCTGGCGCGCAACCTGCCCCAGGCGGCAAACGCAGCTCGCCGCAACCAATGGCTGCGAACCCCTGGTTGGGAACTGGCGGGCAAGACGCTGGGTGTGATCGGTCTAGGCGCGATTGGCCGCGAGGTAGCGGCGCGCGCCGCGGCGCTGGGTATGCGGGTGCTGGCCTACGATCCGTACACCGGCGGCGACGAGCCAGGCGTTGAGCACGTCGATCTGCCTACCTTGCTCCGCGACTCGCATGTGGTGTCGCTGCACTGCGCCGCCACTCCCGAAACTGAGAATTTAATCGACGCGGAACGCATCGCCGCCATGCGAGACGGCGCTTATCTCATCAACACTGCCCGGGGATCGTTGGTAGATGAGGCCGCGCTGTATCAAGCCTTGACCAGCGGCAAGCTGGCGGGCGCGGCGTTGGACGTCTTCAGAGACGATCCGCCCACCGATCACCCGCTGCTGCAGCTTGACAACTGCATTAGCACGCCGCATCTGGGAGCGACCACCGTCGAATCAGCTCAGCGTATGGCGCTGATGGCCGCCCAAAACCTGGTCGCTGTGCTGCGCGGCGAACCGTGTGACTTCATTGTGAACAGCCAGGCGCTCAGCCGCTACCGGTCACACGCTTGAACGCGCGCTTTATCATGAGCGACCGCGCCCTCAGGAGGCTTGCTTATGGCGCATTTTGATCGGCTCACTGTCTTCAACACGATCCTGCAAGATGGATTGGTCCCGCTGTTCTATCACGCTAGTATGGAGACCAGCCAGCAGATCGCCGCAGCGCTAGCTGAGGGCGGCAGCCATGTGCTCGAATTCACTAACCGCGGCGACTTTGCTATCGAGGTCTTCAGCGCGCTGGTCAAGTTCGCCCAGACACAATACCCCCACTTGATTATAGGTGTAGGATCGGTTGACGACGCGCCCACTGCGGCGCTGTATCTGGCTCACGGCGCGAATTTCGTCGTAGGCCCCACTTTTAATGAAGAAGTCGCCCGCCTGTGCAACCGGCGCAAAGTCGCTTATGTGCCCGGCTGCAATACCGTGAGCGAGATCGCCCGCGCCGAAGAGTGGGGAGCCGAAATTATCAAACTCTTCCCAGGGACGGTTGGCGGCCCGGAGTTCATCAAGGCCATCCTGGGGCCGCGCCCCTGGACGCGCATCATGCCAACCGGCGGCGTCAGCCCAGACGAAGATAACCTGCGCGCCTGGTTCAAGGCCGGCGTAGCCTGCGTTGGCATGGGCAGCAATCTGATCAGAAACGACTGGGTACAGGCCGGCAATTTCGAGGCCATCCGCCACAGTCTCGGTTCAGCCCTGCAGATGATCCAGTCTATCCGCGCCTGATGAACGATTCCAGTTGACAGGTTGAACCGATACCTTTATCATGAGTACATAATGTTATGACAGGATTACAGGCGGTCACTATGAGCGAACTCAAAGCCGCATTGGATATGCTGAAGGCCCGGATTGACTTCGCCAGCGCACTGCCCTACTACATCCAGGTCAAAGAAGCGTTACGCGCCTGCATTGATCGAGGCGATTGGCCGGCTGGGGTTCAAATCCCCGGCGAACCCGAGCTGTGCCGCACGTTCAACGTAAGCCGCACCGTCATCCGCCAGGCGCTGACCGAATTGGAATACGAAGGGTTGATCATCAGAAAAAAGGGCAAGGGAACTTTCGTCGCCGAACCCAAAATCAGCGAAAGCCTGGTGCAGAAGCTGACCGGCTTCTACCAGGACATGGTCGAGCGCGGCCATATCCCGCTGACCAAAGTGCTCAAACAGCATGTCATCCCCGCCGGCGCTAAGGTGGCTAAGCGCCTGGAAATCACGCTGGAGACGCCCGTCATCGAAATCGAACGGCTGCGCTACGTCGAGAACGAGCCTATCACGCTGACGACCACTTATCTGCCCTACGCCCTGTGCCCCCAAGTGGCTGAAGCTGATCTCACTAACCAATCTCTGTACGCCTTCCTCGAAAACCAGTGTGGTCTGCTGATTGTCCGTGGCCATCGCACCCTGGAAGCCGTGGCTGCCCGTGAAAATGAGGCGCGGCTGCTGCAAGTCGAACGCGGCGCGCCGCTGATCCTGCTCAACAGCGTCAGCTACCTTGAAGATGGCACGCCGCTGGAATACTATCACGCACTGCATCGAGGTGATCGGTCGCGTTTTGAGGTCGAGCTGGTGCGTATTCGCGAGCGCGGGATGATGAAAGAGCTACTCGGCAGCGCTCACCCGGAACTGCCGCCCAGCTATTCATGAACGCGTCTCAATGGCAAAAGAGGTTTTTGGAAAGAGATCGCGCCTATGTTGAAACGTAAAGTCGGCATCTTGACCTTTTCAGATGGTCGCGATTACATTCACCGCGATCTGCTGGAGGTGAACTGGCGTTACCAGAATCGGGTGGCCAGCGCGCTGGAAGCCACTGGCGAAGTCGAAGTGGTGGCCGGCCAGGACATCATCTGGACGCCAGAGCTGGCGCAGCGTGAGGCGCGCCGGTTAGCAGAAGCCGGTGTCGATCTGACCATTTTCAACTTCGCCATCTGGACGTTCCCTCACCTGACAGCCATCGCCACCCGCTTTGCGCCGGGGCCGTATATCCTGTTCTGCAACCTGCACCCTTCCGAACCCGGCATGGTCGCCATGCTGTCGAACGCTGGCTCGATGGACCAGCTCGGCCTGACCTACACCCGCATCTGGGGCGACATCGAAGACCCAGCCGTGCTCAGACGTGTGATGACGTATACGCGGGCAGCCAGCGCTCTAAACCGGCTGAAAGGCCAAACCTACGGCTTATTCGGCGGCCGTCCGTTAGGGATGTATACCGCCACTGCCAACCTCGACCAGTGGATGTCGCTGTTCGGGGTGGATGTAGAACATATCGAACAGTACGACATCATACGTTACAGCCAAGCGGTGGACGCCAACCGGGTCGAAGCGGCCTTCCAATGGCTGGAGAAACATGTAGGCGCGATCCGGTATGATGGCCGTGCGCTGACGGCGGAGAAACTCAAGCTTCAGGTGCGGTCCTACTACGCTGTGCGCCGCTTGATCGAAGAGCGCAGCCTGGATTTCGTCGGCTTCAAAGCGCACGGAGACTTGACCGATCACTTCGTGACGATGGACGTGGCCGAGGCTTTCTTGAACGATCCCTACGATTTTGACGGTCCCAAAGAACCGATCGTAGCCGCCACTGAAGCCGATATGGACGGCGCGCTGACTATGCAGATCCTCAAGCACCTGTCCGGCGAACCGGCGCTGTTCGCTGATGTGCGTCATTATGACGCGGAAGATGATGTGTGGTATCTGGCGAACTCTGGCACTCACACGACCTATTTTGCTGCCCGCTCTAAAGACCCAGCTGTAAATCTGAAAAAAGTGACTTTCTTCCCCGAAGTCTCCTATTATCCTGCCGGCGGCGCTTCAGTGCAGCATTTCGCCGCGCCGGGGCCGGTCACACTGGCACGACTGGCGCGCAGACGCGGCCAATACTGGCTGGCCATCGTGCCTGCCGACTTTGTCGAGTTCTCAGAGCCGGTGATGCGCGCCAAAGCCGCCACGACAACCCCGGAATGGCCGCACGCCTTCGCTCGCCTGCGCGTCTCGCCTGACGACTTTCTATCGAGTTATCCCTGCAATCACACGCATGGCATCTGCGGCGACTATGTGGATGAGCTGCTGGCGGTGGCGCAGATCCTCGGCATTGACGCGAAGGTGTACCGATGACCGCACAATACTTGATCGGCGTCGACCTGGGAACCAGCGCGACCAAAGCCGCGCTCTACCGCGCTGATGGTGCGTTGATCGCCCAAGCTAGCGTAGATGTGCCGCTGTATACGCTTAAGCCGGGCGTTGTCGAACAGGAGAACGACGATTTTTATCGCACAGCCGCGCAAGCTGTCAGCCAGTGCATCCAGGCCAGCGGCGTCGATCCACGCCAGGTGGCGGCCATCGCCTTTGACAGCCAGATGGCAGGCGTCGGTTTGATCAATGCGGACTACCGACCGGCAACACGCTTCGACTCTTGGCTAGATATGCGCTGCCAGCCCTACATTGAGCAGCTCGAACGCCACTATGGCGAGCAGATCACACGGCTGACCGGCGCGCCGCCAACTTGTGACCACGGCCCCAAGATTCTGTGGTGGAAGGAAGAGCAGCCTGAGCAGTACGCCCAGGTGGCGAAGTTCTTGATGCCGGTCGCCTATGTAGTCGGCCGGATGGCCGGTCTGCGCGCCGACCAGGCCTTCATCGACTACACCTTCATCCATTTCTCGGCATTGAGCGATGGACGAAAAGGCACTTGGTCGGATGAGCTTATCCAGTTGTTAGGGGTAGATCGGGAGAAGCTGCCGCGCATCGTCGCCCCCTGGGAAATCATCGGTGAAGTGACCGACAATGCTGCCCGCGATTTCGGCCTAGCGCCCGGCACGCCCATCGCTGCCGGCGCTGGCGACACCGCCGCTGGCGCGCTGGGGGCCGGCGTGGTGCGCCCCGGCATGCTGTTGGACACCGCCGGCACGGCCGCCGTCTTCGCCGGCTGCACCGACCAGTTCGTAGCCGACGTGGACAATCGAGCGCTGATCGGCATGCGGTCGGTAGTCCCTGGCCTGTGGAACCCACTGGCCTATATCGCTGGCGGCGGCATTGCCCTGCGCTGGTTCCGCGATGAGTTTTTTAAAGCTGAAGACGCAGACGATAGCGATCTATACGACGTGATGACCGCTCGCGCCGCTCGCATCCCCCCAGGGGCGGATGGCTTGTACTTCTCGCCACATCTGGGCGGGCGGATTTGCCCAGCAGCGCCGGCGATGCGCGGAGCCTGGGTTGGCTTCTCTTGGAGCCATACTCGCGATCATTTCTTCCGCGCTGTATTGGAGAGCGTTGCTTTTGAATACGCGTACTATCTAGCCATTCTGCGCCAGGCTATCCCTGACTTGAGCTTGACAGAGGCGCGCGTCATCGGCGGCGGCGCGCGCAGCGCTGTTTGGAACCAAATCAAGGCCGACGTGCTCAACGTGCCCTATCAGCGTCTGCGCCGCGACGAATTCGCCACCTGGGGCTGCGCCTTGATCGCCGGTTACGCCGTCGGATTGTTCGATGATCTGGCCGAGGCCGCCATCGCGACGACCGAGCGTGACGGCGCCCCTGCCCGCCCCAATCCCGACCATGCAGCGATTTACGCGCCGCTGGCGCGGCAGTATGCAGAGTGGCAGCGCACGTTAGCCGAGACGTTCCGGCGCATAGCCGAATGAGCATGACATATCGCTAAGGAGATCACATGGCTGTTCGAGTTTGTCTGATCGGCGCGGGCCGCGCCGGCAAAGTGCACGCTAATTCGCTGTCACACCATGTGCCGTTGGGAACGCTGGTCGCCATGGTGGACGCTTCGGCTGAAATGCTTCATGCTTCGGGCGATGAGTTCGGTGTGGAGCATCGCTTCACCACGCTCGAGGCGGCGCTTGACTGGGGGCAGTTTGACGCCGTCATCATCACCACGCCCACTTTTACCCACCGGGAGCTGGCGGTCATGGCCGCCGAAGCGAGCAAACATGTCTTCCTGGAAAAACCGATGGCGCTCACGCTAGAAGAATGCGACGATATCATCGCGGCGACAAATCGGGCGGGCGTCTTTCTGCAGCTTGGCTTCATGCGCCGTTTTGACCCCGATTTTGTGGCAGCCTACGAACGCATCCAGGCGGGCGAAATCGGCCAGCCTATGCTCATCAAGTCCCTGACTCATGGACCAGGTCTGCCGCCGCCCTGGGCGCGAGATCTGAAAACCTCAAACGGCCTGCTGGCCGAAGTCAACAGCCACGATTGGGACTGCACGCGCTGGCTGATGGGTTCCAACCCGCAGCGCGTCTATGCCGAAGTCGCCAATTTCAAAGGCCCTAAGTACAACATTGACACCCCGCATTTTTACGATAACGTCTCGACCAACGTACGCTTCGAAAACGGCGGCCTGGGCAACATCACCGGCGTATGCCCCTGCGATTACGGCTACGATGCGCGCGTCGAGATCATCGGCGAACGCGGCATCATGCAGATCGGCGACATCCGCGGCCAGGCGGTGATCGTCGGCACGAACCGCGACCAGGGCTACATCACCCCCATTTACCGCACCTGGCCGCAGCGCTTCGCCTGGGGTTATATCCGTGAAATGGAACACTTCATCCACTGCATTCACACCGGCACCCCACCCAAAGTCGGCGGCGAGGATGGCCGCTGGGCGGTCGCAGGCGTGCTGGCGGGGACTAAATCGTTCCTAGAAGAGCGGCCGGTGCTGCTGAGCGAAATCCTGGACTCGGCCGCCTCGCGCCCAGCGGGAGGAGGATCCTGAATGCTGGCAGCCGTCTACCACGGACCGAACGACCTGCGCCTAGAAGAGCGCCCCATCCCAGCCATCAGCCCGGACGACGTCCTGCTGAAGGTGACCAGCGCTGGCATCTGCGGCACTGATCTGCGCATCCTGCACGGCGGCCATCGCAAGTATCCCGCCGGCACTGTGCGCGTCCCCGGCCACGAAGTCGTGGGAGTCATCGCCGAAGTGGGCAAAAACGTCAGCGGCGTGCACGCCGGCGAGCGCTACATCATCGCGCCCAACTGGGGCTGCGGTCACTGCCGACAGTGTGTCAGCGGCCACAATAACCGGTGCGCCGACTACAGCGCCATCGGCATCACCGTCGACGGCGCGTTTGCCGAGTACCTCCGCCTGCCCGGCGCATCGATCGCCCAGGGCAACCTGATCCCGCTGGGCAAGGACACCGATCCGGCAGTGGCGACGCTGGTCGAGCCCTTCGCCTGTGTCGTCCGCGGACAGGAAGCGCTCGGCGGAGTCCGTCCCGAAGACGTCGTGCTGGTGATGGGAGCCGGGCCGATCGGCATCATGCACATCATGCTGGCGCGGCTGCAGGGCGCGCGCCGTGTGATCGTCAGCGAGATGCTGCCGGCGCGGCTGTCCTCTGCCCTGGCCGCCGGCGCCGACCGGGCAGTGAACCCTCAAGAAGATGACCTAGCGGCGGTCATCGCCGAGGAAAGTGACGGCCAAGGCGCTGATGTCATCATCGTGGCAGCTCCGGCTCACGCCGCTCAAGAGCAGGCCATCGCCCTCGCCGCCATCGGCGGGCGCATCAATTTCTTCGGCGGCCTGCCCAAAGACCGCCCCATCATTCAGGCTGACGCCAACGCCATCCACTACAAAGAACTGCGGGTGACCGGCACGACGGCCTGCAGCACTTCAGATTGCTGGAAGTCCGCCGCCATCGTCAAATCCGGACGGCTCGATTTCACACCGGTTGTCAGCCGCCGCTTCCCGCTGACGCAGACGCAGGCGGCCTTTGCCGCCGCTGAGGATCGCAGCTCGCTCAAAATTGTGATCGAACCTTGATGACCAACATGACGCCGTCTGTGCCCGAACACGGCCCCGCCCCATCCAGCCTTCGGGGCATCGCCCTAGACCTGGATGGGGTGATCGTTGACAGCATGCGCTTCCATGCGCAGTCCTGGCGAGAAGCCTTCCGCCACCTCGGGTTCGATCTGCCGGGCGAATGGATCTTTGAGTGGGAAGGCATTCCCTTCGCCCAAGTGATTGATCTAGCGCTGGCGCGCCTGGGCGCGGAGATTACCCCGGCTGAGAAACAGGCGCTGCATCATCTAAAGTACCAGCACTTTCAAGCCACTTTCCAGGTCATCCCCATGGCCGGCATTTCAGCGCTGGCGCAGATGCTGCAAGCCTTCGGCTATCGCGCCGTCGTGGCGACTGGCAGCGAGCGAGCCGTGGCGCTGCGCGTCCTCAAAACGCTGGGTTTGGCCGAGATATTCACGGCTGTGGTCGGAGACGACGATGTGACCCGCGGCAAACCCTCGCCCGAACCTTATCTGAAGGCGGTAGAACGCCTGGGCGCCGATCCGGCTTGCTGTCTGGTGTTGGAGAACGCGCCAGCCGGCGTGCAGGCCGCCAAAGCTGCTGGACTGTTCTGCCTGGCCGTAGCAACCTATCTGGAACCGCATTACTTGGCTGCCGCCGACGCCGTTCTCCCTGACCTAAACGCGGTTGCGTCCCTACTGCGGCAAGAATATGCCGACTCTGGCGGGCAGGGTCGGTGGCAGCTCTAGGGCAGCGCAGCCTATTCCCCTGCATACTCCAGGCCATGACATCTCACTGTGCTCAGTTGCAAAGATAAGTTGAGCCGGTAAAATCAAAAGCATGAGCCAAAAACGAGAGAGTAAATACGTTCGCTTTGTCCGCCTTGCGTATCGCGTCGCCCAAGCGAGTGTGCCGCGCTACGCGCATCCCAAAAGC
>CALAJK010000118.1 GCA_937922795.1 uncultured Anaerolineae bacterium
AGCGCCGGGGCCTGCGCCCACACCGCATCGAACGGATCCATGCTGCCCGCGCTCACCCGTACCGCTGTCAGCGTATTATCCTGCGCCCGCACTGATGGCACACTGGAAACCGTCAAGGCGGCGATCAAGGCTGCCGCTAGCAGCGCAAACAACAGACCAGAAGCGATTTTTTTCATGTTGCACTCCTCACATAGTTGGTGTCGATCAGGAAAGAGCTGCGTCCTGACTATAGCATGCGTTTGTCAAGGCTGTGTTCTCATCAATGTCTCATTTGTGTCAAAAATGGTCGCCCAGACCGACACTCGGATTTGAAGTTGCATTAAAATAGGGGCGAGGATCGAGGAGTTCCATGATGACGATGACGGCCACCGACCGATCAGATTATCCTAACAACCGCTATTGCAAACTAGCGCAGCAGGTATCGCTCATGCGCTGGATCCTGCCGCCGGCGCTGGCGCTGTTCGTGCTGATTTTTGAGTTCTCTGAGCACACCGTAGTGCACAACTCGCCGCTGGAGAGCGACTTTTACCTCGAACTGCTGTTCTTCGGCTTGATCGGACCGATTCTGGTGGGCGCTGTGCTGAGCTGGATCGTTCATGACTTGCATGAACTGAGACATGCCTATCAGGCGATCCATTCGTTAAATGCTGAGTTGGAACATAAGGTAGCTGTCCGCACTGAGGAGTTAGCGCGCGCCAACGCTGAACTGCGCGAGCTGGATCGCTTGAAATCCGAATTTGTGTCGCTGGTTTCGCACGAGCTGCGCGCGCCCCTGACCAACATTCAGGGCGGGCTGGAGCTGGTGCTCTCCAACAATGCCGTCTGCCCAGCCGTCGAGAACAACCTCATCATCATTCAGAGCGAAGTCCGCCGCCTCATCCGGCTAGTGCAGCAAATACTCGATGTGTCGGTGATGGAATCTGGCCAACTCGCGCTCAACTTAGGGCCGATCGCGCTGCGCCCGCTGCTGCGGCAGATCGTCAACCAGTTTGCGCTCACGCACACTGAACATCCGATCACGCTCGATATGCCATCCCGAATGCAGCTCGTGATCGCCGATGAAGAACGGCTGACGGACATTCTGACCAACCTGCTGCAGAACGCGATCAAGTATTCGCCAGACGGCGGGCCGATCCAGATTCAACTGCGTTTCGACGATGATTTTGCCTACATCAGCGTCCGCGACTACGGCGTGGGCATCGCGCCGGATGACATTCCGTATGTGACCAAGAAATTTTATCGCGGCTGCATGAAGCACCACTCGAACGGCTATGGTCTGGGACTGTACTTCGCTAATGAACTGATTAAAGCGCAAGGCGGACGTTTAACCATCAAGAGCGAAGGCATCCCAGGGAAAGGGACGACATTCACCTTCACACTGCCGCTAGAGAAAGAAACGTTATATGAGCGTGATCTTGCTTATTGATGATGACGCCTCGCTGCACAATTTGCTCAGCCAGTATTTAGAACATCAGGGACACCAGGTCGTGCACGCCGCCGACGGGCGTGAAGGACTGCGCCAGTTGTTTGAGCAGCGACCTAACCTGGTGATACTCGACGTGATGATGCCGGTGCTCGATGGCTGGACGACCCTCGAACGCATTCGCGAGATGTCTGACCTGCCGGTGATCCTGCTCACCGCCAAAGATACCGAAACCGACAAGCTGCGCGGCTTTCGGCTGGGCGGCGATGACTACGTGACGAAACCGTTCAGCTTCGCTGAGCTCTCTGCCCGTATCGAAGCTATCTTGAAGCGCAGCGCTGGTCTGAACAAACAGCAGGATATTTTACAGGTGGGTGGATTGGTGGTTGATCCCGTGCGTCATCTGGTCACCCGTGATGGCCAACCCATCGAACTCACACCCACCGAGTTCAAGTTGTTAGAAGTGCTGATGCGCGCGCCGGGTCAGGTATTCACCCAGGAACAGTTAGTTTCTAAAGTCTGGGGCGAAGAATACGCAGACGAAGTAGGGTACATTCGCCGCTACATCTGGCATCTGCGCCAAAAAATTGAACCTGAACCTAACGCCCCGATCTACATCCACAACGAACGCGGCATCGGCTACAAGCTCAGCGTTTGACGCACAACACCAGAACGGCTTCAGTCAGTGCTCGCGCCGTTTTTTGTTCGCTCCGTGCTCCATTCACGCGGGTCTGGGGAGAAGACAGCCCAGCGAGCGCGAGAATCAAAAACGGCGGGACGCCCCGCGTGGAGCGCCCGCCGTCGTCGTCATTCGCGCGGTCGGCCAGCCTCGTCAATCAAGCTGGCCAGCGCCTCTTTCAGCAGCGCCCGCAGGTCGTCCGCCGGCAGGGCGGCGCGTTCGCGCCCGGCGCGGACGGCGTCCTCTAGGCTGTAGCCGCCGATGACCGCCAGCGCCAGCGCCGTGATCAGCGTCAGCAGTTCGCCGCGCACGGCGGCCAAGTCGGGCGCGGCCAGCGTCAGCAGGCCGGCCAGCAGCGCTGCCAGCGCCACCAGCACCCGCCGCGATTTGAGCGCCAGCAGCAGCGGGTCGAGCAGCGGCCGGCGAGCCAGTTTATCGGGTTGCATCGCGTCCCTCCATCTCTCAGCGGCTTCGTGCAGTTCAGTGCGTTACAGCCCCTCGCGCAGCGCGAGCAGCTCCTGTTCCAGCCAGGCGATCTTCTGCGCCAGCCGGGCCAGCAGCGCCGTCTGGCCGGCGTAGGCCGCCAGATCGAGCTCCGGGCCGCGCAGGTCGCGGCGGGCGGCCTCCAGCTTCTGCCCGCGGGCGATCGCGGCCTGCTGCGCCGGCGACAGCCGCGCCGGGTCGTGGCCGGCGGCGATGACCCGCGCCTGCTGCACCTGGTCGGCTGTCACGAAGTCCGCCAGGTGCACTGCCACGCGCCCCGGCCCGGCGCTGACACCGAGGACTGCCGCGCCCAGCGCCGCTCGCAGATCGCTGTCCAGCGCCGCTAGGTTGACGGCCGGCCGTTCGATGATCACGGTATGCATCAGCTCACCTCCCGCGCCCAGAACTGAGGATGGACATCCTTGTTGAGCGTGCCGGCGCCGGCGTACAGCGTCGCCAGGCCAGTGTTGACCCGCCATTGCAGTTTGAAGGTGTGGCTGCCGGCGGGCAGGCCGCGCCTGAGCGCCACGAAGTGCAGCACCTTGTCGTTAGCGCCGCCTGTGCCGAACTGTTCGAACAGCAGGCCGTCGTCGCCGGCCAGCCGCGCGCCGTCCACCTCCACATCCAGATAGATGACCATCGTCACGCCGGAGCGCCCAAACGTGCCGGTGAACCCGATCAGCACGTCGCCGCCCGCCGTGATCAGCGTCAGCGCCAGCCGCGCGGCGTCCACATCGACGAAGGCGGTTGAGGTAGTCGTGTAGTCGGCAGTCTCGTTCAGGGTATAGGCGTCTGTCGGCGGCGTCTTCAGGAATTCCAAGTTATCGCGCAGGTGCGCGTTCAGCAGCGCCGCCGTCACCAGTTCGCCCGTGGCCCAGGTGCGCGGCGGCGTCCAGATCGGGGTCATTCGTCAGCTCCTCCTTGCGTCCTCTGCGGTGAATGCGCTCAATACGCCAGCGCGGTCGACTCATCCAGTCGGCCGGCGTCCACCATCCAGAACAAGCCGTCCGCTGGCTCCAGCAGCCAGGCGATGCGGTGGCGCGCCCCGCCCAGATCGACCCGGTGCTCCTCGGCGATGATGAGATAGTCGGCGGCGTGGCCGGTCTGCGCCTCGCGCACCGTGATGCGGTCGAACAGCGTCCGCGCCAGGGCGGCCGCCGCCTGCTGGCCGCTGAGGTGCAGGCTGTGGACGCGCCCGCGCGGAGCCTTGCGCCGCGCCAGCTCGAACTGCGCCACGTTGGCTGCCTCTTCCAGCGAACTCAGCGCCGGCGCTGTCACGAGGAGAGGATGCGCCCCAAAACGCGCCTCGCTGGCCCCATCCGCCGCCTCGACCATCGCGGCGTCGCCCAGGATGATCGGCGTCCCGCGCAGGCGCGCCCCGGCCAGCAGGTAGACGGCGTCCGTCCCGGAGTTGCGGAATTCCAGCCGCGCCGCCGCCGCCGTCGTTTCGACCAGCAGCGCCGCCACTTGGCCGGTGCGGTCTGCGCCGCTCCCATCTGGGAGCGCATTGGCGCGGTAGTCTACGCCCGGCGCGGGCGGTGTGACGGCCAGCGCCCCAGCCGGCCGTCGGTTGGCGTCGCGGAAACCCGCCCATACAGTCCACGCCCCCGGCGGCAGGCGCTGCGCCTCCTCCAGCGTCCACAGCGCTGAACCCGCTGCGCCGATGCCGCGCGGGATGAGACGCACCTGCACCCGGTTGGCCAGCCCGGCGCCGAACTGGTAGGCCAGCCCAGCCATGTCATCGGCGTACACGGCGGCAGCCGCCGTCCGCCGCAGCGTGTGGTGACGGTCGGTGAGCACGAAGCGGCCGTCGCGGTCGGTGTAGAAGCGCCCGCGCTCGCTTTCGGCCAACTGGCGAATGGCCGCCAGCGCCGGCACGCCGTCGCCCCAGAGCTCGGCGGCGTAGGCGAAAACCGACTGCCCGGCTTCCAGGCTGCGCGGGTGCATCGCCGGCAGGCGAGTGTTCACGCCCAGCTCCGCCTGGCCGACCTCACCCAGCAGCCAGCGGCCGGCCAGCGCCAACGGACGCACCAGCGCGGCGTCCAGCACGGCGGCGATGAGGTCGCCGGCGCGGGCGTTGGGCTGCGGCGGCAGGCGCGCCTGGCAGCGCTCCAACTGCCGCTCCGGCCCGGCGACGTGCAGGGCAGCGGTGCGCGCGCCCCAATCGCCCGGCAGCGGCTCCACCCGTTCGATGCAGCCGGTGAAGTGCGTGCGCATCACGCCGCTGGCACGGCACTGCACGCGCACCCATTTGCCGGGCAGCCGGCGCGCCGTTCGCTCCGGCGAGTAGTCTCGCCCGGCGTTGCGCACGGTGATCTGCGCCCAGGACGGGGCGGCCACGGCGTCGAAGGGCGCGGCCAGCCCCAGCCGCCAGCTCAGCGCCAGCACGTCGGCGGTGATGTCCTCGCCGGGGTCGTCGAAGTCGCCGTCGTCGTCCCAGTCTACGGCCACGACATACGTGATCGGATCGGCCACGGTCTGGCTCCTTTCAATAGGCGATGAGCCAGGTATGGCGGAAGGCGCAGCCGTGGCAGCGCCGTCCCCCGTGGGCGAACACGCCCGGCTCCAGCGCCACCCGCGCCGGCTCGGCCAGCGCGCCGCCCAGCGTCGGGTCAGCCGCCAGCGCCGCCAGATAAGCGTCCATCAGCGCCGTCAGCGCCGGCAGGCGGACGCGCAGCAGCCGGTCGCCGGGCGGGGCAGGGGCGGCCAGCAGCAGATGCGTCACGGTGTGCGCCGCCGTCTTCGGCCCGCCGCTGAAGGCCAGCGACCGGAAGGCGTCGCCGCGCTCCTGGAACAGGCGGTTGGTCTGCGTCTCGCCGGGCAGCACCAGCAGCGCCGGGAGCTGCGCCCGGCTGAGGGCGCTGGGAGCGGCGTCCACGCCGTAGTTGTGCGCCACGCCGGCCACGGCCAGCGCCGCCAGCCGGTCTAATGCGGTGCGGAAAGGGGTCATCAGGCCTCCTCCTCGGCAGGTTTCAGGATTTACGCTTAAGATTGAGGATGAGCTTGCCGGCGATCAGGTCGTCGGAGAGACGCTGCCGGCCGACCACAAGGACGGGCTATGACCACCCATCACCAACTCGAAATTGACGGGCACAGGCTGGTCGCCCTGGGGTTCCACGAGGAACGCCCCAGACCGGTCGCCGTCTTCCTGCACGGCATCGCCTCGTCGCCGGTTTTCTGGGCTGCCGGCCAGACGCCGGTCTTCAACCAGCGCTTTCGCTGGTACGCCCTCACCCTGCCGGGACACTACCCGGCAGCGTTCCCCGCCGGTTTTCAGCGCGCCGACCTGACCGCCGAGATGCTGGCCTGCCTGCTGGCCGAGGCCGTGCGCCGACTGGCGGGGGGCGAACCGGCGCTGCTGGTCGGTCACTCCACCGGCGGGTTCGCGGCGCTGGCCATCGCCGCCGTCGCCCCGGAGCTGGCGCGGTCGGTGATCAGCGTGTCGGGCTTCGTCCAGGGGCGCTGGGGCGGACCGTTGGGGCTGCTGCAGCAGCTGGCGCGGCGCGGCCCAGCCGGCGAAACCCTGCTGGCCGCCAACTTCCGGCTGATGGGCAGCAGCCTAGCGCTGTACCGCGCCGCCGTCCGCCTGTACACCGCCGACGCCCGCGCCTTCTTCGCCTTCGCCGCCACCGAGCCGACGTTCCGCGCCACCCTGCCCGACTTGCAGCGGCTGGACGCGCGGGCTGTAGCCCATTACTTCGCCCGCATGCCGGACATTGACATCGCCGGCTGGCTGCCGCGCATTCAGGCGCCGGTGCTGGCGCTGGCCGGCGACCGCGACCCGATCGTCCCGCCCGACCAGGCGCGCCTCATCGCCGCGCGCGTCCCGAACGCCCGGCTGGCGCTGCTCCCCGGCGCCGGCCATATGCCGATGGCCGAACGCCCCGACGACTACGCCCGCCTGGTCACCGCCTGGTCCGAGCAGACTATCGGGTGATCCGCCCCTCACGCCCGGACGCAGACGCGCCGCAGCGAGGCCAGCGCCGCCCGCAGGTCGCCCGGCGGGACGGCCGCGCCGTCCGGCTCTTGGTACAGCCAGGCAGCCCAGCGCAGCGCCAGCGCGGCGGCCTCCGCCGGCGGCTGATAGATCAGGATGACCGCGCCCTGAGGATGGGCGGCGGCGGCCGTGCCCTGCGCGCCCCGCGTCACTGTGAGCTGGTCGGCGACCGCGTCCACCGCCCGCACGCGCAGATATTCGTCCTCAATCCGCAGCAGTTGGCCGGCCTGGAAGCGCGGAGTCTCGCCGGCGGCGTCGGCCCCGTCGGCGTCGGCGACGGCCAGCGCCGGCGCGTCGGCCGTCAGCGCGGCCTGTGTGCTGTCCTGGCTGGCGCGCCAGGCCTGCTCCCAGGCCGGATGCCAGCCCCAGACGCCGGTCACGCTCACGCCTGACGCTCGCCAGTCGCCCGGCCAGGTCTGGCCGCGGGCGAGCCGCAGCACGCCGGCTGGGCCCGCTGCCGGCAGCCGGTCCACACTGGCCAGCGGGAGGCCGACGCCGTCGCCGCCGGTCAGCGCCGCCAGTTCCAGTAGGTCATCGTCCAGCAGCAGTTCGTCCGGCGCCGCCGGGTCGTGGCGGCGCGCCGCCCACGACGGGGTGAAGCGCCGGCCCGCCAGCCGTTCGATCTGGTCGCAGGCCGCCGCTAGCGCCGCCCGCAGGCGGTCATCGTCGGCGGTGTCGTTGGCCGCCAGCCCCAGATGCCGGCGCAGTTGGTGCAGGGTGACGAAAGGATTCACAGCGTTCAGCCTCCTGAACTCTCTTCGGTCGATTGCGTTGTCGTTCCTCATCCTCAAAAGTTAGCGGACGGCACGACGCGACCGCCTGCGTTGCATAGGCCTATCTATACCGGTTTTCGTGGGTCGTCTATCTCGCCGCGCATGCTGACGCTCCCCGGCGATGCCCATCGTGTCGCGCTCGCTTGACGGAGCTAAAGACGCGCCGATGTGTGCGCCGCCGGCGCTTCAGGAAGACAACCCTCTGCGCTACGCTTTTGCGGCTTTTCGTGCATAATGAAGGGTGTGTGATCTCACGACTGCTGCCCGCCAGGTGAACCATGTCCAAAGAAAAACTGCTGCAAGCGCGCAAGCTGATCGAGGCCGGCGACTACCGCGCCGCCCGCGCCTTGCTTAAGAAAATTGATCACCCAACCGCCCGTAAGATGCTGGCGCGCATCGCCCAACTGGAAGCCCAAAAGCGCCGCGCCTCAGTCGGGGGCGTGACCGGGCGCGACGCGCTGCACGTCTTACTGACAGGCATCGTCCTGGCGGCGCTGCTCACAGGCGTCAGCGTAGGCATCGCCTATGTCATGAACCCAGAGGCGCTTCAGCTTCCCGCCGCGCCCCTCGTCGCTGCCAATCCCACCGTCGAGTCGATCGCCGCCGCGCCTTCGCCCACCCCGACCGACATCCCCTGTGAGGCGCAGGCCTGGTGGGACGCCGAACGCGCCGGTTATGCCCAGATGGCGACCGACGCGCTCGATCTGTCCATCACCCAGCGCCCGCCGAACATCCAGGCCGCCCGCGACCGCTTCCTGGCCTGGCGCGACGCCGTTGCAGGCGCGGCGCTGGCCGACTGCTTGGCGCCGGTGCAGGCGGCAGTGGCTGCGGCTGCGCCCTACATCGAGGACTATTACGCCGCTTACCTGACGACCACCGAGGCTCCTACCCGCGCCCAGCGCCGGCTGGCCGTTCTGGAGAGCCTGCTGCCGCTGGCCGACGCCCTGAGCGGGCTGGGCGTGATCCTGATGCCGGAAGATACCCGCTGGATCGAGCGCGTGCAGACCTTCGCCCGCGCTGACTGCCCGGCCGAACGCTGGTACATTGAAATCCTGGTCGCCCGCAATTACGTGCGCTATGTGGATCGACTGCAGACCATCAACCTGCAAACTCTCCAGCCGGCGGACGCGCAGGCTTTGCTGACCGACCTGCGCGACTTGCGCAGCGCCTGGAACATCGACCGCGCTGCCTTCCCGACCTGCGTCCAGGCCGCCGGCGATGCCTTCTTACGCAGCCTAGATGCCTTCATCAATGGGGTGAACGCCGCGCTGAATCAGGACCAGGTGGCCGCGCTGAACAACCTCCAGGCGGCGCGCGCCGCCTACGGCGAGTTCACGGCCGAAGTGAGACGGCTGGCCCCCGGCCTGCCCGCCGAGTTCGCGCCGTCGCGCTAGGCCGCCGGCCGATCATTCGGAAACCGGCATTTAAGGAACGCAAACCGACACTAGCCAGACGCCGATTTCCATGCCATAATCAGGCCAAGATAGAGTTTGTCATGTCTGGGCCCGACTGCGAATCACGCTTCTTCTCCGTGTCTGCATTGGTTTCCACGTCAACTGCTCAGCTCTATCCATCGCATACTATCGCCAGAGGAACACAACTCATGGGAAAGAAGCTGTACGTTGGGAACCTGGCCTATTCCACCACGCGGGAACAGGTACAGGCGTTGTTCGAGCAGGCGGGCGAGGTGGCCGAGGTGACCCTCATTACCGACCGCGACACTGGCCGGCCGAAGGGTTTCGGGTTCGTCGAGATGGCGACGGACGAAGGCGCTCAGGAGGCGATCAAGCGGTTTAACGGCTACACGCTGGACAGCCGCCCGCTGACCGTCAATGAAGCCCGCCCGCGCGAAGAGCGTTCGGGGGGCGGCGGCTTCGGCGGCGGCTTTGGCGGCCGGCGCGATAACCGCCCCGGCGGCGGCCGGCGGGGCGGCGGCCGGTTCTAAGCGCTGCGCGGGCGCAGCCCGCTGCACGCTTCCATAATCAATTGAGACAGATCGGGGCGCGCTCGTCAGAACGCGCCCCTTTTGATTGGCGCTGCTCAGTCGGCCGCCTGCCCGGCGGCGTCCGCGTCAGGGCGCGTCAGCCGTTCCAGTTCGTACAGATACGCCAGCGCCTCGTCGGCGTTCTGCCCGCACATCTCCACGTTCGGCCGCAGCCGGTTGCACACCTCCGGCCGGTCGGGGTGGCCGTACAGCTTACACCGGTTGTCGTCCGTGAGCTGCACGCAGCGCACGCCGGACGGCTTGCCCTGCGGCATACCGGGAATGGGCGACGAAATCGACAGGGCGATGCAGCACGCCCCGCACCCCACGCGGCATTCCATCAATGTCTACCCATCAGCTATTCCATTGGCTCATGCTTCCAGCTGCACGCGCTTCAAAACCTTGCCCGCGGCAGTCGCGGACAGCGCCTCGCGGAACTCGACCAGGCGCGGCACTTTATACCCCACTAGCCGCCTTTTGCAAAACCGGATCAACCCCCGCTTGGCTGCTGTCTGCTCCTTGAGCATCAAGATGATAGCAGGGACACGGCAGGCCGTGTCCCTCTATGCCTGCGCCGCGGGCGATCGGCCTCACCCGCCGGGCGTGTCCGCGCCGCTACACCGCCAGGTTGTACAGCGCGCTGGCCGTCGTGTTGTCGAAACGGGCGAACGCCAGCCGCACCGTCGCCGTCAGTTGGTAGCTGTCGGTGTACGGCAGGTACTCCACCCCTACCGCGATGCGCCGGCGGTAGCCCACCACCCAGCCGGGGCGGTAGACACACAGCGCCGTCCCGCGGTCGTTGGCCCCGCCGCCCACCTTGCCGTCGGCCTCGGTCAGCGGCATCTCCGCGCTCACCAGCACCGGGATGCCGTCCACCAGCCCGATCTGCCCGGTCATGGCGGTGGCGTGCGGGCCGGCCTTGTCCATCGTCAGGAACTCGGTGAGGTTCAGCAGCCGGGCGAACGTGCCGCCGTCCACCAGCCAGACCAGATCGCTGGGCCGGGCGCTGTGGCGGGCGGGCAGTTTGAAGCGCGCCGTCCGCAGCTTGGCCAGGTCGGGGGCGGCGTTGCCGGCGTCCACGCGGGCGGCGGTGTGCGTCACCAGCGGCAGCTTGCGCAGCCCGTCGAACGCCAGATAGCGGGAGCCGGCCGCCGGCGCGGCGTGATCGCTGTTGATGTTGCCGGTCGCGCCGGTCTCCGTGTCGCCGTTCAGCAGCACGTAGTCCAGGCTGTCGGCGATGGCGCGCAGCGCCTGTTCGCGGTACAGGTTCAGCACCGGCACGATGGCGTCCTCCACCAGTTCGGCGCTGAAGCCCACCCGCAGCGCCAGTTTTTTGGCCGCCAACTGCACCTTGCCGCTGCCGATCTTGCTGTCCGGGATCGGGTTGCCGCTCCCCAGCGTCAAATGCGCTTCGTCGGTCGTCTCCGGCACGTAATACACGGTCGGGTCAGCGCCCTCAATCGGCAGTTCAAACGGGTTGGACGGCATCTCCACCGTCCGGAACAGCGGCAGGATCACATTCTCCAGCCGCGCCTTCTGCCAGATCTGCGCGCTCCACAAGTCCGGAACCCACTCGTCGCCGAAGCCCGCCTGGGCGCTGTGGCTCAGTTCGTTGGCCTTCAGCCCGCTCCACCCAGCCCGGCTGACGCGCGCCGCCAGCGCGTTGGCGTAGCGCTCGCTGACGCCGCGGAAGTTCTTGGTCGCCCGCAGCAGCATGTAGCCGTGCAGCAGGTCCAGCGCGTCCAGCCCATCATACGGGCTGCCCACCTCGATCGCCTTCAGCGCGTCGGCGGCGCTGACAACCGGCAGCCGCTTGCGAGCTGGCGTCGTCTCCATCTCAATCATCCTCTCGTCTGGCATCTCGCCTCCTTCCAGCGTCTCATCCATCGCCAATCGGCTGGCATCCAGCCCCAGCGCCGCGTAGGCGCGCTTGATCATCTGCGCATCGGTGCGGCGCGGCTCGGCGGGCGTGGGCGTCAGGCTGCCCTCCACCACCGGCCAGCGCCGGATATGCCCGTCCTCAGCCACCTCTACCAGGTGCGCTAGGCTGCCGGACGACCAGCCGAGCGCCCCGGCCTGCACCAGCCGCCGCACGGCCTCCAGGTAGCGGCTCCGTAGATCGAGCTGCGCCTCGGCCCACACTCCCACCGCGTCGCTTTTCAGCGTGTCAATCACGCCGATCGGCGCCGCGCCCACCGCGCCGTCCAGCCCATGTTGGTACAGCACCGGCCGTCGGTCGAACCAATCCAGTCCCAGCTCGGTCTCCGGCGTGAAGTATTCGCCCTGCAAATCGCGCTGCGCCGGGCTGCCCCACACGATCAGGTAGCCGCCGACGCGCGTCGCCTCCGCGTCCAGCATTTTGACCGCCGTCCGCATCGCTCCTCCTCTCCGGCCGGAGCCCGCGCTCCCGCCGCCATCTGAACGTTCGCTCATCGGCGTCCGTCTCAGCCCGTCCACACGCGGTATCCCTATCGTGGTGCAGACGCGGACGAACATCTGGGCCCCTAGCCTCCCCAACCGTTCGCCCGTAGGCGCGGCGGCCTACTACCCCGGAGCCGTTGTTAACTGCGCCCACCATAGCACATAAGTTCTACACCAGGGTGAACATTTGTATGAACATTTGTTTACTTCTGGCGCGGTGGCTATAATGCGCTCGTCGTCCACCCAGTCTGAAAGGCGCACCTTCATGCTGACCCGTCTCGCCCTCGCCCTGGCCGCTGCGCTCCTGCTGGCCGCCTGCGCCGCCCAAACCCCGCCGCCCACCATCACCCCCGCCCCCACGCTGGACACCACCGCCCTGGCCGCCGACATCCAGGCGCAGATCTTCGCCACGCTCGACGCTCAGCCCTCGGCCACGCTGCCGCCGTCGGTCACCCCCGCCCCCACGCTGGATACCACCGCGCTGGCCGCCGACATCCGGGCGCAGGTCTTCGCCACGCTCGACGCCC
>CALAJK010000119.1 GCA_937922795.1 uncultured Anaerolineae bacterium
AGCTACTATACAGGTGAGGAATGGCGACAGATCGCATGTGCTTCTCCAGGTTGGTTTCGTTTCGCAACTCAACCTTACTGGAAAATCGCTGGCTTTCCTACCCATTCCTCTCGCTCATCTGTTCAGTGTCCGGTGGCTAGCACAGGCTCAAAAAGATGCTATGAACCCAGTATAACGTAATAAGCCGGCTTATACGTGCAGCCGCCATGAAGCTTTTGTGAATTTCGCACGCCGCGGCCCGTTCAGACCGAGATCATATAGCCCACGCCGTGAATGGTGCGGATGTGTTTGCGGTCGCTGAACTGCTCGATTTTCGCCCTCAGATTGCGCATGTGGGCGCGCACTAGATCAGGATCGCCGCAGTCGGGCGGGTAATCCCACACTGCTTGCAGCAAATGCGCCGGCGACAGCGCGCGATTCGGGTTCTCCATCAGGTATCGCAGCAGCCGGTGTTCCGTCGAAGTGAGCTGGACGCGATGTCCCTTAACGATGACCTGATAAGTGTCCGAGTCGAGCTGAAGATCGTTCAGTTGAATGACCGCGCTCTCTCTGGCATCGCGCCGGCTGCGGCGAATGAGCGCCTGAACGCGCGCGCGCAGCTCAGCCAGTTCGAACGGCTTCACCACGTAATCATCAGCCCCAGCATCCAAACCATCCACGATGTCTTCTGTGCTGCCCTTCGCTGTCAGAAACAAGATCGGCAAGGCGGTGAAGCGGGGGTCCCGGCGCAGTTGGTAGCACAGCGTAATGCCATCCATGCCTGGCATGATGATGTCGAGGATCATCACATCCGGAACGCGTCGTTCCAGAATGGCCAGCGCCTCGGCTGCCGATTCGGCCAGGCTGACCTCATACGCCTCACGCTCCAGGACTCGCCCCAGCGTTTCCAGCACTTCGGGGTCATCATCTACAGCCAGTATGTGCGCCATCTAGTTCACCCCTTTCTCGATCGGAAGCCGGACGAGAAATGTCGTCCCCTGCCCTTCGACGCTGTCAACCTCAATACTTCCGCCCACACGCTCAGCCGTTTGACGGCAGATATGCAGCCCCAAGCCCGTCCCTTCGCCAACCGGTTTCGTGGTGAAAAACGGCTTGAAGATCTCCTCGCGCAGATGGGCAGGAATGCCCGGCCCATTGTCGGAGACCCGCACCTGGATCTCATTCAGACTGGGGCGGTAAACGGCGCTGATCACGATTTGGGCATCGCTGCGCCCCATCAGCGCATCATGGGCATTCATCACCAGATTCAGCCAGATGTCGTCTAACAATCCGGGCGCCGCCCACACTGGCGGCATCTTTTCATCCGGCAAATCAGCGATTACTCGAATCCGGTCGCGCTCGATATGCGACTTGACTAACGATAGAATCCCCTCAATGGTATCGGCAACATCAATCGGCTGCGCTGGCGCTTCTGGATCGGTCGGCCGGGCAATGGCCAGCAGCCGCCGCGCGACGCCCGCCGCCCGTTTGCCAGCCCGCAAGATGGCTTGCAGCGAACGGTAATGGCGTGAGTCGGGCGGCTCATCCATCAGCATCATTTCTGAATCGACCATGATCGTCGTCAGAGGATTGTTGATCTGATGGGCGACGGCCGCCGCCAGCTCGCCCATTGCCGAGAGACGCGCGGTTTGGACTAAGCGGTCTTGCGTATCGCGCAGCTCACGCAGACTGCGCTCTAACTCATGGAACAGGCGCGCATTCTCCAAAGCGGTGGCAGCCTGCGCCGTCACCGTGCGCCCCAGGCCAATGCTCCGCGAATCGAACACCCGGCTGCGGCGCGCATCGCCGAACACGACCAATCCGACGGCATGGCCGCGCTGGATCAGGGGCAGCCCTAAGACCGCACGGCTGCGCGTCTTATCGAGCAGAACGCGCACACCCGCCGAAGTCGTTTTAGCGTCGGCCGGTTTGCAGATCGGAGCCTGGCTTTCCAACGCCTCTACAATATCAGGGTACAGCTCAAGATCGAGCGTGGGCGCCCTAGCGCCCAACCAAATTCCACAACCTACCTCGACCTGAAGCGTCAGCAGCGCCTGACCGGACGAGACCACGGCGATCTCACACCAATTCGCTTCGCACAACCTCAGGATGTCCTCCGCCGCCCGCAAAATGCCTGGCTGACGCGGCTCAACCTGTTGGGGCAGCGCCGCCAAAGCTTCTAGCCCCAATTGTCCCACGCGGTGCAGCGTCTCGACATTCGGAAACTCATCCGGCGCGGCAGCATAGTACACGGTTACAACGCCCAGCACTTGGCCGCCGCCGAGGATCGGCAGATACAGCCCGGCTTCCGCCCCGGCCCAATTCAAGTCATCCTGTTCGACCGATGTTAGAGACGTGTGTCCGGCCGCCAACGTGACGGCGTGCGCGCTTTCCAGCGCCGACCGCAGCAGTGGACGGCTGCCAAGTTCGATCTGCGGTCCCTGCCGCGACGGCCAAACGGTGCGGGAATATCGCGCTTGAGCGCGAAGCTGTCCGGTTTCCTTATGCCAGCCGTAAATATCGGCGCGATTCACGCTCAGCAGGCGAACAAGCTGCTCGCACACCGTCTGCAGCGTACGATCGAGCGCCAGATACGCATTGATCGAATGGCTCGCCTCCACCAGCGCCTGGAGTTCACGAGCGCGCTCCAGCGTCTCCTCATGTTCGCGCGCGTTTTCGATGGCAACTGCTGCGAACGACGCCAGGTTGAGCAG
Source organism: uncultured Anaerolineae bacterium (assembly GCA_937922795.1). GTDB lineage: Bacteria > Chloroflexota > Anaerolineae > Aggregatilineales > Phototrophicaceae > CFX2. The sequence goes on from CALAJK010000119.1 coordinate 2,694, forward strand.
CAGATCCTGGTGGCGCAGGTTGAAAACCCGGTCAGTGTGCTTGTTGTTGACGCCTAACACGCCGATGCACCGCCCTTTGTAGAGGATCGGCACATACAACAGCGCGTTGACCAGGTACTCTGTCTTGACCTTTTGCGGACCCTGTGCGCCGACCAACACCGGCTGACCGGAACTGAAAACCTTTCCGGCCAGTGTGTCTTCGGTTTTGACGCGGAAGTTGCGGGCGATCTCGACATCAATGCCCACCTTCGCCCGTAAGAAAAGCTGGCCGCCCTCTTCATCCGGCAGAAGGATCATCCCTTCTTCAGCCTGCGTCAGATTACGGGCGGCCTCGACGACGCGGTTGAGCACTTCGCTCAGGTCTAAGACCTCCGTGAGCGATTGGCTGAGCCGGAACAGCGTCTGCACCTCATCAGCCAGTTCCAGCGTGGCTCCGGTATCCTCTTGCCCTGGCCAAATGCTGGCGGGCAGATGCAGGGCGCGCGTCAGGCTGCGACGCAGCGCCTTCACATCGAGCACAGACAGCATGACATTAGCCGGCAACCCCTCGCGGCCTGGGGGGCGGCCGTCAGCGACTACGCCAATGACCGGCGACGGTTCACACACTTGGGCCAGCGCCGCCAATGTGGACTCGCCGGTTTTGCGGCTGATCATGGCACTGTCGATCAGCACTGCATCGAATTCGCTATGCTCCAGCGAGTACAACCCATCCAAATGACTGTAAGCTGTTTGAACAATAAAACCTTCATTGGGGAGCGTTTGGCGTATCTGGTCGACGACTCTGAAGTCGCCAGTGACGACCAGCAGACGCCGAACATGAGCATCATTCATAAACGATCACGAACCCGGTTTGCTCAGGCGCTGACGACGAGCCGCCAGATCGTCATCAGCAGCCGCGTCCTCAGACGGAGCCGGCGGCTTAGTCGAGGCGGCAGCGATCTCATTCTGGGTCGCCAATAGGTCGCCCATCTGCCCAATCTTCTCGTGCGCGCCGCGCAGCACTTCAGCCAGCGGCGGCACATTCAGCGGCGGGCGCTGCGTCTCCTGCTCCGCCGGCTCTCCAGCCTCGCCCGCGGCCGTCTGTTCCTGCGCTAGCTTCGCCTCGGCCGCTACAGCCTCCAACAAATTAACCCTATCAATGAGCTCAGCCGCCACCCGCTGATGATCGTCCAAATCCGCCCGCGCCAACGCCAGACGCTCTTGCGCCCGCCGCATCTGCACTATAGCATGGCGCGCAGCCGCATCATTCCCAGCCATGACTGCCTCATCGGCCTGTTGATCCCACCGCGCGACTTCGCTCTGGAGCGCATCAACTTTGGCCTGGAGCTGCGTTTCATAATCAAGCGCTTCATTGATGCGCTGGCGCAGCGCCATCACCTCGTGGTCAATATCTGGCCCCAAACGGTCGGGAGTTAGCCGCCGACGCAGCTCAGCTAAGGGTAGTTCAGCCCCTAGCGCTTCATTCAAACTGGAACGGATGAGGAGGTTGAGCTTTTTGAATAAATCGTTCATGGAGCTATTTTACATTTTTCATAACTTCAGACGCAACTACCCAATTCTCTTGATTGTCTTAACGCTCACACTTTCTATCCCAGGCGAGCGCATAGACGACCATGTTGGCGCCGCCGGCGGCTGGAGCCGTTGTCCCACCAGTGTTGAAGACCGGACAAAGCCGCGCGTCTGTCGGATCGTCGCCCGGAATCTGGTCCGGAAACGCCATCAGGTAACGCGCCCCTTCCCGATTTAACCATTCCCACAGCTGCTCAGCGTCGTTGATGAACGGCACGATCTCAGGGCTGACCAAACCGGCCAGATCGAGGACCGGGCGAGGCGCGAAGTATCCCAAAGCGCCGATATCGTGGACGGCCAAACGATCTTCCGGCGGCACGTTGGCCGCAATCCATCGGGCGGCGGTCACCATCTCTTCGTCAATAATCCGCACATCTTTCTGGTAAGCCAGAGCGCCCGCGCCCAAGAAATACAGGAAGGCCAGGGCTGCCGCCACCGCCAGCGACCGGCTGAGCACACGTCCTAGCGCTGATGATCGTCCCCAGCGCAGCATCCACGACGCGCCGACCACACCCAGCATGATCCAGGCGGGCAGCGCCGGGATGACATAACGCCCGTGCTGGTAAGGAGCCGGCAGCCGGGCAGCGTACAGGAGGATCAGCGCCACCGCCCAGGTCAGCGGCAGCAGCAGCAGCGCTGTTTGTCGGCTGTGCCGTGCGCGTTTGAGCAGAACCAAGCCGCAGGCGGCAGCGCCGGGCAGCAGCAGCAGTTGCCCACCCGCCAACAGGGGTTTCAGCATTTCCCATATGCGCACGCTCAGCGGAACGCTGGCGATGATGGGCGCATTCTGCGCCTGTTTGGCAGCCGCCGTGTCTGGCAGCAGACCGCCGGTGAGCCGCAGGTTCTGCGACAGGTACGGCGCGATCACCACGCCAAAGCCGATCATCGCGCCTAGCGACCAGCTCCAGAAGGCGCGCCAAGTGGGCTGTGGTCGGGCAGCTAACATGAGCAGGCCTGCCAGCGCCGTTAAGACGATCGCTTCCGGCCGGGTGATGACCGCCAGCCCCGCCAACGCGCCGAAACCAACCCCGCGCAGCGCCGGCAGATCGCGCGCTCCGGCAGGGTGCTCGTCCAACTCTTGCCAGGCCAGCGCCATCGTCCCCAGTGTCAGCGCGCTGAACAGCATGGTCTCCATGCCGGAGGCTGCCGCCCAGATCAAGTGCCAGGCCAACGTCAGCGCCAGCCCGGCGACCAGCGGCGTCCAGCGGTCCTGCGGCGACAGCCGGCCAGCCATGCGCGCGCCGACCATGCCGGCCGCGGCCAGCGCCGCCGCCCCCAACGCATGCGTCCATAACTTGTAGTCCACGTTCAGAGCGTACCCCGCCGCCAGCAGCAGCGTATACAACGGCGCGGTTGAAGCCTGGCTGGGGACGCCCGGCACGAACGCCCACTGGCCCGTTTGCGCCAGGTTACGGGCGTAGACCTGGTGAATCCAACTGTCATCGAGCGGGAAACCACCGCTGGCCAGCGCCACATAGCTGGCCGTCGCCAGAACTGCGACGATCAAAAATAACAGATCACGCTGGCGAAAGGGACTACGGATAGATCGCATACAGCCTCGCGTCAGGGATCGGAAACTCAAGCGGCGACAGAAACGCGGGGGGATCGGTCAGAATAGACCACAGCGCTTCAGGCGCGGCGGCCTGCCCGGATTCGGTGACGGCCTCCAGCAGCAGATACTCCACACCATAACGGCGGGCGATCTCTGGAATCACTGCCGGCGCTTCGTTCGGCAGCACGACCCCGCCCAACCCGGTGAAGTAGTACAGCTGCGCCGGATCGTTGATCATCACGCGCGCATCCGAGGGCAGACGGACGGTCAGCTCACGGTACAGCAGACCGGGCGTCTGGGGAGGGACGCGGTTCGGCAGCGCGATCGCCAAGCTTAAACCGATGGCCGCGATCACCAGCGCTGCCGCGAACACCCGCTGCGCGACGGCTGGCCGCCAGGTTCGCCGCCGACGGGCGACGGCTCGCACAACGTCGTCCAAGCCGACGACGCCCAAGGCCGCCCACCACGGCACTAAAGCCGCCGCCGAATGAAACAAGCCGCCCCGATAGCCGGGAAACGGGAAGACCAGCGTCATCACCAGATGCACGCCCAGCGCGTACAGCCAAAATGCCCGCAGGAACGGCTCGCGCCGCCGCCGCCACAGCCCGATCACCATGAGCGGCGTCATCACGACCAACCCCTCGACTGCGATGAAAGTCCCGAGATTGCCCGACAGCAGCCCTGACGGTCCGGCGAACGCCTCCCAGCGGGCGCGGAAGAAAGCGCCACCGTCTTTCGCTAACAACGCTTGCAGGCTGGAATCTGGCGGGTAATTGAAAAGATCGTTGTATTCGGTGAACCACATGGCCTGCGCGCCGCCCACCGGCAGCGGCGTCCCCACAGCGTTCAGGTTGCGGATGAACCAGGGCAGCATCGTCAGCCCGTAAACCAGCGTCATCAGCGCCGCGCCTGGCAGGTGAGCTTGTCGCCCTTTGTCCCACGGCCACAGCGCCGCCGCCCAACCCACCATCAGCAGCAGCAAACCGTCCGCCCGCGCCAGATGCCCCAAACCGGCGCCGATCCCAGCCAGCGCCCACCATGCCCAGCGCCGGCGCGGCTGTTCAGTCAGCGCTCGGCCAATCCCGATCAGACACAGCGCGCCGGCCAGACCATAGGGGGCAAAGGTATCAATCGTCCCCCAGAAACGCAGGTAGTAGCCGCTGAACAGGGTGAGCAGCCCAGCCACCCAGGCGTGACGCGGCGAGCCGCCGAGCCGTCTCCCCAGCCAGAAACCGCAGCCGGCCAGCGCCGCATACATCAGCGCGAATGGCCACTGCGCGGCTGCGTAATCGCCCGGCGCGTTCAGCGCCCACATGCCCAGCGCCGCACTCAACGAAGTGAGCGGCATCCAGTACAGATGAGACGGCGCTGGCAGCGCTGGCGGCGCGGCAATGTATGTCCAGAGATAGGGATCGGTCAGCCCCAAGCCGGAGACCAGCCGATTGGCGGCATTGAGATGGTAGAAAGCATCGGTGAAACCTGGCCCGGCCACCGTCCACCGGGTGATGGCGAAGGCGGCAGCCAGGGCGAACAGCGCGAAGAACAGGCGATGACAGCGGGTGAAAGCGCCCACAGTCACTCCAGCAGCGGCCGCCGCAGATAGTACACACCCGGTTCAGCCTGACCATCGCGCAGCAAACCAACAAGCTGCCAGCCCTCGCGCCCTAACGCGGCCAAATACATCTTGGCGAAATTCCGCGCTTCGCCGATGATATCCCGATGATTGCCTTCTTCATCAACCGGCGATAATTCGCGCACCTGCCGCGCCGTTTGGACGCCTTCCGGCTGGTAGGCGCTGAAGACCAAGACGATTTTGCCGGTGGGCTTGCCCCGGCTGTTCATTTCGGCGTAGGCGTACAGATCACAGAATTCCCAGTTTTCGCGCGCCGGCGCTCTGGCCGGCTCTGGTTCAGGCGGCACAAACGCCGCCAGCTTAGCCAGCCAATCCTGCGCGGTCGGATCATCTTTGATGGTTGTGAGCAGCGCCCTGGCCGCTTTGAATTCCCTGGCGACCAGCAGATCTCTGGCTGCTTGCAGCACCGCCCGTGTCATTCCATCCTCCGCCATCGCGGCTAACTGAAACCAAACCACCTCCTACTTTAACTCACAATCCCAACACACGATAGATAGTCACCTGACCCGACCGAAAAACCGGCTGTAGATACGCCGCTTGCTCTGGATCCCAACCGCCCAATGCGCGGGTCTCCTCATCCACCCAGACGTAGACCGCCCCGATGTCTATCAGGAGGGCGCGCCGCCATGCATCCGGCGTGTCCGGATCGTAGAATTGGCGCAGTTGAGCGATCTTGGCGTCGAAGTTGACGGTCTCGATCCAGTGGCCGGCGAACACACGCTGACCGACGGCCGCCGCCAGCCGACCGCCGCTGCCTCGCCCATCCCAACCGAACGTGGTCACGACCAGGTCATCAGGGTCTGCCTCGCGCCGCAGCCAGGCGTACCCCTGACGCTCATCCGGCTGGTCATAGACCGACATCTGCGCTTCCGGATGCATGAGCGCCAGCGCGTTCGCCAGGATGACGGCCGCCAGCGCAGCCCCAGCCAGCGTGAAATACCCGGCCGAAGCCGCCAGGCGCAGGCGAGGCCTGATCCAGGGCAGCACCGCCCGCGACCAGCCGTAGGCCGCGATGACCGCCAGCGGCGTCTGGACGCCCAGCAGATAGCGGCGCTGCGTCGGAAACGGCGCGTACAGCAGCGCCGCTGCCAAGCCCACCCACAGGATCGGCAGCCACCAGCGATCATCCGCCGCCGACGCCAGCCAGCGCCGCGCCCCAAAGGCCGCCGGCAGGATGAAGGGTAGATAGCCGAGCAAGTAGTAGCTGACCAGGGGCGACAGCGTCTGGTTTTGGGCACTGAACCCCGCCCATACCGGATCGCCGTTGATCGCCAGCGCCTGGTAAATCGTCAGCGCGCCATAAACACCGAATGGCAGCGCCAGCCTCAGCGCGTGCGCCAAGGGCAGCCGCCGCGCGCTGAACACATGATAGGCGGCCAATATCAACAGCAGCGGCCCGAACAGCGCTGCGCCGTAGGGCTGAACGATGGCCGAAGCCGCCAGCGCCAGCGTCAGAAGCGCGAGCAGGCGCCAGCGCCCTCCGCCAGATCGCGCCCAATGTTCGAACGCCAGGGTGATGGCCACCTGCAGAATGACCGCCGCCGCGAAATGCGGCATCATCAGCGCGCCGAACAGATTGTAGGCGTCCAGCAGCCAGAACTCGATCGGGGCGAGTTCCGCCGTCAGCGCCGGATCGAACACCAGCAGCAGCCAGCTCCAGCCGCTGACCACCGTCCCAAACAGCAGCGCCAGCCACCGTTCGGCCGGGCGCTCAAAAAAATGCGACGCGAAAGCCCACAGCGCCAGCGTCAGCCCGGCCGTGAGCGCGAAGCGGGCGATATGGTACACCGCGGTCAGGCTGAAAGGCGTCAGACTAGCCAACGCCCCCAACGCCACATAGAAGCCCTGCACCAGCGGCAGCCCTGGGTGCGGCTCATGCGTGAACAGCAGCCGGTAAGCCCACTCACCGCGCGCGCCCTGCCACATCTTGGCCATGTGGCTGTTGAAATCTACCTGCACGCCGGACGGGATGGGCAGCGCCCCGGAGTATGCCCACCCAGCCGGGGCGCTGGCCACGCCGACGATGTAAGGCAGCGTCGTAATCGCCGCCAGCGCTAGGGCGAACAGCCAGACGGATGCCGGTATACGCTGCACCTCATTCGCTCCCAGCAGACCACCATTTACGAGTCGTCCCCAGCGCCAGTAGAGTCAAAAACGGAGGCGGCAGGTACACGGTCGGGTGCTCAAATTCGCCTTCGACTGTCGCCAGGAAGTGAACCCAGGGGATGATCAGCAGCGCCAGCAAACAGACCAGCGCCCACACCGCCCCCCACCGTCCTCCCTGTTTGATGAGCGTCCTCAGGACGACCACCAGCGGCAGCGTGAACACCACATAATGCGGCGTGGCCGTTCGCGGCGCGATCAGATGGGTGACTGTCAGCGTCAGGGCGGCCGTCCACAGCCAGGACTCGCTATAGCGCAGCATCCAGTACCAGGCCCACAGCATCCACGCGACGAGCGCCGCCGCCGCCAGCAGCTCAGCCCAGGCATCAAGCCCCAGATAGTAGCGCGTGATGATCCAAACCGGCGAACCGAGGGCTGTGTAGGTGGGATATAGCTGAAGCTGCGCCAGCCAGTCGGTCAACCAGGACGGCAGCAGCGCCAGCGACGCCAGCAGCAGCCCACCCATCATCACTGCGAAAGCGCCCAGAAAGCGCCAGCGCCGACCGACCAGCCCCCACACCAGCAGCAGCGGGACGATCAGGAAGCCCATCTGAGGCTTGAAAGTGGACACCGCTAGGGCCACTCCGGCCAGCCGATCGCGCCGCCGCGCCAGCGCCCACAGCACCAGCGCTTGCAGCAGATAGACCAGCAAACCCGGCTGTCCTAACAGCAGCCCGCGCGCCGGGTAGTATACCAGCAGCGTCCCCAAGATCAGGAACGCCAGCCAGGCCGGGCGCGGCTTCCAGCCGGCTAGATCGAGCTGGAGCAGGAGCGCGGCGACCAACGCCGACGCCAGCAGCGCCAACCACACCGCCGACGCCCAATCATAAGGCAGGTAGACCAGCGGCCAGACGACGAACACTGTGTAAAACGGGTAGGCGAAATAGCCAGGATCTTCGCCTTCGACCGCCGGTCGCCCGTAGATCCGCCGCTGGATGTTCAGGCTGGCGGCCTCGCCGTATGGATTGAGGCCTTCTACCCAGTACGAGCGCGCACCCTCCCAGCGCGACATGAAATCGTTAAGGCCAGGATAAGGCGCGGTGAACACCTGCCGCGTCACCACCACCACGCCGGCCAGCAGAACAACTAGGATGAGGCCTGCCAGCGCCCGCTTGCTCAGGTTCATGATCGCTCCGCTGGACACGCTTGAGGCGGCGGGATCGCCCCCCTAGCGACCCACAACGTCACCTGCAGATCGTTGAATGTTCGCGTCTCAGCCGGGCGGTAGTGCGCTCGCAGCCACTCAAGCGCCGCCGCAAATTCTGTCCGCCCAGCATCGGCATACTGTCGTTCCGCGAAGTCAAACGTCACCCACCATAAACGCGGCGCGCCCCCCACAAGCTGGATGCACGAGTCAGCCAGCAGCCCCAGCGCCTCCTGGGTGGGGAGCGCCAGCGTATCCTCTGGGCTGCCGGGACGATCGGCCAGATAGCGCTGCGGCAAATCGCGGTCATAGTAGATCATCGGCAGCGCCGTCAGCTTGTTCGGATGCAGGACGACATCGCCGGACGCAAGATTCTGGCGGATGAAAGCGACGGCCGGCTGAAACGGCGCATTCGGGAAAGTCGCCCAGGTGTATTGATAGTACAGCCCGATGCCCACCAGCCCCAGGCCGACGGCGGCGATCACCACCGCCACCGGGCGCGGCAGCCCGCCGCAGGTGAACAGCCAGCCCAGCGCCAGGTACAGCATCAAAGCGGACGGCAGCAGAGCGCGCTCCAGATAGACCGGCTGCGCTTGCGACGCCAGCCACATGAGCGCCGGGGGCGCGGCAGCCAACCACAAGCTGAACAGCAGCGGATGGCGATCAGACGGGCGCCGCCGCAGCATAACCATGATCTGCACCAGTAAAAACAGGGCGATGAACAGCGCCCCCAGAAAGCCGATCATCGAGGCTGGGGCGGGTATATCCAGGTTGACCACCAGAAACGAACGCGCGGTCAACAAGGGCTGGGCGATATTGGGCGGCTTGAGCCAATAATATGACCGCACTTTCTCGAATTGGCTGGGCAGGTTCACCAACCAGGGGAGATAGATCAGGACGGCCACCGCCGTCCCGAACAGCGCGCGCCCCATCAGGTCTCGGCGGCGCGCCAGCAGCGGCGTCATCCCCAACGCCGCCAGATAGAAAGCGGCGAGCTGCTGCGTGTACATCGCCAGGCCGGCCAGCACGCCGAACGCCCCCCACCACCCCAGCCCGCGCCGCCAGCCGCCGCCTGCGGACAGCGCCCGGCTGCCGCGCACAAAACAGACGGTCGCCGCCAGCAGCAGCAGCCCCAGCAGCGCATACATGCGCGTCTCTTGGGAGTACTGCACATGAAACGACGCCAGCGCCGTCACCAGAGCAGCGGCCAGGCCGGTTCGGCTGTCGAACAGATCGCGCCCCAAAACGGCGATCAGGCCTACCGTGGCGACGCCCAGCACGACGCTCCACAAGCGCACACTAGCCGGGCTCTGCCCGAAGACCGACATCCAAAGGTTGAGCGTGCCATAATACAGCAGCGGATGAATGTCGGACGCGCCGCCGGCGACCGGCGTGAGCGTGCCATACAGCATCCTGTCCAGCCCGCTGGCGCTGAACAGCACGGCGAAGGCTTCGTCATACCACAGGCTTCGGCCTCCCAGGTTGATCAGGCGCAAACCGGTGGCTACCAGCAGGATGACGAACAGCGAGCGCCTCCAGTCACGATAGAGGCTTGAAACTATTGATCCCAGACCTCGACCCTCTTGTTCTCCAGCGCCGCGCCCGCCTTCTTCAAGATGTAGACGACGAGATCTTCCCGCCCTTCAAAACCGACCAGCTCCCAGCCATCGCGCCCCAGCTCATTCAGCGCATAGTGAATCGGCTGATCTTTCCACTCGGACATCGGCCGGCCGTTGAAACGATACTGCATCCCATACGAACGTTTGACTTCCAGCGACGCATACTGCCAGCCGGGCAGCGAACTGTGGCCGTTGCCATTCAGCTTTTTGAGCGGCGGCGCTACTTCATCCAGCTTCTCCAGCCATTTCTGCGCGATGGGATCTTCAGGGACTTTGAGCAGCAGCATCCGCGCCTTGTCATACTGCTTCTCCTCAATGAGCTGCCGAGCAAGCTCCAATTCCTGACGCATGACCAGCGGTCTCCTCACTAATAATCTGCATCGGATGATGACTTTATCAGCGTAACATTGAGACCGCGTTGACGATCCTCAAGAAAGTATAAATTCGGTATGAATCACGTTAGCAATGGCTCCCGCAGCTTGCGGTACAACCCCACACACAGCCCCACCAGGATGGCCGTCCGCGCCAGCACCAGCAGCGCAAACGGGGTTATCAGCGCGCCGGTGATCGCGCCGCCAGTATCGCCAGTACGAATGAAGAGAAACGGATATTCAACGAAAACGACCAGGCCTAGGACAGCCGCGACCAGGACGCCGTCGCGCGTTGGAAAACACAGCAGCACAAGCGGGATGATCTGCGACAGCCACTGCGGACTCCAGCCCTGCGCCTGCAAAAAGAAGATCAGCAGCGTCAGCGTCACAAAGGCAGCCAACCCGCGATCATCATAGCGCCGCACGCGGGCGAAGATCCACAGCCCGATGGCCAGCGCTGCCCCCAGCCGCGCCCAGCCGGGGATGACGGCTGGCCGGCCCAGCGTCACGTTTGCCTTGGCCGGGTCCGCCCGGTCTGACAGCGGCCCAAAGCTGCCGGTGCGGTAGTTGCCGTCCAGCAGCGCCCATACTGTCTGGTAGGAGGCTTTGTTGAACTGAGCTGTCAGCGAGGGCAGCGTCATGGCGGCGTTCTGGGCGAACAGTGGCAGATAGGCCAGGCCAAACAGACCAATGACGATGACGGTATAGCCCGCCGCCTGGCGTGGGGAACGGAAGCGCCAGGCCGCCCCCAACAGCAGCGCCGGCGTGAACTTGGTCAGCGCGCCCAGCGCCGCCGCCGCCGCCGAACGGCTCTCACGCCCGTTCAGCAGCCACCACAGCCCAAGCAGCAGCCACAAGGTCACCAGCGGCTCGAACGTCCAGTAGGCCAGGATCAGCGGCGCGGCCAGGACTGCATAGATCCAGGCCAGCGCCAGTCCCGTGTTGAGGCCATGCAAATGCGCGCCTAAACGCCGCAGCAGCAGCAGGTTGCCGGCATCTACCGCCAGCATGAACAGCGCCAGCAGCAGGGCAAACGCGCCATAGTTGGCGTTTGTCCCTTGCGCCTGGTAGATTAGCACCGTCAGAAACGACCATACCGGCGGGAATTCACTCCACCAGTCCCGAAACGGCGCGCCCAACCGGTCAGACAGCGCCGCGATCTGGAAATAGGTTTGAAAGTCGCCGCCGGCCGCCAGCCCGCGCTCGCCGCCGGTCAGCAGCACCGGTTGGTAAGCCAGCAGCAGCGTCAGCCGCAGCGCGATGAACAGGATCAGCAGCAGCCGCTCGTCGCCTAGGAGGCCGGGTACAGTCAGACCGCCGGTTGGGCGCGCTTTGAAAACGTCAGCCATCCTCGCCCTCCCGTGTGAAGATCGCGGCGATCTCATCCTCGTAAGCGAGTTTCCAGTCAGGCTGTTCGCGCAGCCGGCGCGCCAGACCGCTGCCGCGCTCGACAATCACCAGCCGTATGCCGTAGCTGTCCAGAATGTCCCGCCAGCCATCGCCGCCAGAAGCCGCAGGCACGTAGATGCGGGTCAAGAAATCATCTTGATAGAGGTCAGTGCGGCCATCCACAAACACCGGATACGCCGGCAGCGCCAGCATCAGATACCCGCCCCAGTTATAGCTGTTGAACATCGGCCCCGGCGGCTGTTCCGCTCGGATGAATGCGGCGGCTTGGACTGGCAAATACTCGGCCTGCGCCGCCGCCACCGTCCGCGCGTCCAGCACCAGCAGGACTTTCGCCGCCGCGCCCAATATCACTACGCCGACCAGCAGCGCATTCAGCCGAGCCATGCGCGGTGTAACCTGCCGCACGGGCTGCACAACCCAACCCCGCTCCACTAGCAGCGACTCAAGATGAGCGGCCAGCACAGGCGTGGCGACGATGGCGAAAACGGCGATGTTGCGCCCGGCCATCAGCGCCATGAAGGCCGTCCCGGAAACCAGCACGAAGTCTGTCCAGCCCAACTGTCTCTGGCTGCCGCCCGCCGCGCCCAGCAGCCCCAGCAGCAGAATGACGAATGGCCACGTCGAACGATCATGAAAATCGGGCGAATTCCACTCCTGGATGAAGTTCTGCAGCGCGCCGATGCTCACCGTCTGGAAGGGCACGGCCAGCATCTGCAGCCCATACGGATTGATGACCAGCGCCGCCGCCGACACGGCTGTCACCAGCGCCAGCTTGCGGATATCATGCCAGGACAGCGCCCGCTCGCTCGACGGCTGAAAGATGCGCGTCAGGACTTCACCGGCGATCGTCCCCAGCAGCAGGATGAAGCCGATCGAAAACCCAGCGTGCAAATTGCCCCAAACGCCCATGATGGCTGGCAGCCACCACACCCGGTCTGCCTGTCTGCTACGGAAAAGGCACAAGATATACAGCACCACTGCGCTCAGGAGAAAAGATAACATCTGTGGACGCGCTGACCAGAACACCGCCGCCGTCGCCGCGCCCAGCACTGTAGTGAACCCGCGCAGATAAACGCTCCCCGGCGACATCTGGTAGACCAGCGCCATGCCAGCAGTGGCCAACGCCGCCACGTACACCGCCAGGCCGAAATTGCCCCCCAGCCGCCAGGCGGCATACAGGATGAGCTGAGCCCCCCAACTGTGGTTCACCCAGGGCTCGCCCGCTTTAGTCAGGGAAAACGGATCCGTATAGATCATGCCCTGCGTGAGCGTATGCTCGCCGCTGCGGATATGCCACCAGGTGTCAGTATCTACCGGGATGCGGGCGGCCAGCGCAAACAGCAGCGCGAACAGGATGATGACGGCTGCCCGTTCGATGGTTAACTGCCGCATACTCCACCTCTCGCGCCTGCCGCGCCGTTCAGCGCAGGTTCCGAATCAGATACCACAGCGCCGGGTCGCCGGTTGGATAATACACCCCTGGCGCATACCAGCGAGGCAGCGCCAGCCGCAGAAAATGGGTGTAGGCGATGTTGATCGCATCCACATCATCGGCTTCCAGCAGCCCTCGCTCAACGAGCTGGCGCGCCTGTTCAATTTCGCCGACAGCCGCAGCCGCCTGGCCATCCAGCCGCAGCCGCCACGCCCGACCAGCATGCGCCCAGGCGCGCTCCTCACGGGAGACGGCCGCCCGTTCGGCCAGCGCTAGCCAATCGTCAGCCCGCCCATCCTCCGCCAGCGCCGCGTTCAGCGCATAAGTCGAAACCCCAGCCGGCTGAGGATTCTCCGCCCAAATCCGGCGGGCGGCATCCACACGGCTGAAAGCCAGCAGGTAGGCAACGCGACTGGGCACGCTCAGCTGCAGGCGCTCCACATCGGTCACCTGGCTGCGCACCGGCGAATCCCACCATCCAGGATACAGGATCGCGTCTGGATACAGCCGTAAGATTGTTTCGTAGGCAGTTCGTGCTGCGGCCTCATCGCCCACTGCTTCGGCCATTGCCCCCAGATTGGCCTGCAGCCGCCAGTTCTCCGGGTCGAGCGCTGCCGCCCGTTCGAGCGCCGCCCGCGCCGTCTCGCGCTCGCCTAAACGCCGCTTCACCGCCGCCAGATTGGCCCAGCCCACGGCATAGCCAGGCTCTTGGGCGGCGAATCGCTCGAACGCCTGCGCCGCCAGCGCAGCGGCCTTAGGATCAGTCTCCGCCGCCAGCGCCCATAACATCCCCTGCTGGAACGCATACAGGCTCAAATACGGATCCGCTTCCACGACCGGCTGGAGGCGCGCGGCGCCGCCGGCGAAATCCCCGGTGTGGACGGCATCGCGCAGCGCAGACACGTAGTCCGCATTGATCCGGTTGCTCCACCACCCCGCGCCCACGACTAAGACAAACAGCGCCGCCATGCCCAGGGCATGTCCGCGCCGCCGCCAACCAGCCGACATCGGCGCCGGATCATGGGGAAGCGCGGCCAGCGCCAGCGTCAGCAGCCCTACCAGGGCGATGGCCGGCATCATTGCCGGCACATCAAACAAATGGTGGGCGGCAAACCCGGCGAGGCCGCTGGTCGCGCCAGCCGCCAGGAGCGCATCCGGTTTGACACTGCCAAAGGCAGTTAACGCCCGTCGGCTGCGCTGCGCTGCGCCGGCAGCAGCGACCACGCCGGCCAGCAGCGCGATGAGGCCGGGCAGGCCGAGTTCGGCGGCGACATGCAGCGGCACACTGTGCGCGTGGCTGTGCGGTTTATCCGGCGTCGCGCCCGGCAGGCTCACCAGCGCCTCGCCAAACGTGAACAGGCCGTGACCGGTCAGTGGCTTCTGAGCGAACAGCGTCAGCGCCGCCTCGTACAGCTCAATTCGCAGTCCCGCACCGCGCCCGCTGATGGCGAAGGATCGCAAAAAGAAAGCGCCGCCGACTGCGCCCGCCAGCAGCGCCGCAGCGGCCAGCGCCGCCAGCAGGGCGCGCGCGCGCCCCGACTGCTGCTCCAACCGCGCCCACAGCGCCGCCCAGGACAGCAGTTTGCGCCGCTCCAACCACAGGCCGAGCCAAACCGCACCCCCGGCCGCCGCCCCAATCCAGGCCGCCCGCGAGAACGTCAGCCCTAACAGCAGCAGCGCCAGCGCTAGGTAGATGGCCAGCGCCCACCGGACAGGCCGCGCAGACGCTGACGCCGCTCGCGCCGCCGCCAGCGGCCAGAGACATACCAGAAAGGCTCCCAGGTAGTTGGGGTTGCCAAACACGCTGACCGGCCGCGGCAGATTAACGGGCAATCCCTGAAGCATCCCTGCCAGCCAGGACTGCATCTGCACGAATCCGAACAGCATCACCACTGCGCCGGTGATCAGCAGACCGTCAACCAGGATCTGGCGGCTGAGCCGCCGGTTGGCCAGCGCATCGGCCAGGGCGTACCACACCAGGACGTACAGCGCCATGTACCACAGCCCGATAGCGATGCGCCGGCCGGCATCCAGGTTCGCCAGCAGCGCGACGCCGAAAGCTGCGCCGCCCAACACTAGAGCGAGATCCAGCGGTGTACGATGCCAAACCCAACCGAGCCGCCAGCGCACGATGCGCCAGACCAGACCAACGACCGCCACGACCGCCAGCGACAGCTCAACCAGCTCTGGGTTGAGTAAGCCATTGAAAGTCGCCCCGATGGTCAGCGTGTAACTCAACAATAAGGTGACCAGCGCCAGGGCGACAGCGCGTCTCAACAAGGCTTCAGCCTCCACTAATTCGGCACAAAACTGCAAACGCACAGCGACGCTGTCTCAAGCATACCCTGGATACTTTTTCGATGCATCTGTCCCGTCAGCGCCGATTCGGGGAAGCCGCTATAATCAAAATATTGGCGGGGCGGTTAGGGAGCAAGCCGTATGTACGACTACATCCTGGTGGGCGCAGGCGCAGCCGGCTGTGTGCTGGCCTACCGACTGACCGAAGATCCGCACACGCGCGTGCTGCTGTTAGAGGCTGGCGGGCCAGACAAACAGCTTCAGATCCACATCCCCGGCGCTTACAGCCGGGCTTTCAAAACATCCCTGGACTGGGATTACCAGACCGAACCCCAGGCGCATCTGCATCACCGCCGGCTGTATTGGCCGCGCGGCAAGGTGCTGGGCGGCAGCACTTCGATCAACGCCATGATCTACATCCGTGGCAACCCGCGCGACTACGACGGTTGGCGCGATCAGGGCAGCCCCGGCTGGAGCTTCGACGACGTGCTGCCCTATTTCAAAAAGTCGCAAAACCAGGAGCGCGGCCCATCTTTCTGGCATGGCGTCGGCGGCCCGCTCAATGTGGCCGATCAAATTGACCCCAACCCGCTGACCTGCGCCTTCATCGAAGGCGCGCAAATCGCCGGCCTGCGCTTCAACCCGGACTTCAACGCCGATCACCAGGAAGGGGTGGGACTGTACCAGGTGACCCAGCGCAACGGCGTTCGTCACAGCGCCGCAGCCGCTTTCCTCAAACCGGCGCTGGGGCGGCCCAATCTGACGGTGCAGACCCATGCACATGTCACCCGCGTGTTATTCAACCGACGGCGCGCCACCGGCGTAGCCTATATCCAGGACGGCCTTACCCGCGAGGCGCACGCCGGTCAGGAGGTCATCTTGTGCGGCGGCAGCATCAACTCGCCGCAGCTCCTCATGCTGTCCGGCGTCGGCCCGGCCGACCATCTGCGCGCGCTTGATCTACCGGTCATCCTTGACCTGCCCGGCGTCGGCCAGAACTTGCAGGATCATCTGGCCGCCGGCGTCTTTTACTATTCACAGCTCCCGGTCAGTCTGGCCAACGCCGCTAAACTCGGCGCACTGCTGCGGTATGTTTTCTTCCGCAAGGGCCCGCTGACGTCCAACGTCGGCGAGGGGGGCGCATTCGTCCGCACACGCCCGGACATTCCAGACCCCGACATTCAGCATCATTTCGGGCCTATCCACTATGTTCATCATGGGCTGACCAAACTGCCGGGACATGGCTTCGCCGTCGGCCCGCTGGTGCTGCGTCCCCAGAGTCGGGGCTATATCCGGCTGCGATCCAGCGATCCACTGGCGCCGCCGGCCATTCAACCCAACTACCTCGAACAGGCCAGCGATTTGCAGCCGCTGCTCGACGGCCTCAAACTGGCGCGAGAGATCATCTACACGCGCGCTTTCGATCGTTATCGAGGCGAGGAAATCCTGCCCGGCGCAAGCGCGCAGACTGACGATGAGCTGCGCGACTACATCCGCCATTTTGCCGAAACGCTGTACCACCCGGTCGGCACATGCCGCATGGGCGCGGACACGCTGGCCGTGGTGGACGCCGAACTTCGCGTGCACGGGCTGGAAGGGCTGCGCGTCGTGGACGCCTCGGTCATGCCGACCATCCCCAGCGGCAATACCAATGCCCCGACTCTCATGATCGCCGAGAAAGCCGCCGATCTCATCCGGCAGGCGAACGGCTGACACGGAAGCTCTCCGGCGGGCGGTCATACCGGCTGTCGCTGCCATCCATCGAGCCAATCTCATCAGAATAGCAGCCGGTTTAGGTCCCGGCCATGCGGATCACTTTGCCTACCGTGCGCACTAGGATCATCAGGTCGAGGATGAGCGACTGATGACGGATGTAATACAGATCGTACTGGAGCTTCGCCAACGCATCTTCATCGCTTGAGCCGTAGGGATAGCGCACCTGTGCCCACCCGGTCAGGCCTGGACGAATGATGTGGCGCGTGCGGTAGAAAGGGATCTTCTCAGTCAGCCGGCGGACATGCTCCGGCCGTTCTGGGCGCGGCCCAACCAGGCTCATATCCCCGCGCAGAATGTTCCATACCTGCGGCAGCTCATCCAGCCGCGTCTTGCGCAGAAAACGCCCGACGCGCGTCACGCGCGGATCGTTGGGGCGGCTGAACACCGCGCCCGTCCGCGCTTCGGCGTCGGCGCGCATCGAACGAAACTTGTAGATGCGGAACGTGCGCCCGTTCAAACCGGTTCGTTCCTGCGAGTAGAAGATGCCCCCTGGCGAATCGAGCCGGATCGCCAGGGCGATGAGCGGCAGCAGCGCCAAGAAAGCCGCCATGCCTACCAGCGACAGGCCGATATCGATCAGCCGCTTGAAAGCTGGATACAAACTCAGCAGCGTCTCACCGTCAATCGGCAGCACCACCGCCCAGTTTCCGGCCACATGCTCCACCGGAACCTGCCCGGTGATCCGCTCGTACAGCAGCGGCATGGGCACTAGCGTCACACCGGCCTCATAAGCATCCATCACGCCCTGAAATGTCTCGGCGCTCAAGCTCTGGGTGGACGTCAAGATCAACTCGCTCACGCGTTCCTGCCGTACCAGGCGGAGCAGGTCGCGTCCGGTGCCCAGAATCGGCACATCACAGATATCGCTAGCGATATCATCTGGCTCGCCGATGATCCCGCGAATATCGTAAGCTTCGTGCGCATAGCGGGCGATCGCGCCGATGATCGTCAGCGCGCCCCAATCTGTGCCCACGATGAATACTCGACGGCGATCGCTCATCCAACCGGAGAGGGCGGGGTTGATCAATCGTACAACGCCAATCAGCACGAAGGACGCCGCGCCATAGTACAAGATGAACAGACGCGGCAGCGCCAGCGGCTGCGCCAGGAAGAACACCACCAGATAAATCACCAATAACTGCAGCGTGATGACTACCAGCCGCCTCAAGGTCGCCGTCCGGCTGGCGGCCATACGCAGATCATAGAAGTCGTTAGCGCTCGCCAATATCAACCATAGGCCAGCGAGCACGACGTACCAGTAGCTGCGCGGCAGCACAAATGTCAGGTCGAAGGGATAGCGCCCGACAACCGACCAGATGAACAGCGCCGTCGTCACTGCCAGGATGACGGCCAGCGTGTCACCCGCCATCAGCATCAAACGACGTTCTGAGATGCGAAATTGGGGTCGGCGCCGGGGCTGAGGCGAAAAGATCATGGTCGCGCCTATCCTATCTGCCGGTGAAGTGAGATGGCAACGCCAACGCGCATAGTCAGAGGGACGAGACGAAGTTTCGGATGCGGAAGAGCGCCACCGTCGCCAGCAGCGAAATCAAGCTGACGAGCAGCCCCGGCGTCAACCAGCCCGGGCGATACTCCAGCCGCACCAGGCGCGCCCCCGCCGCTACTTCGACCGCCTGAAACGCGCCGTTCGCCCGCCAGATGCGCGCCGGCAGACCATCCACCTGCGCTTTCCAACCCGGATAGTCAGTCTGGGCGATCACCAGCAGACCGCCCGCCGGCGCTTCAACTTCGATTTCGAGCGTATTGGGGTTAGGAATACGTACCGTCTTGACGGCAGCGCCGGCGGACGCCGCCGGACATGTATCCGAGGCGATCTGCGCTTCTTCCAGCGGCTGCCAGCCATCGAGCGCCAGCGCTTCCGCCAACGGCGCCGCCGGCGGGTAGCAGCGCACACGGTCGACGAACCAGGCGCGCGCTGCTGGCTGAGACAGCGGCTGGCGCTGAGGCGCGCCATCTTCAGCTTCGTCCATCGTATACACGGCATTGACCCCCGCCGATTGTAACAGCGCTAGACGCCGGTCGTCCGAACTCGCCTCCAACAGCTCAATAAACGCCGCCAGGTGGCCAGCTTGCAGCGGATCGAAATTATTCAGCAGCGGCTGCCGATCCAGCAGATTGAGATCGGCCAGGCCGCTGGCGCGGAACTCCCGCTGCCGCTTGACAGCCACCCGATAATCTTTGAGCGGTAGGTAGCGTTCGAATGTAGCGCTGTACTCAACAGCATCCGGCCAGTAGGCGCGAGGCGCTTCGGCGCTGCCGCGCGGCAGCGGATCGTAGAATGACGCGGGCACGGTCGGATTTAATCCCTGGGCGGCGATGATCAGGTCAACCATGACCAAGGCCAGCACCGCCGCCGACCAGATGATGTAGCGGCTGCTGCCAGCCGCCGGCTGAGCCAGAGTCAGCAGCCCGGCCAGCGCGCCCAAGACAGCTGTAGTAAACAGCGCGCGCACGATCACCTGTACGCCAGCGTTGCCCATGATGTCAACCGGCAGCAGCCGGTCGGCAAACAGCGCCAGCGCCGCCGCCCCTAGACAACCCGCCGTCGCCAGCCGCACGCCGAAGAACAGCCAGCGCCCGCGCCCCCAGACCGACACGCCGAGGCCAGCAAGCGCGCTCAGCGCCGTCACCGTCCACAGATGCCAGCGCACCGGCGCTTGAAACAGCCCAAACGTCGGCACATGCCGGTAAAGCCAGGGGAAGAGCAGCGTATTGTCGCCCAGCGCCAGCACAAACCCGACGATTGCCACGCCCAACCAAAACGGCGCGCTGGCTAATGCTGGCCGGAGCTGGCGCCGCCAGCGCCCCCACAGCCAACTGACAGCCGCAGCCGCCGCCGAGACCAGCGGCACTAAACCGATATAAACCGCGTCCTCAAAGTAGACGCCTTCAGTGACATACGAGCCGTCGCCGGGCGAACCAAAGACATTCGGGGCGATCCAGTTCAGGATACGCGGCGGATCGTAGCTGAAATTCATGGCGAAATCATAGCCGACGCCATTCGCACGCGACGACTGCGCCAGCAGCTCAGCCGTTGCCAGGAGCTGCAGCGCCGCCACCCCCGCCCCGAGCAGCAGCGCGCCCACGGCCAACCCCAATCGCTTCCAAGAGCGCAGACGGTCAGCGGCGGTCTGCCAGCCCAGATAGATGCCGGTGAGCAGCAAGCTATACCAGGCAGTCTGCGCGTGGCCGGCCAGCAGCAGCATCCCGCTGAAGAGCGCCAGCCATCCCAGATCGCGCGGCGACCGGCGGCGGATGTCGGTGGCCGCCCACAGCAGCCAGGGCAGCCAGGCGGCGGCGCTGACGATCGGATATGTGCCCAACCGCGCCACCAGATAGCCCGTCAAACCAAACGCCAGCGCGCTCATCCCCTGCCCCAAAGGCGGCGCGCCCAGGCGGCGCGTCAGCGCCCACATGCCGCAGCCGGCCAGAAACAGATGCGCGACGGCCGTCAGGCTCATCGTCCAACCCAACGGCAGAAACAGTCCAGGCCAGTTGAACGGGTACAGCAGGCCTGATTGGTAATTGGCGAACAGCGGCGCGCCCGCCCCATTATAGGGATTCCACAGCGGCAGATGGCCCGTGCGCAGCGTCTCCCAAGCGAACTCGCGCCACGGATAGAATTGAAGCGCCGGCAGCCCCCAAAAAAACACTTCGCCCCGCAGCACCGGATAGAACAGCAGCAGCAGGGCGAAAACCAGCGCCAGCAGAGGCCAGCGCGGCCTTAAGCGCTCGATCATCCGTCAAAACCCCGCCGATTTCACCGCGATCATGGGACGAATATCTGCACCCCATCCTTTTCAAACGCCAGGGTCATACCGTCAGTGCACCGCGCGTCCCCCACGTCGCGCTCCAGCGGTCCGACGACGACATAACGCACCTCATAACGCTCTATCAGCCCATTACAAGCGGACGCACCTGTGTACCAATCGTCGACCGCCTGACGCTTGACATCGGCTTGCAGGGTCTCAAAAGGATGGCCGTAGACGACGCGCGCCCCTGTCCAGGCAGGTATCCAGATGCTGGCCATCTCGCCCGCCAGCACCACATCATCGGGGGTCACCCGCGTTCGCAGCCATTGAAAAGCTGCCGCGTAATCACGCTGCAAGAACGGCCCCAATTGGACACGTGAGTTACCGAACAGGATGAAGACATAGCTCAGCGTCACCGGCGGGATGATCAATACTAGCAGGCGATATCGCCACCAGCGGTTAATATGTTGAAACCAGAAATCCTCCAGCGCCCGCGTCGCAAAGTAGATGATCGGGATCATCAAACCGGCTGTGAACCGCCGCTGCACCGTGGTCGGCAGGTAGACCAACACCAGCGCCGTCACCAACCACAGCAGCATCAGGCGGTCGCCGTCTGGCTCCAGTCGCCGCGCCGCGCGATAGATGCCGGGTAGCGCGATCCACAGCGGCACGCCCATGCCGACGAGCAGCGCCGGCGGCGAGAACATCAGGGTGATATTCTGGCGATGCCACTCGGTCATGGCCGGGTTATACTGCACTACCGCATAGTAATAAGCGGCCATCGGCAGAGCCGGCAGGACGACCACCAGCAACCAGCGCAGCTCACGCAGCGGCAGGCGGCGCGTCTGCCAGGTGGCCACGGCCACACACAGCCCGACCGACAGACCGAACGGCAAGAGCGCCTGGGGATACAACAGCGACAAGGCCAGGCTGAGCAGCGCGGCGATCAACCCACTATTCTGTAGGCCAGGTTCAGCATCTGAACCCGGTCGATACGCCATGATGAAGATGCTGGCCAGCAGCGCTAGACAGGCGATCGCCAGCGGAAAATGCACATTCACTAGACTGCTGTAAAACGGATACATCTCCGGGATCACTAGGTCGGGGAAGTCAGCCTCGCCCATGAGCACACTGAACAGCCAACCCAAGCCCGAACCGAAGGCAGCCAGGAGAAAAAACAGACGCCGCGTGCGCAACCGCGTCCAGATGGCAGCCCCCAGGTGATAGAGCGCGATGTACATCAGCAGCGACGCCACCACCCGCACGGCGTGAAACAGCGCGATCGGCTGAATGTTCGCCAGCCGCGCCAACTGTCCCAACACTGGATAGATGACCTGAATGAAAGCGCCGTTATGGTCTTCGGGCGTATGCTGGAAATGCACTAACCAGCTACCGTTCATCCCCTGCATCATCTTCGACAGGTAGGTAGCGCCATCCCGGTAGTTGTTGATGATGCCCATGAACTGCCAGGATTCACCCGCTGTGACCGCTACCCACAAGAACGGCGCGAACGCCAGCAGCACCAACGCGCCGCCGATGATGATCACCCAGCGCCATTCAGCCGGCGTGATGTACACCGTGTCGTATGTTTGCATCTAACCTACCTTCGGCATGCTTCGCCTTGGCTTGCCATGTGATTCCAGCGCAGGGTATAATGTCCTTTACATTAATCAACAATGTATCCCGGAGACTGTCAATATTAGATCAGGCGCCGTCGAAGTTCATTGTACACCGACTTGCTGCACACGCCAGCAAAGGCCAAGTCATGTCACAGGCAATGGCTCTGTACCACCTGCAAGAAACTGAACTGCAACTGCTGCGCGGACAGAAGCGCCTGGCCGAGATCGCGACAGCCCTAGAAGATCATCAGGCAATCGATCAGGCTCAAGCGGCAGTAGAGGCCGCCCAGCGCGCGCTGTCACCACTGCAAACCCGCGCGCGCAACCTTGAGCTCGAAATTCAATCCAACCTCGCCAAGATCCAGAATGCCGATGAGGCGCTGTACAGTGGTCGCATCCGCAACCCGAAAGAACTCCAGGACTTGCAGCAGGAAATCCAGGCCCTCAAACGACGCAATGCGGATCTGGAAGATCAGCTCCTGGAAACCATGCTGGCCATCGAAGAAGCGGAAGCATCATTAGCCCAAACACGGCAGGCGCTGGAACAGACGACGGCGGCCTGGAATGAGCAGCATGCGCACCTTCTGGAGGAGCAGAAGCAGTTAAAAGCCGAACGCTCCAAGCTGCTCCAGCAGCGTGAACAGGCGCTGGCCGGTATTGATGCAGCCAGCCTGAGTGAATATAACGCTCTGAAACCGCGTAAGCAGAACCAACCGATTGCGTTGTTGATTGGTGGAAGCTGCGCCGTCTGTGGGGTCGAGCAGACCCAAATGCTGGTGAGCGAGGCGATGCAGGGCCGCACCCTGGTCAAATGCCTGAGCTGCGGGCGTATCCTGGCATACCGCCCAGGATCATGAGGAGTGAGCTGGCATGGGATTCGACATCGAGAATTTCGGCCTGGGCGTTCTGGCAGGTTGGGCATCAGCTTACGGCGTCTACCGGGCGCGACACCGCATCAGCGCTGTGGTGCGCGCAGCGCGGGGACGTGCGGTCAGCGCTCAAAACTACGCCACGCAAAGCGCAGACAACCGTTATGTGACCGATCTGATCGCGTTGGCGGAGTCAAACCACCTGGCGCGGCGGCTGACGAACCTCTCCGATATTCTGGTTGAGCCGCGCTTTCTGCCGGCGCCGCCGCCGGCCGCGC
>CALAJK010000120.1 GCA_937922795.1 uncultured Anaerolineae bacterium
CACAGCCATGCACACCAGGATCGTGAGCAGTCGAAAGCGCATCATCGTTGTCATTATGATCTCAGCCAGGGGAGCGCCCTGGCCAGTCACCGGTCGCCATGAGCTTAGCAGCAAATTGCCAGATGCGCAAAACCGGCGCCCGCCGCCGGTGCCGGGTCCGGGGCTGGCGGCCGTGGAGCGCGCATCCCTGAGAGGCGTCCTCTGGCTTCATCGGGCGCAGCGATCTACAACGGCCGCTTGGTGGGCGTGCCGGGAGGACGGGGGTAGATCGGCGGCGTCGGGGCGACCTTCTTCACCACTACCAGGAAGTGATCGTGAATGTCGGGCAGCGGCGCGGACTGGATCTCGATCAGACGTCCGCCGAGCGCGGCCAGCGCCCGCCGCGAGTCGGCGGCTTCGGCGGCGGCAGTCGCCCCCTTGAGCGCGATGCAGCGCCCACCCACCCGCGCCAGCGGCAGCAGGTACTCGAGCAGGCTGGGCAGCCGCGCCACCGACCGCGCCGCCACCAGATCGTAAGCCGCCCGGTGTTCCGGCATATGCCCGGCTTCCTCGGCGCGGGCGTGGACGGCGCGGGCGTTGGTCAGCCCCAGCAGGTTGATGAGATGCTCCAGGAACTGTACCTTCTTGCCGGTGGCCTCCAGCAGCGTCACCCGCAGTTCCGGAAAGGCGATCTGCAGCGGTAGGCCGGGGAAGCCGGCCCCCGCGCCCACATCCATCACCTGCAAGCCAGGCGGCAGCGGCCCGGCCTGCGCGATAGACAGCGAGTCGAGGAAATGACGCACCCGCACTCCTTCGGGGTCAGTGATGGCCGTCAGATTGACGCGCTCATTCCAGGCGATCAGCTCGCGGGCATAGGTCTCAAACTGCGCGACCTGCTCCGCCGTGAGCTGGACGCCGAACAGCGCGGCCGCATCTTTGGCCAGGGTGCGCGACATGGCTGGCGTCAGTTCCGCACGCTGTAGATCAGGTTATAGTCGGTGATGCGCTCGCCGTCCGGATTCTGCTTGATCTCGAAGGTGCAGGTGCTGTTCTGGGACGGGTTGTCCGTGCCCGGACCGAACTCGTCGTAGCCGTCGCTGATGGCCTGCTTCCAGCTCAGCTTGAACTCGATGCCGTAGCGTCCCGGCTTCAGCCGGCCGATGTTAGCGGTGTAGAATACCCAGTAATTCGTCCCGCGCCGCTCGATCGGGCTGACCTGCACACTGATCAGCGGGGCGGTGTTGAGCGACACCTCGTACTGCGCCTGGGCGATGTGATCTTCGACCTGCTGCGCCGTGCGGGCGAACCATGACCAGAAGATGACGATGTTGTCGTTGTCGTACAGCAGCCCCGGCGCGGCCTGCGGCAGGAAGTTGTCGCACTCGGCGAAGATGACGCCCGGCGTGGCCGAGCGGCCCTCGACCAACACGGTGCGCGCGCCGATGACGACGATCGGCTCCGGCGTCGCCGCGACGTTCGGGTTGATGAAGCCGCCAAACGGCGAACGAATCGTGCCGGTGGCGGCGGTAGTCGTCACGCCCGACCCGGCATCCACGCTGGTGGTGGTCGGATTCTGCGGATTGGCGCAGCCGTCTTGGATGTCATCGACGGTGGTGGTGTAGGTGGCGCTGTTCGGGTTGCTCTCGCGGGCGATGCTGACGCGCACGCTGGCGACGCTGCCAGCGGGGACGGTAGCCCCGGTATACGCGATCTGCTCGCTGACGGCGTACTGGCCGTTCACCTGCACCTGCCGCAGCGAGGTGAGCGCCGTCCCGCTGGCTCCCGCGCCGCTGAACACTTGATAGAACACATCAAAGCCGGCGTCCATGCTGCCGGTGAGGTTGATGACCGCTTGGTTCTCGCAAGCGACGAAGAAGATCTGCACGTTGGACTCGGCCAGCGCGACCTGTACGCCCAGCGCCGCCAGCGCGATCAAAGCCAACCCCAGCATGAATTTACGCATGGTCATTCTCCCTGCTGTGTAAAAACAAGCAGTTCATCATCGCGCCAATCATACCGCAAAATAGGTTAAAACTCAGCGCCGTGCCTGACGCTCGCCCGACGTTCGCCGTTCTAAACGCGCCCGTTCTGCCGTAAAATGGCGGCCAGCCGCATCAACTTGAGAACCTGAGTGCATGAGCCAAGGATAGACCGCCGTGAGCAAATCGACCGTCGTCGTGATGAAAGGCGACCAGACCGGCCAGGAACTGCTAGAAGAAGCCCTGCGCGTGTTGGATCCGAGCGTGACGCGCTGCGACCTGGTGTTCGAGGAATATGACCTGTCGCTAGAAAATCGCCGCGCCACCCATAACGAGGTGGTGCATCAAGCTGCCGCCCGCGTCCGCGAGACCGGGCTGGGCATCAAGGCGGCTACCATCACGCCGGGCAACCCGGATGACGTGGGCAGCCCGAACGCGCTGCTGCGCGAGCTGATCGGCGGCCAGGTGATCTTGCGGACGGGGCGGCGCATCCCGGCGGTGCGGCCGCTGGCCGGCGTTCACCAGCCGATCTCGGTCGTGCGCATGGCGGTGGATGGGGTCTACAGCGCCAAAGAGTGGCGCGAAGGCGAGGGTTTGGATGAGGTAGCCTACAGCACCCGCCGCCTGTCGCGCCGCGTCTGCCGCGCGGTGGCGGAGTTCGCCTTCCGCCATGCTCGGCGCAGCAACGCCAAAGTGTTCGGCGGGCCGAAGTACACCGTCAGCCCGATCTACGAGGGCATGTTCAAAGAAGAGCTGGATGCGGCGGCGCAGCGATATCCCGATGTGCCCTATGACCCGCAGTTGATCGACGCCACCTATGCCCTGCTGCTGGAGACCAGCGGCGAGGCGCTGGTGATCCCGGCGCTCAACCGCGACGGCGACAACCTGAGCGATCTAGTCATCAAGATGTTCGGCACAATCGCCGGCGCCGAATCCGTCATCCTGTCGTTCGACGACAACTTCGATGTGAAGGTGGCGGTGACCGAAGCGCCGCACGGCACAGCCCCCAGCTTGCAGGGCAAGAACATCGCCAACCCGATGGCGATGATCCTGGCCGGCGCGGCGCTGCTGCGCTACGTGGGCACAGACCGCGCCGCCACCACCAGCCGCGCCATCTACGAGTCCACGCTGGAGGCCGTGCACAGCGGCGTGCGCACGCCCGATCTGGGCGGCCAGACGACGACCACCCAGTTCACTGATGAGGTGATCCGGCGCGTGCAGGCCAAGCTGGAAGTGTGGGACGTGCTGGGGTAGGCCGCCGTTCGCCAGTCCCGCCCTTCACCTCTCCAGGGGCAGCCGCACCTTGAAGGTGCTGCCGCGCCCCGGCTGGCTGTCCACCTCAATCCAGCCGTGGTGCTGCTCGATGATCTTGTTGCTGATCGGCAGCCCCAGGCCGAGGCCGGGCGTAGTATGCGCCTCGTCCTCGCGGTAGAAGCGTTCGAAGATGCGCTTGACGACGGTCTGGCTGATGCCGACGCCCGTATCCTGGATCTCGACGACGGCGAACGCTTCGTCGGTGAAGGTGCGCAGGGTGATCGTGCCGCCGGCGGGCGTGTAGCGCACGGCGTTGTACACCAGATTGGCCAGGGCGGTGTGCAGCGACTCCGGGTCGCCCTTGATCGCCGGCAGGTTGGGGTCAAATTCGTGACGGACGATGTGGCGCTTCTTCTCCATCAACGGTTTCAGCGTCAGCTCGACCGCTTGCAGCAGCCGGTTGAGGTCGGTGGCCCGGTGTTGGATCAGGTCGCTGCCGCTGTCCAAGCGTGACATGGTGAGCATGTCGTCCAGCAGCGAGGCGATATGCTTCACCTGCTGTAAGATCTGGTCGCGGTGTTTCTGCCGGCGCTCCGGCTCCTGTACCCGCTCCATCAGATATAGGCTGGTGCTGATGAGCGACAGCGGCGTCCGGAATTCGTGCGAGGCGTTCTGGATGAAGTTGGTCAGGATGCGTGTGCGCTCGCGTTCGGTCGCCAGTTCCAGCGCCTTCTGCTGCGCCAGGCGGCTTTCGGTCACATCCTGCACCGCGCCGTAGACCCGGCTGCGCTGGCTGTCGGCAGGGTGCGCTTCAGACCGAAAGCGGGTGATGATGTGCCGGGTCTCGCCCGATTTGTGGACGATGCGGCATTCGAGCTCGGTTTCGCCCGGGGGCGGCAGAATCTTTTGCAGCGCGTCCACGGCGCGCTGGCGGTCGCCGGGATGGATCAGCCGCAGCCAGCGCCCCCCGATCTCTTCGAGTTTGAAACCGGTGATGGCGGTGAAACTTGCGCTCACCCATTCCAGCGTGTACGGCACGTCGGGCGCGACGATGAGCGCGAACGCATAGTCTGACCCGCGCTCAGAGATGACCCGGTAGCGTTCCTCGCTGGCGCGCAGCGCGGCCTCCGTCTGTTTGTGCCCGGTGATGTCGAGGGCGCTGAGCAAGATCGCCGGCTGACCGCCGCAAGTGATGATCGCCGGCTGAATATCGAGCCAGCGGCTGTCCGCGTCCGCGCCGACCAACCGGATTTCCTGGCGCTGCGGCGGCGTCGCCTGCAGGCCGCGCTGTAACGCCTCTCGGCTGTCAGCGGCGACCACGCGGTCGAGCGCGCCCGAGAAGTCGCGCAGCAGGTCGTTGAGCGAGCAGCCGAAGTGAGTGGCCAGCGCCGGATTGGCGAACACCAGCCGGTCGTGCTGCAAGACGCCCAGCCCCAGCGGCGCTCGCGTCACCATCACCCGGTAGATATCGGCGAGCGGGGTGTCCGCCGGGTCTGCCGCGGCGAGCAGCCGTCCGATCAGGTGGGCGACCTGTTCGACTGCCTGCTCATCCCGGCAGCACGCGCGCAGCAGCGCCCAATCTTCCCCCGATAAGAACGTCACACAAAAATCCAATAGCGATAGTTTGGCGAATTCTATCGAAAAGCCTTCTCGATTATACTCAATCCGCGGCGGCGCGGAGAGGCTGCCCCTGCCGCCCAGACCACCGTCTGCCTTGCAGAGAACCGCAAAACTGGCCACAATTGACGGCATGGCCAAAAAGAGACGCAAACCCATCACCGGCGAGCCAGACATCACGGCGCCTGCTCCCCTGGACGCTGACGATCTGCGCTACGCCCCGCCCGAAGATCGCATCCTATCGGAGGCGCTCGACCTCGAACCCGCGGCGGCCGCCCCCGCCGATGAGCCGTCGCAGGAACCCGCCGCCGATTTCGCCGCGGCCGAGCTGCCAGCTCCGGCGGAAGCGCCGGTCATGGCGGCGGCTGAGACCGAGACCCTGCCCGCTGCTGAACCCTCGGCAGCCGAGGATGTCGCCGACCGGCCGCTCGACGAAACGCCCGGCCTGGAGCCGGAGCCGGTCATCGCTGCCATCGCCGCCGAGGAACCTGGGTTCCCGGCCGGCGATCTGGACATCGAGGCGGCGCTGGCGGCGGTGGCGTCGCTGAGCGATGTGATGGCCGAGCGCGAGGCCGCCGAGCAGGCGCGCGCCGCCCAGGCTGAGGCCGAAGCGCAGGCGGCGGCGGAGCGCCAGGCGCGTCTGGAACACCCGGAACGCTTCTTCCCGGCGCCGCCCTCCCTGGCGCAGCGCCGCGGCGGATTGACCTCTGTCGTCCCTGGCGTGCTGCTGATCCTGGTCGGCGCCTGGCTGACGTTCGCCTTCACCACGACGCCGCCCCCGCCCGGCTGGCCCGCGGCGGCTTTGGTCGGCGCGGCGGCGCTGACGCTGCTGGCGCATTGGTGGGCGTCCGGGCGCTGGGCGCGCGGGACGCTGTTCGCCGGGCTGTGGCTGGCGCTGTCGGCGGCGGTCATCGCCGCGCTGGTCAGCGCGCCGGAGCCGGGTTTAGGGCGCGGCTGGCCGCTGCTGCTGCCGGCGGCGGGCGCGGCCTTCATCCTCACCGGGCTGCTGGCGCGGCCTGCCGGGCGCGATTTCATCCTGCCGGGGCTGGCGCTGGTGACTGCCGGCCTGGCCGGGCTGGCGGTCACGCTGGGGGTGTTAGAGGCGGAGGTTGTGACGGCGGCCGGGGCGTGGTGGCCGGCAGTCCTGGCTGTGGTGGCCGTCCTGCTGCTGCTGCCGGCGCTGCGCCGGAGCCGGTAAGTGCGCATCGCCGTTGACGCCAGCCGGTGCACCGTCCCGCGCCCGACCGGCACAGAACGCTACGCTCTTGAACTCATCCGCGCCCTGCTGCGGCAGGACAGCCCGCACGCCTTCACGCTGTATTTCCGCGACGCGCCCGCCCCCGGCCTGTTTCCAGCCCATCCAAGGACGGCGTATCGCGTCATCCCCTTCCCGCGCCTGTGGACGCATGTCCGCTTCGCCGCGGCCCTGTGGCGCGATCGCCCGGATGTGACCTTCGTGCCGGCGCACACCCTGCCGCTGGCTTTCCCCGGTCGGGCGGTCGTCACCGTGCACGACTTGGGCTTCCGTCACTTTTCGGCGGCGCACCCGCTGCGCGCTCGGCTGTATCTGGAGTGGACGACCCGCCACAGCGTCCGTCGGGCGGGGGTGGTGCTGGCCGACAGCCAGGCGACCGCCGCCGACCTGACGCGCTTCTACGGCGCGCCGCCTGACCGCATCCGGGTGGTGTACCCCGGCGTGGAGCCGCCGCGCCCGGCCGCGCCCGACGAGATTCAGGCCGTCCGCGTCCGGTACGAGCTGCCGGAGCGCTATTTTCTGTTCGTCGGCACGCTGCAGCCGCGCAAGAATATCGCTCGCCTGGTCGAAGCCTACCAGTGCTGGCGGGCGGCGCACCCCAGCGACCCCGCCGCGCTGGCGCTGGCCGGCGGGCGCGGCTGGCTGTACGATCCGGGCTGGGCGGAAGGCGCGCCCGGCGTGCATCTATTGGGGTACGTGGACGAGGCCGACAAAGGCGCGCTGTACGCCGGGGCGCTGGCGCTGGTGTTCCCGTCGCTGTACGAGGGGTTCGGCTTTCCGGTGATCGAGGCGATGCACTGCGGCGCACCGGTGATCGCCAGCCGCGCCAGCAGCCTGCCGGAACTAGTGGGCGAGGCCGGCCTGCTGGTCGATCCGCTGGACGTGGACGACATCGCCCGCGCCCTGGCGCGGATGGCCGGCGACGCTGACCTGCGCGGCCGGCTGCGGGAACGCGGGCGGCAGCAGGCGGCGCGCTTCACCTGGGACGCGGCGGCGGCGCAGACCCTGGCTGCGCTGGCGCAGGCCTGATCGGGACAGGGCGGAGGGCATGGCTGAGCGCATCTTGATCGTTCAACTGGGCGACATCGGCGACTTGATCCTGTCCACGCCGGCGCTGGCGGCGCTGCGCCAGGCGCGCCCCGATGCGCACATCGCCGTCTTGGCCGCCGCCCACGCCACGCCCGTCTTGCAGGGGACTGGGCTGGCCGATGCCGTCATCGCCTTCGACCGGCGGGCGTTCAACAGCAGTTGGGCGCTCTTCCGGCCGGCCAACCTGCGGCGGCTGCTG
>CALAJK010000121.1 GCA_937922795.1 uncultured Anaerolineae bacterium
CCCCGGCCCCTCTCCCTCTGGGAGAGGGGAGGTTGGGCGCCCCAGCGTTTTCCCCCTCTCCCCTTGTGGGAGAGGGGGTCAGGGGGTGAGGGGCAAACATGCCCGCCCGATCTCTTGGGTTCACCGGCGGCTGGTTGGCGAAGCGCGGCGGAATCTCGATCTGCGCTTTGTTGATCAGCACCGCCACCGGGTTCAGGTCGCTGGCGTGGGCCTCCAGCCCCAAGCGCTGGGCCTCCAGCGGGATGCTGCCGCCGCCGGCGAACGGGTCGAGCAGGGGCGGCACGCCCTGCGGGTTGCTCAGGCGGATCAGCTCACGGGCGGTGCTCAAGATGGCCTCGTCGCTGGTGGCCTCCCACGTCACCAGGCGCTCGATGAAGTCGAACAGGCGCATGCGCGGCGTGTCGCCGTTGGCCTCGGCGTTCTTGCCTTTGGGCAGGGCGCGGCAGGCGGCGACGTAATCGGGGGGCGCGGCGGGGTCGTCGGGGTCGTCCACCAGCGAGGCGAACAGGACGGCGCGGGCGGCAGCCAGCGGTCGGCGTGCCCACCACAGGTGCAGGGTGCTGGGGTGGCCGTGGCGGATGGACTTCTCGCGGGCGCTGGCGGCGTTGATGGCCTCCAGCGGCAGGGCAACTTCGATGAGCTTCTTGTGGGTCATACACACGTCCTCGGCAGATGGATGGGCTCAGGCGGGCGACTCGCTGAGCTGCATCAGGTCATTCAGGTTGAAGTTGACGCTGGAGGCCAGCGGGTCCGGCTCACGGAACGGGTAGTTCCGCACGTAGCGCGGCGGGCGCGCGGTGGCGTTGTCCACCTCCACCAGCGCCAAGATGAACGCCTCAGGGCTGTTCAAGGCGCAGTGCAGCTCATTATACGTCAGCGTGACCGTTTCGGCATCGGCGCGCCGCCCTATGACCTCAATGAAGCGCAGGCGGCCCGTGCGCCCGTCGCGGCTCTCGATGTCGTAGCCGACGTTCTGGCGGCTCACGTCGCGCGGGTCATTCCCCAGCGCGATCTCGGCGTCCATCACGGCGCGCATGGCGATCTGCTCGACGATGTGTCTGTCGAGCAGTTCCTGTGTAGGGGCTTGATAGATCAAGCCCGCCGGGATGATCAGCGCGCCGCCGACCACGATCGGCGGCGCGGCGAAAATCTGGCGTTCCTGCGCGAGCTGCGCCCTGCGCTGGCTCAGGCGCTCAGCCAGGCGGTCGGCGCGTTCCTGGGCGCGCTGGCTGTTCAGGCGGGCGTTGATCTTGCCGGCCCGCTCCTGTTCGCGCAGTTCAGCGGCGCGCAAGTCCCAGTAGTTGATCTCCTTCGTCAGGCGTTCCAGCACCGCCGCTTCCGTCTTGTCGATCAGCTCCAGGCGGCGGGCGCGCACCCGCTCCAGATGGCGCGGGACGAGGTGCTCGACGGCGTAGGTGATCGCCTGACGTTCAGCCCTCACCCCAAACCCCGCTCCCACGGCTTCGCGGGGAGCGGGGCTTTCCCACCCGGCCAGCAGCGGCTGTATCCGCGCGATTTCTTCGGCGGCGGCCGGGCGATAGTCGAGATACGGCGCGCCGCCCGCTTCGCGCACCGTTCCCGCGCTGTCAATCTCGACGAAATGCACCTCGCGCGAGATCACCCGGCGCTGGCCGTCGCGGCCCGGCGTCGCATCCTGGATCGCCTGTTCCAGGTACAACAGCACCCGCGGCGCTGTGCCGGGGTCGGTCTCATCGATCAGGATCCCGCCGCGTTTGAGCGTGTCGCGCTCGCGCAGCAGCAGTAGGCTGATGGTCGCATCCAGCAGCGGGTGCCCGGGGCAGATGAAAGTCGCGGTCGGCCTGCCCGGCTGGTGGATCAGCGCTTTCTCGAAACAGATGCGTTCATAGCGCGTCGAGACCGCGCCCAAG
The DNA here is from genome assembly GCA_937922795.1 of uncultured Anaerolineae bacterium. Classification (GTDB taxonomy): domain Bacteria; phylum Chloroflexota; class Anaerolineae; order Aggregatilineales; family Phototrophicaceae; genus CFX2. The sequence goes on from CALAJK010000121.1 coordinate 1,890, forward strand.
CCGCGCTCTTTGGCATGGGTGCGGATGATCGCAGGCACATGGTTGATGGCGTAGCGCCCGCTTTCACGCTCGTGGATCGCGCCGCCGAAATATGCGAACGCCTGCAAGAAGAAGGCCTTGATGTAGAACGGCTGCAAGCGCTGCGCCGCCGCGCGTTCCATCTCCTCGCGGATGCGCACGATCTGGCTGGTGTCCATGTTGGTCGTCACCAGCGACCGCTGTTCGAGCAGCGCGCGCACGCGCTCGTGGTCAACGGCGTGATCGACCGCCTGCTCCAGCCGGGCGCGGACGGCCGGATCATCGCCATAGCGCACGGCTTCGACCAGCAGTTTGCGCAGCGGCGTCTCCTGGAACAGTTTGCCAAGTACATCGAAAACCTGACCGTTGAGCGCGTTACGTTCAGCTTCCAGTTTCCTCAGCAGCCGCTGGTAGACTGCGCCCTCGCGCGTCTCGCCGGCGACCAGGTTCCACAGGTGGCAGACCTCGGTCTGGCCGATGCGGTGGATGCGCCCGAAACGCTGCTCCAGGCGGTTCGGGTTCCAGGGTAGGTCGTAGTTGACCATCAAATGCGCGCGTTGGAGGTTGATGCCTTCGCCGGCGGCGTCGGTCGCCAGCAGGATGATGGCTTCCGGGTCGTTGCGGAAGCGGTCTTCAACCTCCCGGCGTTCCTCGCGCCGCATGCCGCCGTGAATGGTGACGATCGCTTCATTCCGACCGATCAGCGTGGTCAGCCGCTCAAACAGGTAATTCAGCGTATCGCGGTGTTCGGTGAAGATCACCAGCTTGCGGGGCTGCTCCCTCATCCCCGCCCTTTCCCTGGTAGAGGTGGGAGCGCCGATCTCCTGCATGACGTGCAGCAGTTCGTTCCATTTGCGGTCAGTGCCGCTGCGGCGCATCCGCAGCGCCTGCGCTTCCAGTTCGCGCAGGCTGATGATCTCGGCTTCGAGTTCTTCGATCGTCCGGGCGGCGGTCGCGCTGTCGATCAGCTCGGCTTCGATCTGCTCCAGTTCGGAGTCGGGCGCGTCCTCCAGGTCGTCCCAATCATCGTCGTTGTAGATGGGGCCTTCTGCCTGCAGGACGCGCTGGCGGCTGCGCTGCGCTTCTTTCAACCGCTTTTCCAGCCGTTCCCGCCGCCGTTTCAGCGATTGGTAGATCGCTTCGGGCGAAGAGGCCAGCCGCCGCTGCAGAATGGTCAGCGCAAAACCGACGGTGCCTTTGCGCCCTTCGTTTTCGAGCTGTTCCGCCCGGTTGAACTCCTGCCGGACGTATTCAGTCACGGCTTCGTAAAGCGCTTGCTCTTCCAGTGAGAGGGTGTAACTGACGGTGTAGGCACGCCGCTCTGGAAACAGCGGTTTGCCGTCGAATTTGACCAGCTTCTCCTTCACCATGCGCCGCATCAAATCCGAGACGTCCACCTGATGCACGCCATCGCGGAAACGCCCCTCAAATCGATCGGCATCCAGAAGGGCTAGAAAGAGCTGGAAATCTTCTTCCTTACCGTTGTGCGGCGTAGCGGTCATCAACAGGAAATGACGGGTGATCTGACTCAGCAGTTTGCCCAGCCGATAGCGCCGGGTCTCCTTCAGATCGTCGCCGAAGAATGAAGCTGACATCTTGTGCGCTTCATCGCAGACGACGAGATCCCAGTCCGTCTGCTGCAGCCGCGCTTGCAGTTCATCGCTGCGGCTCACCTGATCGAGCCGGACGATGATCAAGTCGTTGTCCGCGAACGGATTGCCGCTGCGGGATGTTTCGACCATTTCGCGGGTCAGGATGGTGAAATCCAGTTGAAATTTCGCCCACATCTCGTCTTGCCACTGCTCGGTCAGGCTGCCAGGTGCGCAGATCAGGCAGCGGCGCACATCCCCGCGCACGACCAGTTCCCGGATCAGCAGACCCGCCATGATGGTCTTGCCCGCGCCGGGATCATCCGCCAGCAGAAACCGCAGGGGCTGGCGCGTGAGCATGTCGTCGTACACGGCCGTGATCTGGTGCGGCAGCGGTTCGATCATCGACGTGTGGACAGCCAGCATCGGATCAAAGAGATGGGCGAGGTGGATGCGATAGGCTTCTGAAACCAACCGTAAAAGTGCGCTATCTGCATCAAACGCCCACAGTCGCTCCGCCTGGACGATTTCCAGTTCGGCTTCATTTTCCCGATAGAGCAGCGTGTAGCCGACATTGCCGTCACTGCATCGGTAAACCGCCGTCACGGCATCTGAGCCGCTCCATTCTACAGCGATCAAGGAGACCGTTTGCTGTGGGATAATGCCGTATACCTGAATGCCTGGTTTTAACTGTTCAAGCTGCGCCATGTGTGATCTCGCCCCCAATGGCACTGAATTAAGAAACAAAAGTGCCTTATTCCTACGGCAATAATAGTTGAGTTAGCAAGGCTGCACAAACTCTTTTCTGACTAACACAGCCGACGATGAGGTGATGGAAGCCGGATTTGTCCAGGCACTAGCGTTCAGTTAAAGGAGATGTCGGCAAGTCCATGTCGGCCATCAATGTCGCGCTCACCGGGCAACCAATCAGCGCTGTCAGCGATGGGGCGGCGGTCGTCAGCGCGCCGAAGCCGCTGGGGGGCGCGGCCGGGCAGGCGGCCGTCAGCGGCGGCGCGCCGGTCGAGATGAACGCCGGTGGCGCGGGGTAAGTCTTCCCATGCACAACCTGTTTTCAGCACATGCAAGGTGCCGTTCAGCGTCCGACGGTTGTTGCAGCGTGGACGACCTCGCTCACGCGATTTCTTCAGAATGAGCGGTTCGATCACCGCCTATCGTTTGTCAGTCCGGTCATGTCTGCTCATACTGCCATGTTACCGTCAGCAGGCATTTTTAAAATGAGGTCGTCACATCCCTTCAACCTGCCACCCCTGCCCCTTTGGGCCGGCTTTCCGGAATGGCTTCCATGCTGCTGCGCTGTGCTGCCTCACTCCTCGATCACGTACTCAAACAGCAGGTAGCAGACGACCAGATAGATGATATCCACCACCACCAGAATCTGCGGCCAGGCGATCCAGTCTTCCAGCGGGATGTCGGTCAGGATGGCGGTGGTCGCCCGGACGGCGGCCAGCAGCACCGGCAGGGCGATGGGCAGCATGACGATGGGCAGCAGGCTTTCGCGCGCGCGCGTCTGGACGGTCATCATCGCCAGCAGCGTGCCGACCGTGGCGAACCCCAGCGTGCCCAACCCCAGCACTGCCAGCAGCCAGGGGCGCACCAGCGGCTGGTTGTAGAGGAGGCTCATGATGGGCAGCAGCAGCAGCCCGACCGCCAGGGCGAAGACCAGGTTGCCGGCCAGCTTGCCGAAGAAGATCGCTACCCGGTCGATCGGGGCGAGCAGCATGGCGTCCAGGTTGCCCTGATCGCGTTCCATCGCCAGGCTGCGGTTCAGCCCCAGGATGCTGGCGAATACTACCGTCACCCACAGCACGCCGCTGATGGCCTCCTGCCGGGCGGTGCGGTCGAGCTCCAGGGCGAAGCTGAAGATGAGGATGCTGAGGAGCGCGAACAGTCCCATCGCGCTGACCAGCTCCCGGCTGCGCAGTTCGATGCGCAGGTCTTTGCGGGCGATGCCCCCCACGGCTTTCAGGAAAGGGGTTTTCATCGCGCGCTCGCCATGCTGGTGACTTCGGTATACAGGGCAGCCAGCTCGAGGCCGTCCAGGCCGGCGGTTGGAACGTCGTGGCCGATGACGCCGCGCGACAGGATGACCACCCGCCCGGCCAGCGCGGCGGCCCGCCCCAGTTCGTGGGTGGACATGAGGATGGTGCGGCCGTCAGCGTGCGCCCGGCGCAGCAGCTCATCTAGGGTGTTGGAGGCGTCCTGATCCAGGCCGGTGTGCGGCTCGTCTAGCAGCAGGATGTCAGGGTCGTGCAGCAGGGCGCGGGCGATGCTCAGCCGCTGCTGCATCCCGCGCGAGAAGGTGCGCACCAGATCATGGGCGCGCCGGGACAGCCCGACCTGCTGGAGCAGGCCGGCGATGCGCGTTTCCAGGCCTGCCGTCGGCAGGTTGTACAGGCGGGCGAAGAAGGCTAGGTTCTCGTGGGCGCTGAGGTTCTCGTACAGCAGCACTCTATGGCTGACCATGCCGATCTGGGCGCGGACGGCGGCGGCCTCATCGGGCAGCGACCAGCCGCCGATGGTGATCGCGCCGCTGGTCGGCTTGCTGAGGCCGGCCAGCAGCCGCAGCAGGGTCGATTTGCCGCTGCCGTTGGGGCCGAGCAGCGCCACGAATTCGCCGCGCTGAATGGTCAGGTCAAGCTGGCGCAGCGCCGGCAGCAGGCCAAAAGTCTTCACCAGCCTGCGGGTCTCGATCAGTCCGGGGCGTGGTTGTGCCGAAGGTGCGGTCATAAGCGGGGATATGACGCGAGGTCAGTCCTCGTCGTCGCCGTCCTTTCCGAGTAGGGCGCTCAACTGCGCCTGCAGGGTGTTCCGCTGGCGATGCCACAAGTCGTGGTTGAGCTGGCCGGCCTTGTGCTGGGCGTCCAGCGCCGCGATCTGGCGCGCCAGCGCATCAATCTGCGCCTCCCGGTCAGCGCGGCCACGCAGCCGCAGCAGCAGCAGGCCGCCGGCGGCGATCAGGCCGGCGGCGATCACGGCCAGCGGTAGCGCGCCGTCATCGCTGGCCGTCGGGCGCGTCTGAACTTGCGCCGCGGCGGGCGCACCGGCCCCGGCTAAGGTGCAGCGCAAGACGCCCCCCTCCGGCAGCTTGAGCGCGCCGGCGAAGACGCGGTAGCTGCGCCCCTCGATGGCGTCTGTCCCCGTCTCCGCGACCTGCTGGCTGGTCAGGCGCAGGCTGTCCGGCCAGGTCAGCAGCCGCAGATCGCCGTCCAGCCGATAGTGCAGAGGCTGTTCGATGACCGCGCCGCCGGCGTCGTAGGGCAGCAGATAGCTGAGCGTCAGGACGTGACTGCTCCCCGGCAGCACGGGCAGCGTGTCGGCCACGGCGAACTGCGCTTCGTCCACGACGTACCGCGTCGGCACGTCAAAGCCCAGCGCCTGCGCGCCAGGCGGCAGCGAGACGACCACGCTCAAAAAGCGATTGTCGCCCGTCTCTTGGCTGGTGGTGTAAGCCCGGTCGGAGCCGTTGCGCAGGACGAACGTCTGCTGCACTTCCATCTGCTGGCCGATGGCGGTGATGCGCGCCGTGACACTGGTGATGGCCAGCACAGCCGGGTCTTCCGTCAGCTCGTAGATCGTCACCGGCAGATCGAGCGTCGGCGCATCGCCAGCGCTGGCCGGGAGGCTGCTGAAGACGCGCTCACGATAGGCGACGGCCGCCAGGTAGCTGGCGTCTGCTAGGCGCGGCACGTCGGTGAACGCAAAAGCGCCCGCGGCGTCGGCGGTCGTCTGGCGCTGGTCGATCTGGTTAGGGGTCTGGATGAACAGGGTGACGCGGGCGTTCGGCAGCACATCCCCGCCGGCAGTGCCGTTGGCGATGCGGCCGGTGATCGTCAAGGTTTGAGCGGCATTCGTCGGCGGGGCGGGGGTGATCTCCGCGCTGGCGCAGACGGACGGCAGCAGACTGACCGCCAGCAGCAAACCGTAACTGAGCAGCCGCATAGCGCCTACCCGCGTCCTAAGTCCGCGCCGTCAGTCAGCGCCCGGCCAGGCTGCGGCGGCGTTCGCGCACGGCCTGTTCGATCGAGTCGTCGATGGCGTGATCGAGCGTTTCCTGGTCGGCGTCCGCCACGATGGCGTGATGCTGATCGAGCTGTTCGAGCGCCTTCAACACCTGAATGCCCCGCTGCACCCAGTCCTCGCGCTCCGACTCGTAATCCGCGGTCTGCATCTTGCCGGTCGAATGATCTTCATCCAGATCGCGTAAATTGGCCAGCACGCGCTCATAGTAGACCAGCAGACGCTCGCGCTGCTTCTGGATGAGGGTATCCTCGTCGGTGTGGGCGCTGCCGCCGCGTCGCAAGAGGGGCAGCGCCACCAGGACGGCGGTCACGACGACGAACACGAACGAAACGATCAAACCTTCTATGCTCATGGTGGGTTCACGCCCCGTTTGCGAGCACCCGGTCCAGAATCGCGCTCAAGCTCTGCTCTGTGATCGGCTGCATGATGAACTGCACGATCTGCCCATTCTGGTTGACGATGAAGGTTTCCGGCACGCCCTGGATGCGATATAGTTCGGCCAGCTTCGTCCCCAGATCGAGACCGTTCGGGTAAGTTTGGTTGAACTCAGCGATGAACGCGCGCGCGCCGCGCTCGGTGTCCGTCCAGGCCACGCCCAGGAATTCGACGCCGCGGTCGCGGTAGCGTTCATAGACTTTCTGCAGCGCGGGCGCTTCAACGCGGCACGGGCCGCACCAACTGGCCCAGAAGTTGATCACCACCACTTTGCCGCGCAAGTCTGACAAGCGGATGGTATCGCCGTCGAGCGTGGTCAGCGTGAAATCGGGCGCAGGACCAGACTGCGGCTGGGTCTGGTTCTGCCGCGCCAGCGCGATGCCGAACACTGCTGCCGTCAGCAGGATGCCGGCGATGAGCACGATTGAGCCCAGGCTCAGCCCTCGGCGAGGTTTCGAGGCGGTATTTTCAGGTTCAAACGACAGGTCAAGATCCGTCATGATGGTTCCTCAGGCCATGTCTCGGCGCGGTAGCTGCCCAGCGATTTCGGATAGGGTCAGGGCGGCGCGGGCGGTTCAGGCGTCCCGGCCAGTCTTCGACAGACGGCTGCCCCCGTCACCGCCGCGCTTGCAGGTCGCGCTCCAGCCGCGCGCGGTAGTCATCATCCGCCGGCTGTGTCGCTCCGGCGGCGGTCGCCAGCGCTGGCCGCTGCCGCCACCAGCGCAGCAGCAGATAGAGCGCCAGTGCGACCACCAACCCGGCTGCGATCCAGGGCGTCACCAACGACAGGGCGCGCAGCGTGGGGTCTTGGGGAGTGCCCACCACCCGGTCGCCGTAGCGCGCCACGAAGTCGCGGATGATTTCGTCCGGCGTGCTGCCGCTCTCTAACTGGATGCGGATTTCGTCACGCCACTGGGCGCAGGCGGCCGTCCCGCACACGTCCAGCGGGATGTTCTCGCACACCGGGCAGTACATCTGTTTGGCGATCGCGTTCACCTCGTCGGCGGTCACCGTCCGCCTGGTCGTGTCTTGAGCGCCGGCCAGCCCGGCCGCGGCGGTCAGGATCAGGATGAGGAGCGCTGCTCGGATGAGGATGGGTTTCATGCGCTGGCCCTCGCTCGACTGCGGGCGGGCGCGGCTTCGCGTAGGTGCGCCGGCACGGTCTCGGTCGGCCAGGTGCCGATGAGCGTGCCCAGGATGAGGATCAAGCCGCCCCACCATACCAGATTGATCAACGGGTTGATGTACACCTTGAAAGTGGCGCTGTTGGCGTTGTTGGCTTCCCAGCCGACCAGCAGCACGTAAAAGTCGTTCTCCAGCGTGCTGTACGCGCCGGCGATGGTCATCGGCATCGTCGGGTAGATGTCGTGGCGCGGGCGCAGGCGCGCCAGCTCCCGGCCGTCACGCAGCAGCGTGATGTCGGCGATCTCCATGCGGCGGCCGTCGTCGGCGATGGCGTTGGTGAAGCCGTCGTAGCGCATGGTATAGCCGCCGAACTCCAGCGAGTCGCCCACGGCCAGCGTGCGCTGGGTCTCCTGCTGGAATACGGTGCTGCCGATGACGCCGATGCCGATGACGGTGATGCCCAGGTGGACGACGTAGCCGCCGTAGCGGCGGCGGCTGCGGGTGAACAGCGCCGCCAGCGCGCGCAGCGGGTTTTCGCCCAAGCTGCGCTGGCGGGCGACCACGCCGCGGTAAGTCTCGTACAGGGCGACGAACCCAGCCAGGCTGACGATGCCGTAGCCGAAGAGCGCGGCGGGCTCAGCCGTGTGCCCGACGATGACGATGAACGCCACGAAAACCGCCGCCAGGACCAGCGGCACGATCAGCGACCGCCCCAGCCGGCGCAGCGAGGTCGCGCCCCAGGCCGACAGCGGCGCGATGCCCATCAGGATGTAGAGCGCCACGAACAGCGGCGGCGTCACCTGCAGGAAATAGTCGCGCCCCAGCGTGATGTTTTCGTTCATCACGATCTCGGAGATGACTGGCGCGCCGAAGCTGCCCCAGAAGATGGCCACGAACAGCAGCACGAACACCACGTTGTTCAGCACAAACAGCGACTCGCGGCTGAGGATGTTCACGAAGGGGTGATCGTCCTTCAGTTCGCCGCGGTTCCAGCGCCACAGGAGCAGGCCGACCGAGATGACGGTCACCGCCGCCCAGAAGAAGAACATCGGGAAGCCGATCTCGCTGCGGGCGAACGAGTGGACGCTGTCGATCAGACCGCTGCGGGTGGCGAAAGTGCCGAAGATGACGGCGCTGAACGTGCCCAGCACCAGGAACATATTCCACACCTTCAGCATGCCGCGCTTTTCCTGGATCATGACGCTGTGCAGGAAAGCCGTGCCGATCAGCCAGGGCAGGAAGGCCGCGTTCTCGACCGGATCCCAGCCCCAGTAGCCGCCCCAGCCCAGCACGTCGTAGGCCCAGCGGCCGCCCAGCAGCAGCCCCAGGCTGAGGAACAGCCAGGCGATCAGTGTCCAGCGGCGCGTTGCTTTGATCCAGTTGGTGGACAAGTCGCCGGAGGCCAGCGCCGCCATGGCGAAGGCGAACGGGATGACGAAGCCGACGAAGCCGAGGTACAGCATGGGCGGGTGGATGATCATGCCGAAGTGGCGCAGCAGCGGGTTGAGGCCGTTGGCGGTCTCCGCCAGCCGCGCCGCCGATGGCGCGACAGCCCCGTCCGGGATCAGGACGGTGCGCACCGCCTCGCCGCCCACCAGCCACCAGCGCTCGAACGGGTTCTCGTAGAACAGCACCAGGCCGACGAAGAAGGCCAGCGTGGCCATGCTGTAGGCGATGACATACGGCATCAGTCGGCGATGGCTGCGCCAGTTGATGACGAGCGCGCCGGCGGCGAAAGCGCTCATCAAGAAGCACCAGAACAGCAGCGAGCCTTTCTGCGAGCCCCACAGCGCGGTGAAACGGTAGAAGGGCGGCGTGTTCGGATCGCTGACTGACCAGACGTAGCTGTTCTGGTACTGCTGCGTCATCAGCGCGATGAGCAGCGCGCCGGTGGCCACCAGCAGCAGCGGGAAGGTGGACAGCGCCGCGTTGCGCGCGCTCAGGATCAGCCGCTCCGAGTGGACGCGGCCGCCGTAAGCTGCCACGGCCACCGCGTACACGGCCGCCACGAACGACAGCAGCAGGGTGATCAAACCGATCTCAGATAACATCAGTAAGCTCGATTCCTCAGTCCATCACGTTCGAGAACAGGCGAGAGCGGCGGGGCAGCCGGGCTGTCCCACGATCGAAGATCGGATTAGACTAGGCGCTGGGCTCCGAAATAGCCCTGCCGGGCTGCGCTTCCTCAAAGCGCGTGGGGCATTTCAGGTTCAGCTCGGTCGCCAGGAACACGCCGTCCTCGCCCAGCTTGCCCGTCAGAATCGCCTGCGCCTCATGCCGAAGCAGATCGGGCTTGACCTGATTTTCGACGCGGACGTTCACGCGGGCGCTGTTCGGGTCGTTCGCGGCCAGGTGCAGCGCCTCGGCCAGGTTGGTGTAGTCCGGCGGGATGTTGGCGACGGTGAAAGTCAGTATCAGATTCTGGGGGTCGTACTGGATGGTGTCGCCGAGCACAACGCCGGCGAAGCGTACCGTCTTGCCCACGTAGTCCGGTTTGCTCAGTAGGTCGTCCACGGTGATGTAGTAGCGCGCGCCGCTGGCCGTGCCGGAAATGATCAAGTAGACCACCGCCGCGAGGATTAGGATGCCGCCGATGAGGAACTTGAGGCGGCCAGCGCCGCGCTGCGTCGTCTGGATAGCGGGCTTTTCCCAGGTTGCTTCAGCCATGTAAGGTCTCCGTTCACTGTGAATTACTCTCTGCAGCTGGCCGCCGCCGCCGCAGTCAAATACGCCGTTGTGTGTCACTCACGCCAAGTGCGGCGGATGAGCTTAGTTTCACTGACGACATTGTACAAAATTAACCCACAGCGAACAACGCACGGCGCGGTCTTTTGCATGAGAAAACGCGAAAACCCCGCTCATCATCGCCTTCTCACTCGCCCTCGTCGCCCGGTTTGAAGTTATCGCGCGCCAGCCAGATGCCCCCGACGACGACGACCGCGCCCAAGCCCATGAGCAGCACCAGCGTGCTGATGCCCGGCGGCGTGGCCTCAGCCGCGGCGGACGCTTCAGCTTCCTGGGCGGCCAGCGGGGCGGCGGTCAGCAGCCCGCACAGCGCCAGCGCCAGCAGCAGGTGGGTGAGTTTTCGCATAGCAGACTCCTTCGGTGACAGCCGATGCACTCCGTGTAATTGTAACCGCTGTCCAGCGCGCTGGGCAGGTTGAGCTGGGCTTTCAGCCTCCCTGGCGGCTGTTATAGACCAGGCTGCCACTGGCGGCGAAATCACGGTAGACGCGCAGCGCGTCTTCGGTCAACACGGAGTCGATGAGTTCGATGCCCCGGCGCGCCAGCTCCTTGTCCCATTCTGGGTGGATCGGCCCCTCGTCGAAGCCGGTGATAGCCTCCAGCTCTGGGCCGCTGCCGGCAATGGCCAGCGACCGGATGCCAGACCACAGCACCGCCCCGTAGCACATGGCGCAGGGACGCCAGTTGACGACCAGTTGATAGACCGGCATGCCTGGCCCGCCCAGGTCGTAAGTGCCCAACAGTTTTTGCGCCAGCGACAGCGCCATCACCTCGGCATGCGCTGATGAACAGTTGGAGGCCACGACGCGGTTGACGCCGATGACCACCAGCCGGCCGGTATTGCGCTCAAACACGCCCGCCGCAAACGGCCCGCCCGTGCCATTTTCGAAATTCAACCGTGAAAACCGGATCACTTCGGCCATGCGGTCTTCCAGCGACGGGATGACGGCTGGCAGGCGCTGCAGTTCCGTCACGGCCCAATCCGGCATGGTCAGCGTAATCTCCATCGTCACTCGCTCCTTTCAACCAATCAAACTGGACGCGGCGCCACCAGCGCCCAGAGGCTGCCGCCGTTCGACGATGCCCATACATTCCATTGTATCCGGTCATTCCGGCGATGGCCCATCTTGACTTTCGAGGTACATGACCAAGTCGGCCAGCGCCTGCAGTGTGAGCAGGCTGCCGAAATGGGTGGGCATCACGTTCTCGTAGCCGGGGGCGATGTAGGCGGCGGGCTGGACGATGCTTTCGATCAAGTACTGCTCGACTGTATAGCTGGCCAGCGCCGGGTCGTGCAGGCGTGTTTCCTCGATGCGCGTCAGCGTGCCTTCCAGATGCGGCGCGACTACGCCGCCGCTGACGACGTGGCAGCCGGCGCAGGCCAGCTCGCCGCTATACAGAAGCTGCCCGTTCAGTGGGTCGCCCTGGACTTCGCCGAAGAGGTTGAGGATGCGCTGGACATCGTCGCCCACGGTGCGCGTGGCGATGTCGGGCGGGATGAAGCCGCACGCCAGCGCCAGTTCCTGGTAGGCAGCGCCGACCGCAAACAGCCTTTCCAGCGCCGCCTGCGGGTCTGCGGCCAGCGCCGCCTCGAACCCGGCCAGTTCGGCGGCCTGTTCGGCCTGCCGCTGAACCAGCGTCTGAGGGTCACACGTCAGAGGGCGGGGCTGGGCGTCGGCGTCGGTCTGGGCGATCAGGCGGCCTGCGCCCGCCAGCAGGCCGGCAGTCAGCGCCACAGCCAAAATTCGGCTCCACATGGCTGAACCTCACGATCTTATTGAAATAGGTAGGGGCGAACGCGCCGGTTCGCCCCCACGATGAGCCTGCTTTCTGCTGACCGGCAGAACCTACTGGTTCATCGTCTCCAGATAGGCCACGAGGTCGGCCAGGTCCTGGAGGGTGAGTTTAGTGCCGAAGTCGGCCACCATCAGGTTCTGGAAGCCAGGCACGATGTAGTTGGCGGGCATGACGATGCTCTCGACCAGATAGCGTTCGGGCGTGTAACCAGCCAGCGCCGGATCGTTGAGGCGCTCGTTGATCGTCCGGGTGTACGTGCCGTTGGTCTGCGGACCGACGCCCGCGCCCTCGGCCATGTGGCAGCCGCTGCACGCCAGCAGCGCGCCGAGCTGCGACGGCTGCACGTTGTGGTAGATGGCATCGCCGCGGGCTGGGTCGCCGGTGACGCCTTCCAGCGCCACCAGGATTTCCTGGACGTTCGTGCCAACCGGCTCCGGCAGCACGCCGCCAGACGCCTGGAGCTGTTCGATCTGGCGCAGGAGCGGCGCGCCGTCCACCGGTTCGATGGCGAACTGCTGCACGGCGAACAGGTCATCCAGCGTCCAGTTAGAGCCCTTGTCCCAGTTCATGATGTAGTTGGTCAGGTCCTCGAGCTGGTCCATCCGCAGCGGGCCGCCGGCGGTCTGCGACCAGGCCACCATGCCGCCGCCCGACCAGTAGTTATTGCTCACTGGGCGGCCGTGCACCAGCGTGGTCAGGATGAACGACTCGGTCGTCCCCGCCCAGCCCACGTTTTGCAGGCGGTTGGGGCGCTGCGGGTCATAGCCCTTGTCGATGGCAGCCTGAAGCTGCTGGCGGCGCGGCGCATCCAGCTCCTGGATCTGCATGTCAATTTCCTGGATGCGCGCGGCGATCTCGGCGCGGCGCGCGTCGGTGGTATCAGCGCGGCTGGCTTCCACGTTCAGATCGGCCTTCTCGGTTTGCAGCGCGGTGATCTGCCGGGTGATCTCCGGGAAGAAATCGTGGCCGAACAACTGGGGGTTGTTCAGCGCCGGGCCTTTCGCGCCGCCGTAGCCGTTCGGGCCGTGGCAGGTGGAGCAGTTGGCGGTGAACAGCAGCGCGCCCTGCTCGATCGAGCGGGCGTGGAAGGTGGCCGTCAGCGCCCGCATCCGACCGCCTTCGTTGATGGCCGCCCACACCAACAGGATCATGATCGCCAGGAACGACACGATGCCGACCAGGATCCGGTTCTCGATTTTGGGAAAGATCATACCCTGTTGTAACATGCTGGTCGCTTCCTAGTGGGCGAAGTAGCCCGCATCCTGATGGATAAAGACGTGGTGGATGTTCTGACGGCGAATGGGATTGCCTTCGGCATCCAGCACCAGCACGGGCTGACCGTTCGCATCCTTGACGGGCGCGCCGTTTTCGATCAGCACTTCATCCCACGAGATGATGATGTCCACGCGCTTCATGTTGGCCTGGTTCTGGGTGATGATAAAAGCGCCCCACGGGTTGTGCAGTTCATCCTGGTTCTGCTGCAGGCGCTTGTTGAAGTGTTCCATCACCTTGTACAGTTCGGGCGCGTCCGCCGGGATGGTGACGAAGTTCAGGTTGTTGATGGGCAGATAGTGGGTGTTCTGCAGCTCCAACAGCAGCTCACCCTTCAGGCCGTTCTGCTCGATCTCCTGGTTGAACGCGGCGACCGCGCTGGTCGCTTCATCCCGGCCGGCCTCGATCTCGCGCGTGGTGTACATGCCCACCACGAGTTGGTTGTAGGGCACCGGCAGCAGCTTGCCGACGTGGTTGTGCGCCGGCGGGAAGGTCAGCTCGTGCATGATCTCGGCATCGGGCGAGGTGGCAACACCGAATTCGGGCAGCCCCATGTAGCTGAGGATGGTGATGAACGAGATCAACAGCAGGAACAGGGTGAGCGCGAAGCGGCGATCAGCATAGCGACGGCTGGGGGTCACGTCTAGGTAAGGCCAGACCGCCAGCAGGCCGAGCAGCAGCGTGGGGAAGATGATGCCCCAGAACACTTTATCGCCCAACTTCAGCGCGCCCTGGATCCACAGGAAGTACCAGGGGGCGGTCGTGCCCAGCGGCGTCACCTGCGGGTCGGCGTGATGCTCCAGCGGAGCATCGTAGAACCAGATGCACAAGACAACCAGGATGAGCGTCGTCACGGCCACCCACATGATCTCGCTGGTCAGGACGTCCGGGATGAAGTACACGCGCTTGTCCAGCGGCACGCGCTTGGCCGTGTCTTCACCGATGTTCTCTTTCTGCGGTGGCAGGCCGTGGCCGTGGACGATCACCTTGTAGTAGTGGACGCCGGTGAAGATGAACAGGAAGGCCGGCAGCGCCAGCACGTGCAGCAGGTAGAAGCGGAGCAGACCGTTGGCGCCGATCTCTGGGCCGCCGCGCACCAGCAGGTTCAGGTTCTCGCCGACGATCGGCGGCGGCGTGGCCTCGATCATGCTCGCCCCGATGGTCACCGCCCACAGCGCGAGCTGATCCCAGGGCAGCAGGTAGCCGGTGAAGCTGAGGAAGCCGGTGATGACCAGCAGGATGACGCCGGTGAACCAGGTGAACTGGCGCGGCTTTTTGTACGTGCCGGTGAACCAGGTTCGGGTCATATGTAGGGCGACGATCAGCACCATCGCCTCCGCGCCCAGACGGTGCAGATCGCGGATGAGCTGCCCCATCGGCACGTTGCTGATGATGTTGATCATGTTGGCATAGGCCACCTCGGGCGAGGGGGTGTACCAAATCATCAGCAGGATGCCGGTGATGGTCTCGAAGAACACGAAATAAGTCGAAAGCCAGCCCAGGCGGAAGGTGGGGTAGATGCCCGTCATGTCCGCGTGGAAATAGCTGGGGCGCATGTGCAGCCAGAAGCCATCCGCGTGCGGCTGGAGCCGGGGGTTGGGCTTGCGGGAAGGGGCTTCGCCCCGCAGCGCCTCGCGGATGTCCTGAATGTTCATGCCCGCCGTCAGGCGTTCGACCGACTCGTCAACGAGTTCGAAAACGGCCTTCCTGAGGCCCTTTTCCTTTACGTCGTCGAGAAACGATGGAAATGGCAGTACCGACATTACCTCTCTCCTCGCGCAATCAACGTTGACTGTGACGATCTGTGCTCAATCTTTGCCGGGACGCTTAATGCGCGCGCCGGTATTGACTGCGATGCTGACGATCTGTTTGCCGTCCAATGGGATGGGGTCGCCGGCGGCGTTGGTGCTGGCGGTGGAGCCGTCGGCGAACGTGAGCGTCACCCGGAAGCGATCCAGGCTGCGGGGCGCTGGCCCCTCAATGTACTTACCGTTGATCTCAAACTTGGAGCCGTGGCAGGGGCATTCGAAGCGGCGGTTGGTGATCACCCACTTGGGCAGGCAGCCCAGATGGGTGCAGACGCCGTAAAGCGCCAAGAAGCCCTCGCCTTCGACATTCGCGAGGTGGAACCGACCGGCAGGGACTGAAGTGGGCGGCGCGCCAGGCGCGGGCAGCACGTCGGTGACCTGCGCGCCGCTGTACACGAACGTGCCGCCGAACTCGCCCTCTTTGAACCGGGGAAGGCCGAACCAGATCAGGCCAGCGCCGGCCATCCCGGTCAGCATGATGATAGACGCGCCCCAGATGTAATACAGGAACTCGCGCCGATTGGGCAGGCTGACTTCAACAGCGGGCGCTGTTTCAGCAGGCGGCGAGGCTTTAGCCTTGGTGACACTCGCTGTGGCCATGAAAACGTTCTCTCCTCAAGACACCCTGGACTGCTGGTCAAGTGTAGCGCAGACCGACCAAAAACACATACTGACTCACCCGAAAATTTGCGGGAAAGCGACAGAATCAAAAATAGATGCGGGGCTTCATCTACCGTCTGTAAAATGTATCACAAACGCCACAGACTGTCAAAGCTTCTAATCTACCCGCCTTGCCCGTTTGGGCGCTCGGCATGATAATCAGCAGCATGACCACGACTGAAATCTGTTATGACCGCTTCGTCTGGCGCAACATCGTCGTGCCCACGCCCTCCGACATCGAGGGACTGCGCAAGGCTTATCCGTACATCCATCCGCTCAACCTGGAAGATCTGCTCAGCCAGACGGAGCGCCCCAAGATTGATGAGGGAGATGAATATCTGTTCGTCGTCATGCAGTTCCCGGTGTGGGATAAGCGCAGCCGCATCTCGCGGCCGAGCGAGGTGGAGTTCATCTTGGGGCGCAACTTCCTGGTGACCGTGCATGACGGCGGGCTGAAGCCGCTGGTGGAGCTGTTCCGGCGATGCGCTCAAGAGTCGGGCGAGCGCCAGCGGTTCATGGCGCGAGGCGCCAACGACGCTTTTTACATGATCGTCGATCAGTTGGTGGACTACATCTTCCCCATCTTGCAAAAAGTGGATCAGAATATCCACGCCATCGAAGACCGGATTTTCGACGGCAGCACGCGCGATCTGATCACACAGATCGCAGTCGTGCGGCGCGACATCATCGCGCTGCGGCGCATCATCCGCCATCTCGTGCCGATCCTGGAGGCGCTGGAGCGCACTGAACACCCGATCATCCGCGAGGACTTGGAGGAGTACTTCGGCGACACCGTTGACCATATCTACCGGGCGCGGGACATCATCGACGAGAACGCCGAGGTGATCGCCGGCCTGTCGGAGACCGCCGACACCCTCATCAGCCACCGGACGAACGAAGTGATCCGCGCGCTGACCATCATCTCAGTCGTGTTCATGCCGCTGACGTTGGTTTCCGGCATCTACGGCATGAACATTGGGTTGCCACTTGACGAGCACCCGCTGGCCTTTATAGTTATCGTCGGCGTGATGCTGACCATCGTGATCTTCATGCTCCTCTTTTTCCGCCGTAGAGGATGGATTTGACCCGGCATGGACTGGCCGTTCCCCCCTGCCCGCTACATCGACCATGATCGCGACTTGCGCCAGTTCGTCGATCAGCTTTTCCAAGAATCGATCATCGCCGTCGACACCGAGTCCAATGGGCTGCACGCCTACCGCGAGCGCATCTGTTTGATCCAGATTTCGACGCGGTCGGCAGACTACATCCTGGATCCGCTGCGGATCGCCAATCTATCGCCGCTGGCAGCGGTGCTGGCCGAGCCGACCATCGAGAAAGTCTTCCACGCGGCAGAATATGACCTGATGTCGCTGAAGCGGGATTACGGATTCACTGTGAGCCATCTGTTCGACACGATGGTGGCGGCCCGCATCTGCGGCATCAAGGCCATCGGCCTGGATAAACTGCTGGCGCGCTACTGCGGCGTCAGCCTGGATAAACGCCACCAGCGCGATGACTGGGGGCGGCGGCCGCTGTCGGAAGAAAACTTGCTGTACGCCCAGATGGATACCCACTACCTGCTGGCGCTGCGCGATCATCTAGAGGCGGAGCTGGCGGCGCGCGGGTTTCTGGAGGAAGCCGAGGAGACGTTTTCGTTGGGCTGCCAGGTGCAGGCGGCCAGCCGCGATTTCGACCCGGATGGCTATTGGCGCATCGGCATCCCGCGCGGCTTCAGCCGACGGCAGATGGCGGCGCTGCGCGAGCTGTACCTGCTGCGGGAACAGATCGCGCAGGAGCGCGACTGCCCGCCGTTCAAGGTGTTCAACGACGGCATGATGGCGGCGCTGGTCGAGGCTGCGCCAGCCACGATCGAACAGCTCGGCAAAGTCAAAGGGATGACGCCCGCCCAGGTGTCGCGCTACGGCCGGCAGGTGCTGCGGGCGTTGGAACAGGGGCGGCGCGCGCCAGCGCCGAAACCGCCTCAACCGCCGCCGGACGCTGATCCAGTCGTGGTTGAACGTTTCGCCGCTCTGCGCAGCTGGCGCAGAGGCCGCGCTGAGCAGCGAGGGGTCGAGTCTGACGTCATCCTCTCGCGCGAGGCGCTGTGGGCGCTGGCCCTGCGCGCGCCGGCCTGCCTGGAAGACCTGCACGCTATCCACGAGCTGGGGCCGTGGCGGATCGCCACTTACGGTCAGGAAATCCTGGATGTGCTGCGGCGTCCTGAGGCATGGGTGAAGTGAGCGCCTGGCTCTACAAGAGGGTGAAGCGATGCGAATCACATTCTACGGGGCGGCGCGCACCGTCACCGGGTCGCAGCATTTGGTCGAGGCGAACGGGACGCGCATCCTGCTGGACTGCGGCCTGTACCAGGGCAAACGCTCAGAGGCGGCGGCGCGCAATCGTCACCTGCCGTTTGATGCGCGCAGCATCGATCTGGTCGTCCTGTCGCACGCCCATATTGACCATTCAGGCAACATCCCGAACCTGGTGAAAAGCGGGTTTCGCGGCGACATCATCTGCACCCACGCCACCCGTGACCTGTGCGGCGTCATGCTGCTGGACAGCGGCCACATCCAAGAGCGCGATGTGGAGTACGTCAACAAGCAGCATCGCAAGCGAGGTCAGCCGCCGGTCGAGCCGATCTACACCCAGCGCGATGCCGAGGACAGCCTGGAGTATTTCGTGTCGCAGGGCTACGGCCGCCGGCGGCAGATCGCGCCCGGCGTGTGGCTGACGCTGGTGGATGCCGGCCATATGTTGGGCAGCGCCTCGGTCATCCTGGACATCGAGGACCATCAGACGCGTCAGACGACCCGTTTGGTCTTCAGCGGCGACATCGGCCGCCGGGGCATCCCGATCATCCGCGATCCGCAGCCGGTTGAAGCCGCCGACCTGCTGATCCTGGAGAGCACCTACGGCGACCGGCTGCACGAGCCGTACCCAGACGCCGAGAAAGAGCTGGAGCGCATCGTCAATGACACCTACCGGCGCGGCGGCAAGATCATCATCCCGGCGTTCGCGGTGGGGCGGACGCAGCAGTTGGTCTACACGCTGAATCAGTTGGCGACGGCGGGCGACATCCCCCGGCTGCCGGTGTTTGTGGACAGTCCGCTGGCGGTCAACGCGACCGATGTGTTCCGCACCCACAGCGAGTGCTTCGATGAGGAGACGCGGGCGTTCATCACCCAGATGGATGGGCGCGGCGACCCGTTCGGCTTCTCCGGTTTGACGTATACGCGCTCGGTGGAGGAGAGCAAGCGCCTGAACTTCCTGCGCGAGCCAGCCATCATCATCAGCGCCAGCGGCATGGCGGAGACGGGCCGCATCCTGCATCACCTGAAGAACAACATTGAGGATCCGAACTCGACCGTGCTCATCGTGGGCTGGCAGGCGCCGGAGACGCTGGGGCGGCGGCTGGTGGAGCGCGTGTCGCCAGTCCGCATCTTCGGCGAGAATTACACCCTGCGCGCGCGCGTCGAGGTGCTCAACGGCTTCAGCGGCCATGCAGACCGGGATGAGCTGCTGGAATGGGTGGGGGCGATGGCGCGCAAACCGCGCCGCACCTTCCTGGTGCACGGCGAAGAGCCGGCGGCGGCCGGGCTGGCGCAAAGTCTGAAAGAGCGTTTCGGCCTGGCGGCGGACATTCCGGAGTTGGGGCAGTCGTTTGAGGTGTGAGCATGACCGGCAACCCATTCCATGAAGAATGGCGTGACTGCCTGCGCGCCCATTATCTCCACGTGATTCGGTCGGGCGACCGCGTGACCGAGCCCTCGCTCCAACTGGTGATGCTGGAAGCTGGCTTCAGCCAGGCGGAGCTGGCGGAACTGCGGGTGCGGGCGACGCTGCGGACAGAGGACGCGCCGCCCGGCTTTGTGCCGAACCTTGAGGCGCTGCGCGTCCACCCGGCGGCGCGGCCGCCTGCGCCGGCGGAATCTGAACCCGACTCGGTGTTGGCTGAGCCTCTGATGGAGACTGAGGCGGCCAAGGCCGACGCTGCGCCGGCTGAGGCCGAGCCTGAGGCGGCGGAGGCGCCGGCAGATGACGCCGATCTGCCGCAGCAGCTCAGCCTGTTCTGACGCGATGGACGATGCCCACTTCATGCGGCTGGCGCTGGAAGAGGCGCTGCGCGCGCTGGAGCACAACGATGTGCCCATCGGCGCGGTGGCGGTGCGCGATGGCATCGTCATCGGGCGCGGGCACAACCAGCGCGAGGCCGACCAGGACCCGACCGCCCACGCCGAGATGATCGCCCTGCGTCAGGCGGCCAGGGCAGTGGGGCACTGGCGCTTGGAGGGGGTGACGCTGTACTGCACGCTGGAGCCGTGTGCGATGTGCGCCGGGGCGATGGTGCTGGCCCGGCTGCCGCGCCTAGTCTACGCCGCGCCCGACCCCAAAGCCGGCGCTGGCGGCAGCGTGCTCGATGTGCTGCGGCATCCCCAACTCAACCATCAGGTTGAGGTGACCAGCGGTCTGCTGGCCGACGAAGCGGCGGCCTATCTGCGAGCGTTTTTCGCCCAGCTCCGCGCCGACGGCCAGCGGCACTGATGCCCGGTCGGCGGCGGTCAGCCGGCTGCGCCGCCGCTTCTGTTCAGGGCCAAGCCTAACGGCGCACGCCGCCCGTGATGACCCGTCCGATCAGGATCAGGACGACAGCGCCGATGAGCGCCGTTACGAACGAGCCGATGCCGCAGCCGATGTCCAGCCCGCCGGGGCGGAACAGGCCGACGATGAAGCCGCCCACCCAAGCGCCGATGATGCCCAGCACGATGTCCGCGACGAACGGGGCGTTGCGCGCGCCGACGATGCGCCGCGCCAGCGCGCCGGCGATGAAGCCGATCACGATCCAGAAGATACAGTAGAACGGCGCGGAGACCAACCAGGTGAAAAAGTTCGTAATAGCGTCCACAGGCTTCCCCCTCCAGTTAGCACGGTGCGATAGGCGGGATTATACCGGCATTCCGATGGACGGCGAAAAACGGCAAACCGGGCATTTTCCCGCCTGGCAGTGTGGGGTATAATGCGGGCTGCTGGAGAGGTGCCGGAGCGGTTGAACGGGCCCGTCTCGAAAATGGGTATAGCCTCAGGGCTATCGAGGGTTCGAATCCCTCCCTCTCCGCACGACTGGATCCGACTCGAAAAGGCGCTATGGGTTACGGCTGCCCGATCCGCGGTCGGAAGCGCGGCGACGCAGACGATGCTCAAGCGAAGGTCAGCAGCGCGGCGGGCGGCTAGACCGGATGACACGACCGAGGCATCCGGTATAATGGGCTGCGCGTTTAGGGTCATGAGAGAGGAGCGCCCGTGAACAGCGCCCAGCTTATTGCCGCTCGCCGCCAGAAAGATGCCTTCTTCAAAACGCATCCTCAGTCGCCACTGACGCCCGAACAGCGGGCGCAGTTCGACGGCTTGCGCTATTACCCGCCCAACCCGGCGCTCGATCTGGTGGTCACGGTGGAGCCGCTGGCGCAGGACGATTGGGTCACGCTCCAGACGACGACCGGCGACGTCCGCGAATACCGCCGCTACGGGCGCTTCGCCTTCGTGGTGGACGGCCAAGACGTCCAGTTGACGATTTATGAGGCGGATTACGGCTTCTTCTTGCCGTTCGTGGACGCAGGCGCGGGCGTAGAGACGTATCCCGCCGGGCGCTACCTGGAGCCGGAGCGCCTAGACGAGCAGCGCTTCCACGTGGACTTCAACCAGGCCTATAACCCGTACTGCGCCTACAACGACGCCTGGAGCTGCCCGATCACGCCGGCGGAAAACCGGCTGAAAGTGCACATCCGCGCCGGGGAGATGCTGCCGGCAGGCGCGTGGGTCGGCTGAAAACGCCCAACGTTGGCCAACCTTCTCCTCATTCGTCGGAATATGGGCGCGGGTTTGGATGCAGATTATGTCCGGCTTCCTGCTGCTCTGGGCGTGTCTGTTCGGAGCTGCCCTCTCGCTTTTGGTGTGCGATCTCCAGCCCGACATTGACGGCTATAATTTAGGATGACGCGAGCGCAGTTGGGCATGTCACAACCCAGGGAAGACAAGATGTCCCTTCAAGCCATAAAAGATCTCATCCCGACCCTCACCCACCAGGAGCGTAAGGAACTGCTCAATCTGCTCGTAGATACGTTTGTTGAAACCCCGGACAGCCGACTACGCGCCGGGAAAAAACGCAGTCTGCGGGACTTGCGCGGTCTGGGGAAGGAAATCTGGCAGGGCGTGGATGCCCAAGAGTATATTGACCGGCAGCGCGACGAATGGGATCACCGTTCGTGAAAGTCAGCGCCGCCCTGGCAGGTGTGAACCGGCTGTACATCGAAGCGGCGCCGCTGGTGTACTATGTCGAAGAGAACCCTAAGTACGTCGAACGGGTCGAGGCAATCATCACGGCTGTTGAAGCGGCACCCATCGAAGCGGTCAGTTCTGTGATCACCCTCACGGAAGTGCTCACGCGTCCTTTACGCCTGGGGCAGACCCACTACGCGCAGGAATACCGGGACATCCTGCTGCATAGCAGCGGTTTTCGGCTGCTGCCGGTGACGGAGTCAATAGCTGACTCGGCCGCCAGCCTGCGCGCCCGGTACAATCTGCGCACGCCGGATGCTCTGCATGCAGCGACAGCGATACGCGCAGCCTGCGACGCTTTCCTGACGAACGACCGGAACATGAGGCCAATCACCGAGCTGCGCGTGCTGGTGCTGGATGAACTGGAACTTGACCCGCCCACGTGACCACTTGACTCGGCTCCGCGCCGGGGAGATGCTGCCGGCAGGCGCGTGGGTCGGCTGAAAACGCCCAGCGCCGGCCAAGGGCGTTCAGCCCATCGCAAGGCCGCGCCTCACTCAACTATCAGAAAATCGGTTCCGCCGGAAAGCCATCCTTCAAATGCAGCAGTTTCGCCAGCGTGGGCGCAACCTGTACGGCATCGGCGCTGGCGACCGCGCCGCGCGGCACGTCCGGGCCGGCGAACACGGCGAAGCGATCATCGCCAGGACTGCCGGGTTTCAGGCCGTGGCTGGAGATGGCGTTGGGCTTGCCGACGGGTACGCTGTTGTCTACATTGTCGATTTCGAACGACATGCCATCTGGCGCGGCGAACAGGAAGAGTTGGTCGCGGTGTTCCGGCGGAATGCAGGTATTAGGATACGGCTCAACGCCATATGCCGCCAGCCGTTCGGCGACCGTCCGCAGCTCATCAGCGTCGCGCGGGGCGACGATCAGGATGCTGCCCTCGCTCTGCATGATCGTGCCGGGGATGATGTGCTCCGGGTGCAGCGCCGCCTCAATCGGGCTGTGGCCGTGGTCGCTCATGACGGCGATATTCCACTCGTCCAGCTTGTTGGCTTGGCGCAGGCGTTCGAGGATGCGACCGACGGCCATATCCGCCTGCATGATGGAGAATCGCGCCGCCTCGGTCTTGTAGCCGGCGTAATGCTGGATCGTGTCCGGCGTTAGAAATTCAGCGATGATGAGGTCGGGCGCGTCGCTGGCTGTCGCCAGCGCGCTGACCCAGTCGTACATGCGCACATCGCTCATCAAGCCGAATGTCAGGCGGCTGGACTCGGCGCTGGGATCCACGGCTGGGAGCGTATCTGGGATGCCGGCCTGAGCGCAGGCCGCCTGGAAAAAGTCGCCAGGGCGGTGTTGGGCGACGCGCAGCCAGACCGAATCGGCCGGCTGCGGTTCAGCATCGCGCGCCCGCTGGATGAAGGCGTTCACCCACCAGGGCGGGAGGAAGATGTCCGCGTCTTCGGGGCGCAGCATGCCGAAGCCGACCACGGCCGTTTTGCGACCGGCCGACCGGGCGCGGGCGGGCAGCGTGGGCACGCGCACGTCGTCCGGGTTGGAGTAGCGGAACTGCGCGCCGTCCCAAATCCGGTTGCCGTACACGCCACTGACATCGGCCGTCGCGCCGGTCATCATAGACGTGCGCCCCGGCAGCGATGTGCCCAGCACCTCAGCCCGCAGGTTGTGCACGCGGAACCCGCGCGCCTCCAGCGAGGCCAGGTGCGGCAGCTCGGCTTTGAGCGTTGCATAGTGGTCGGCGGATACGCCGTCAATCATCAAAACGATCAGTTTGCTGCTCATGCCATGACTTTCTCAAGTTAGTCGATTAGGAGACGCCTCTCATCCCCTGTCCTCTCGCCGAAGGATGAGACAGGGGATGAGAGAAACTGGGCGCAGCGGCGAATAACGCTCAGCCAAGCGTGAGCGCGCCGGGGCGCGGATCGATGTAGAACTCAGGATGCGGGTTCCACTGGATGCCGTCTTTCATCGCGTAGAACTCGACGCTTTGGTACAGCGGCGTGAACGGCACGTCGGCGTCCAGGATTTCAATGATCCGGCGGTAATTGCGCTGACGCACGTCCGGGTCCAGCGAGGCGGCGGCTTCGGCGGCCAGCGCTTTGAACTCATCGCTGGGGGTGTAGTAAGCGCCCATCCAGCTATTCCAGGTTTGGATGATGCTGCTGGTGGCAGGATCGCCCGCCGTGCCGAAGCTCTGGAGCGTGGCGATGTTGTTGCCCGCCAGCGAACGGTCAGCCCAGGCGGCGGTGTCCAGCGGTTTGTAGTCCACGTTGAAGCCGACGGCGCGCCACATCTCGTTGATGACGTTGGTGACGAGTTCGCCGTTGGTGTAGTAGGTGCTCGGCGGGGTGAATTCGATCACTTCGCCGTTGTAGCCCGCTTCGGCCATCAGCCGCTGCGCTTCGGCCGGGTCGTAGGGGAAGATGGGACGGTCAGGATCATAGCTGAATTCGCCGGGCAGCAGGTAATCGTTCATCACGCGCACGCGACCGCCCCACAGGTCGTTGGCCAGCGCCTCGCGGTCGATCGAGAGCGCCAGCGCCCGGCGGATCAGCGGGTTAGCGGTCGGCCCCTGCTTGGTGTTGAAGTAGATCAGCATGTAATTGTAGACCGATACGCGGTCGACTCTCAGCCCGTCGACGGCGTCCAGCTCATCCACCAGGTCGGGGCTGACGGTGGTGATGAAGTCCACCTCGCCGCTGCGCAGCGCGGCGACGCGGGTGGACACTTCCGGGATCACGCGCAGCACGATGCGCTCGGCCGCGGGCTGCCCCATCCAATAGTCATCGTGCCGCGCCAGGACTAGGCGGTCGCCCGGCGTCAGCGATTCGACGCGGTAGGGGCCGGCGCCGATCGGCGCGGTCTGCAGCTCCTCGAACGTCTTCGATTCGACGTAGGCCTGCGGCATGATGGCCGCGTAGGGGGAAGCCAGACGCAGCGGCAGCAGCGGATCGGTGTTCGGGGTAGTGATGGTCAGCTCCAGATCGCCGGTGGCCTCGACGCTGCTGATGTACGGCAGGAACGACGACCGGATGAAGCTCTCGTTCTCGCTGAACAGCAGGCGGTTGAGGCTGAAAGCGGCGTCAGCGGCGGTCAGCGGTGTGCCGTCCTGAAACCGCACGCCCGAACGCAGGGTGAACACCCATTGGTTGTCGGAGACGCTGCGCCATTCGGTGGCCAGCATGGGCTGCACGCTGCCGTCGCTGCCAGTGCGGGTGAGCGAGTCAAAAATCATGTGATAGACCCGGTTGCCGATGATGGCGCCGGGCACATGGTGCGGATCGAGCGAGAGCACCTCGGCATTGATGCCGATGACCAGCGTGCTCGCGTCATTGTCCTGGGCTGCGGCGGGCAGCAAGCCCAGCAGCAGCGCCAGCATGAGGATCACCAAACGACCACCAAGTTTTAACATTCCTTCACCTCTCCTTGATAAGCTGTGACATGTTGACGAGATGCGATGTGTTGTGCGTCTGCGGGCAGGGCTTTACATCACCTTGACGTCCAGCCTGTCGCGCAGCCAATCGCCCAGGGTTCCAATGACCAGCACCAGCGTCATGAGGACGATGCCGGGCAGCGTGGACAGCCACCACGCGGAAGACAGATAATCGCGGCCTTCGTTGATCATGCCGCCCCAGGAAGGCGTCGGCGGCTGGATGCCGATCCCCAGAAAGCTGAGGCCGCTTTCGAGCAGGATGATGCGGCCGATGCTGAGCGTGCCCAGCACCAGCAGCGGCCCGGCCAGGTTGGGCAGCAGATGATGAAACATGATGTAGGCATCGCTCGCGCCCAGCGAACGCGCCGCGATGACGAATTCGCGTTCGCGCAGCGACAGCACTTCGCCGCGGATGACGCGGGCGTACAGCGACCAGGTGGAAAGCGCCGCCAGCCCGATGAGCACCGCCAGGCTGCGCCCCAGCACCAGCGAAACCGCCACCGCCAGCAGCACGAACGGCAGCGCGAACTGCACATCGACCAGATACATGATGATCTCGTCGGCCCAACCGCGGAAATAGCCGCTGATGATCCCCAACAGCGTGCCGAGCACCAGGCCGATGGCCGTCGCCAGCAGGCCGACTGTCAGCGAGACGCGCCCGCCGTGCAGGATGCGCGATAGGATGTCGCGGCCTGTCGCGTCCGTCCCTAACGGATGCTCCGGCAGCGTGAGCGGGGCGGTCAGCCGCACGCGCAGATTGATGGTTTCTGGCCGATGAGGCGACAGCACATCGGCCAGCAGCGCCGCCGCGCACAGGAGCGTCAGGATGGCTACGCTGATGATGACGGTGGCGTGGCGGCGCAGACGGCGCGGCTTGGGCGGCGTGAGCGGCAGCGGCGCGCTCGCCGAGAGCGTTTTCAGAGTCGAAATCGTCGTCTCGGTCATCGGGATGCAGGGCTCTGGATGCGCGGGTCAATGACGAAGTACAGCAGGTCAACCAGCATATTGACGACGCAAAACGCGGCGGCGGAGATCAGCACGATCGTTTGGATGACTGGATAGTCGCGCCCGCCGATGGACTGCACCGCCAGCAGGCCGATGCCCGGCCAGGCGAACACCGTCTCGACGATGGCGGAGCCGCTGATGACGGTGGCAACCTGCAATCCCACCACAGTGACGACCGGGATGAGCGCGTTGCGCAAGGCATGGCGGTAGATCACGACGTGTTCTGAGAGCCCTTTCGCCTGCGCCGTGCGCACGTACCCCGTCGTGAGCGCTTCCAGCATGGATGAGCGCGTCAGCCGGACGACGATCGCCAGTGGGTAGATGAGCAGTGTGAGCGTGGGCAGGACGAGATGCGCCGGCGTGTCGCTGCCGAAGGTCGGCAGCCAGCGCAGATAGACCCCGAACACCAGGATCAACAAGATGCCGATGAAGAACGCGGGCAGCGACTGGCCGGCCAGGGTGAGCGACATGACGAGCTGGTCGAAGGGGCGGTTGCGCTGGCGGGCGGTCATCACGCCCAGCGGGATGCCGACGGCCGTCGACACGATGAGCACCGGCAGCCCTAGTTGGAGCGTCAGCGGGATGCGTTCGGCGACCAGGTCGAGCGCCGGCCGGTTGAAGACGATCGACCGTCCAAGATCGCCGCGCAGGGCATTGGCGACGTAGATGATGAACTGGGTCGGCAGCGGTTCGTTCAAGCCCAGGCTGGCGCGGATGCGTTCGTAATCCTCCATGGTGGCCGTTTGGGGCAGCATCATGGCGATCGGGTCGCCGGTGAGCCGTCCCAGACAAAAGGTGAGAAGAACAACACCGAACAGAGTTAGAGCTGTTCGGGCCATGCGCACGAGGATGAAGCGGGCCATAGGCGTTCCAAACGTTAGGTTACAGCGCCGTATTGAAACACGGGGCGTTTATCTAACGTTTATAACTAGTTTAAAAATTTGCGGGGGGGTGTAGTGAGATGTATTAAGGAAAAGGCCTGGGTGACAGGTTCTCGGTCATGCGCGCTGCTGGCTGGATCGATGGGCGTCAGACCGGTCAGCGTGCACCGCTGATCGTTTGCGCAAGCTGCAGGCGGCCGGTCGCTACTACTGAACAACATCGCCTAAACAGGTGACGGCAGGCACTGCCTGAGGCATCGTGCCGTATGGCACAATCAGGGTAGCCATCCCGGTGGCTGCCTCGCATTTTGATTCAGGAGGTCCTGACGATGGTCAATTGGAATGCCAAGTTCGCCGCCCGAACCGGGCGGATGCGGCGCTCCTCCATTCGGGAGATCCTCAAGCTGACCCAGCGGCCGGATGTGATCTCGTTTGCCGGCGGGCTGCCCGCGCCGGAATTGTTCCCGATCGAACAGATCCGGGCGGCGGCCGATCGCGTGCTGACCGAGCGCGGCGCCGGCGCGCTTCAGTATTCCACCAGCGAAGGCATCCCGGAGCTGCGCAGCTATCTGGCCGCCCGCATGTCGCGCCCCGGCTTGACGGTCAGCCCAGACAACATCTTGATCGTCCAGGGCGGGCAGCAGGCGATCGATCTAGTCGGGCGGATCTTGTTCGACGAGGGCGATCGCGCCATCGTTGAAAGCCCGACTTACCTGGGGATGCTGGTCGCCTGGCGCGCCTACAACCTGAACTATCTGGTCGTCCCCACCGACCAACACGGCCTGATCACTGAGCTGCTGCCGCCGGCGCTGCGCCAGAACCCGAAGCTGATGTATCTCGTGCCGAACTTCCAGAACCCGCAGGGCGTCACGCTCAGCGGCGCGCGGCGGGCGCATCTGGCGCAGTTGGCAGCGGAGCACGGCAGCGTCATCCTGGAGGACAACCCGTATGGCGACCTACGCTACAGCGGCGAGGATTTGCCCTCGCTGTACGCGGTAGATGCCCAGGTGCGCGGGCTGAGCGAACTCAACGGGGGCGTGATCTATACCAGCTCGTTCTCGAAGATCCTGGCCCCAGGCCTGCGTATGGCTTGGATCGCCGCCCCGGTGCCGGTGATCGACAAACTGGTGCAGGCCAAGCAGG
The DNA here is from genome assembly GCA_937922795.1 of uncultured Anaerolineae bacterium. Lineage (GTDB taxonomy): Bacteria > Chloroflexota > Anaerolineae > Aggregatilineales > Phototrophicaceae > CFX2. Next base: position 30,139 of record CALAJK010000121.1, read on the forward strand.
GCGCTGACCTCCAGTGCAACACGTTCAGCCAGTATATCGCTTACGAAGTGTGCAAGGATGGGTTCATCGACGCCCACATTCTGCGACTGCGAGACGCCTACCGTCAGCGCCGCGACGTCATGCTGGCCGCGCTGGAACGCGAATTCCCGGAAGAGGCGCGCTGGTCGAAGCCGGACGGCGGTCTGTTCCTGATGGTGCACGTGCCGCAGCATATCAACGCGACCGAGCTGCTGAAAGAGGCGATTGAGCGCAAGGTAGCCTACGTGCCGGGCGATGATTTCCACGTTGAGGGCGGCCAGAATACGTTTCGGCTGAACTATTCGAACGCCAGCCCGGAGATGATCGAAGAGGGCATCCGGCGGCTGGGCGCGCTGCTGAAAGAGGTGATCGTGCGCCAGCCGGCTTGAGCGCAGGTTAGCGCGCCAAGAAACCGAAGTCGAGATAGCAGCAGATGGAGTCCGGGGCGGCGTCTGATGTGGCATGGTCGGCTGGGCCGCAGGCGATCTCGCCGTGTTCTTTGAAGATGAACACGCGGGGATGGCGGCGTTTCATCTTTTTCTTCAGCGTATTCCACTGCGATTTCGAGGGTTCAGGCTGGCCTGGCGGCAGGATGAAGTAGCTCCGGCGGAAGATGACGCGGTAGTGCCCATCGGGGTAAGCCACCAGCCGGTGCACCGCCGACGATGCGGCGGTCTGGCCAGGGTGGGTGAAGACCGCGTGCACAAAGGCGAGCACCGCTTCACGGGGCTGGGGTTGGAACTGCGGCAACGCTTTCAATCGGGTCAGCGCCTCAGTCGATCATAACAGTTCGATAGACAGAATTGTACCGCTTCAGGAGATGGGCGGGGCAGGCCGTGAGCGGCTGTGCCAGGAGCCGCTAGTTCGCGAACAGCGGGAGGCTGCGCTGCGCCCCAGGGCTGCCGCATCCAAATTTGGGGCGGAGCGGCAAACGGTCGCTGTGATTTTTGCAAGGGCAGATCAGACGGGCTCTCCCGGCTGAGCGCGCTCCTACCGGATCTCTTGTGATTTGCTCATCGATTAGGGCGCAACAGCCCTGTCCTACGGCTAGCTTAATATTGACTTCATAATATGACTGTGCTAGACTGGCGGCTCCAACAGCACCAACCGAATGAGCGCAAGCGCAGAGAGGGAAAAGGGCTATCAGTTCGGTAAACTATCGCGTCAATGATCAGATCCGCGCGCGTGAAGTACGCCTGATCACCGATACCAATGAAAATATTGGCGTGGTATCGCTGCGCCAGGCGCTGGAGATGGCCGAGGCGAAAGACCTCGATCTAGTTGAAGTCTCGCCCAATGCCGATCCTCCGGTGTGCCGCATCATGGACTTTGGCAAGTTCCAGTACGAGAAGCGGCGCAAGGAGCGCGAGGCGAAGAAGCAGCAGAAGGTCATCGAAGTCAAAGAGATTCAACTGCGGCCTAAGACGGACCAGCACCATCTGGGTTTCAAAGTGCGCGATGCGCGCAACTGGATCCAGCAGGGGATGAAAGTCCGGGTGCGGGTGCGTTTCCGCGGGCGCGAGCGAGATTATCCGGACATCGCCCAGGAACGGATGCTGCAAATCGCCGCCGAACTCCAGGATATTGCAGTGGTCGAACAGCCCCCCATGCTGGAGGGGATGACGATGTTGATGGTGCTGGCGCCCAGCCCTGACAAGAAGAAATGACACCGGAGCAGAATCGTGGGCAAGACATACAAGCTCAAGACTCATAAAGCAACCTCTAAGCGCTTCCGCGTCACCGGCAGCGGCAAAGTGATGCGCACCAAGGGCGGCAAGAGCCATCTGCGCCGGCGCACGCCGAAGCGCACCAAGCACAAGTTCAAACGGATGCTGGAAGTGAGCAGCGCGACCGACGCCAAGCGCATCAAGCGGCTGGCGCCCTACCTGCGGCTGTACCGCCAGAACCCGCCCGGTTAACGCCGCGGCCTGCTAGCGTGATCGTGCCGTCCCGGAGCGCCGGCTCCGGGCGTTTGTTGTACAGGAGCAGTCATCATGTCGAGGACGAAAACCGGTTTTGTGCGCCGGCGGCATCACAAGAAAATCTTGAAGCTGACCAAAGGCAATTGGGGCACGCGCCACCGCCTGTTCCGCCGCGCCAACGAGGCTATGCTGAAGAACCTGTGGTACTCCTACCGCGACCGCCGGGCGCGCGCCCGTGATATGCGCCGGCTGTGGATCATCCGCATCAACGCCGCCGCCCGCCTCAACGGCCTCAGCTACAGCAAGCTGATCTACGGCCTGAAGCGCGCCAATGTCGAAGTGGACCGCAAAATCCTGGCCGACATCGCCGTGCGCGATCCGCAGACCTTCACCAAGCTGGCTGCCCTCAGCCTGCAGCACCAATAAGCCTGACTGACGCCCGCCGCTTCAGGGACGCGCCGCCGCGGGTCCCTGTTTGCGTTTCCCCCCTGGCTGCGGCAGAATGACGCCATGCTGATCACCAGCCTGCACAACGACCGGGTGAAGCTGGCGCGGGCGCTGCAAACTCAAGCGAAAGCCCGCCGCCGCGAGGGGCGCATCGCGCTGGAAGGCGCGCGCCTGGTGCGAGATGCCTGCCTGCGCGGCTGCCGCCCGGACTTCGTGCTGTATGACCCGGCAGCGGCGGATGCGACAGCGCTGGCCGCGGTGCGCGCCCTGGGCGTTGAGCCGCTGGCCGCCTCGGCGCAGGTGCTGCGGTATCTCAGCGATACGCAGCAGCCGCAGGGGATCATCGGGGTGTTCTCGCTGCCAGCGTTCGATCTGCCGACGCCGCTGACGCGGCTGCTGCTGCTGGACGCAGTGCGCGACCCCGGCAACTTGGGGACGATCCTGCGGACGGCGGCGGCGGCGGGCGCGCAGGCGGTCATCCTCTCGCCCGACTGCGCCGACGCCCACAACCCGAAGGCGCTGCGGGCGGGCATGGGCGCTCACTTTCGCATCCCGGTCCTCGAACGCTCCTGGGCGGAGATCGCCGTGATCTGCGATGGCTTGAAGGTTTACCTGGCCGATGCGCGCGGCGATGTGCGCTACGATCAGGCGGATTGGTCGCCCCCGTGGGCGGTCATCATCGGCGGGGAAGCGCGCGGTGCGGGCGCGCACGCGGCGCGGATCGCCCAGGCGCGCGTGTTCATCCCTATGGCGGCTGAGACCGAGTCGCTGAACGCGGCGGCGGCGGCGGCCATCCTGCTGTTCGAGGCGGCGCGGCACAGCGGGCGATGATCGGGCGGTGGCTGCGGCTGGCATCGGTGCTGACGCTGGCGCTGGCCGGGACGAACGCGCTGGCGGCGCTGGTCGGTCAGATCAGGCCAGCGCACCCGTGGTTGGCGGAAGGGGGATGCGCGCTGCCGTGTTGGGCTGACGTCCACCCCGGCCATACTCCCGTCGCTGAGGCGGCACGAACGCTGAATGAGCGAGGCTATGCGCTGCGGGCAGCAGGCGACACGCCGTATCTGGTGTACGAGCGGCCGCGCGCCGCCTGCACCGTCCGCCTGGAGTTTCGCGGCGCGCGGGTCAGCGTGATCCGCCTGCGCTGCGCCGATCTGCGCCTGGGCGATGTGGTGGCCGCGTTGGGCGCGCCCGACACCGTAGCGCCTGGGGCGACGGTCATCCGGTTTGGCTTCGGCCGGGTGCGCGCGCGCTTCAATGCGCCAGCCTGCATCGGGCGCTTCACGCCGTTCACGCCCGTCACGACCCTCAGTTTGTCGGGCCGATCTGATGTGCCGACAGGAGCCAGCCGCTGGTGGGGATTTCAACCCCTGTGGCGTTACCGGCGTCTAGCCCCGTCGACTTCCGGCTGCTGAATTCGGCGCTAGAAGTTGATCATGTGGCCTTCCAGGCCGTGCGCCGCCTCTTTGATGGCCTCGCTCAGCGTGGGGTGGGCGTGGACGTTGCGCGAGATCTCCTCCGGCGTCAGCTCCGCCAGCCGCGCCAGCGTCAGTTCCGGCAGCAGTTCGGTCACGTCCGGGCCGATGAGATGCGCGCCCAGGATTTCGCCGTATTTGCGATCGCTGATGAGCTTGACGAAGCCCACCGTATCGCCTAAACCGTGGGCCTTGCCGTTGGCCTGGAACGGGAACTTGGCCACGTTGATGTCGTAGCCTTTAGCGCGCGCCTGCTGTTCCGTGTAGCCGAAGCTGGCGATCTGCGGCTGGCAGTAGGTGGCGCGGGGCATCATGTCGAAGTCCAGCTCGATGGTCGGCGCGCCGGCGATATTCTCCGCCGCCACCACGCCCATCGTTTCGGCCACGTGCGCCAGCATCAGTTTGGCCGTCACGTCGCCGACGGCGTACAGGTGAGGCACGCTGGTCTGCATCCGGCTGTTGATGTCGATCGCGCCGCGCTCGGTCAGCCGGACGCCGGTTTTCTCCAGGCCGTAGCCTTCGGTGCGCGGCTTGAAGCCGATGGCCTGCATGACCCGTTCCGCTTCCAGCGTCTGCGGTTGGCCGTCTGGGCCGGTCACCGTCACGCGGACGCCGCTGCCGGTATCCTCGATCTTGTCCACGCGCGTCTTGACCAGGATCTTGATGCCCCGGCGCTCGTACTGCTTGTGCAGCTCGGCGGAGACTTCTTCATCCTCCAGCGGCACGATTCGGTCGAGGAACTCGACCAGCGTCACCTGCACGCCGTAGCTGTTCATCACGTAGGCGAATTCGACGCCGATGGCGCCAGCGCCGGCGATGATGATGCTGGCGGGCAGCTTGTCCTCCATGATCTGCTCTTCGTAGGTCACCACCCGCTCGCTGAGCTGAGAGCCGGGGATGAGGCGGGTGGTCGAGCCGGCGGCGATGATGCCGTATTTGAACTTGAGCGTTTCGCCGCCGCCAGCGTTGAGCGCCACTTCCAGCGTATGCGGGTCGGTGAATGTGCCCGTCCCCTCGTACTCGTCAATCTTGTTCTTGCGCATGAGGAAGTGGACGCCCTTGGCGCGCCCTTCGGCCACGCGGCGGCTGCGTTTGAAGGCGGCAGTGTAGTCGAAGCTCACCTTGCCATCTACCTGGATGCCAAACGTCTTGGCTTCATGTTGGAAGATGTGCACCAGTTCGGCGTTGCGCAGCAGCGCCTTCGAGGGGATGCAGCCGACGTTCAGGCACACGCCGCCCCAGTACTGTTTTTCGACGATGGCGGTCTTCAAGCCTAACTGGCTGGCGCGGATGGCCGCCACATAGCCGCCCGGCCCAGCGCCCAGCACAACCACATCGTATTCTTTCGCCATAGGCGATAGTCTCCTTCAGCAAATTCATAGGAACGCCCGGAGTCTACCTGATTCGCGCGGCGAATAAAAGCCGCGCCCGCCAGCGCCGGGCCAAAAAAAGAGGCCAGGTTTGCCCGGCCTCGATGACCTGCATTGACGCTCAATCGCCCTGCTTCGGGTCAATCATCATTATCGTCGTCACCGTTATCGTCGTCGTCATCGTTTTGGCTGCCGCCGCTGCTGTTATCGCCGCTGCTGTCGTCATCGCCGCCGGCTGCGGGGGGCAGGGCCGGTCGGCGCGGGGTGGGCGTCGGGGATGCGAGCGGGCAGAGGATACAGGTGTCGTCGCCTAGCGCCTCCAGCCGGTCGCAAGGCAGGCCCAGATCGTCGCCGCAGGGCAGTTGGCCGGCGGCGAGGCGCGCCCGCAGCCGTTCAGCTTGTTCCGGCGTCAGCGGCGGCGCGACCTCGATCTCGCGCTCCAGCAGGCGCAGCGGCAGCGCCTGCAGCATCCGCGCCCGGCCCTCATACGACCGCGGCAGCCCCGGCGGCCCGACTGGGCGCAGGTCGTCGTCGATGGGGACGCTGATCCACGTGCCCGGCACGATGATCTGGGACTCGCCCTGGGCGATCGCCCGGGCGACGCCTTCCAATGTGCTGATCGCCAGCCCGTCCTCGCCTCCTGCTTGGAAGAGCACGGTTGAACCCATCTGCACTTCGACGCCGTTCACGCTCAGCGCGATTTGTCCCGCGCCGGCTGGGGTTTGCACCAGCAGGCCGCTTTCCGGCGCTTCATCGCAGGCGGCGTCTTTCACGCCGGTGCGCAGGATGAAGGCCTGCATCGGCCGGAGCGCGGCGTCGTCTTCGGCCACCGCGTTCTCGATTTCGACGTCACCGAAGAGCACGAAAGTGACGTTTTGCCCTGGCAGCGTGTCGGGCAGGTTAGCTTGCAGTTTCATCATCGCCACGCCCCATTCGCCCGTGGTCACATCCATCGGGCTGAGGCGCAGCGACTGCAGGTCGGCCACATTGACGACGTCGCCGGCCACCTGGAAGCGAGTGTTGGCGGCGGTCGGGCGCAGCTCAGCGTCTAGCTGGATGTTGCCGTAGCAGGCCTGATTGCGCCCAATATCGGCGCAGAACTGGTCGGTGGCGGCCAGCGCCGTCTCGACGATCTGCGGGCAGGTGAAGCCCTGCGCGCTCATGCGTATCGGGGCGGCGCATAACCAGGCGAATAGAATCGCTGCAATCCAACGCATAATCAACCTCCTGTTCTATGACTGTGGTATGAGCAGCGTCGCTTCAATTGCGTCATTCGTCACGCGGATGTCGCGCAGCTTCTGGTCAGGGCCCAGACGCTCCTTCAGGATCGCGTCCAGGGTTTCGACCATCATCACGAAGAAAGCGCCGTTGACCACCTCCAGATAGGCCTCCGGCGGTTCTGGCGCGTTCACTTGGATGCTGCCGATAGCGATGGTGGCGAATTCCCCGGTGAGCTGCACCGACACGAATACCCGTCCAGTGGTCAGCGCAGCGCCGCCCTGGGCGGTCAGCTCGACGCTGATGCCGCCCGGCACGAAGTCCAGGATGGCTCCAGCGATGGACGGGATGGCGGGCAGGCGGGCGTTGACCGCCTCTTGGAACTGGCGCTCGGTGATGATCACATCCGCCAGCAGCGCCGGCGTGCCGGGCGGCGCGCCAGGACCCGGCGTGAAGGTGGCAAAACGCGGGATGCGCAGCGCGGCCTCGGTGGCGGTGGCGGCGTTGGCGGTGGCCGGCGGAATCGTGACTGACGGCGTGGCGGTGAAGGTGGGCGTGCGGGTGGGCGGCGGCGTATCGGTCGGCGTGGGCGTGCGGGTGAACGTGGGCGTGGCCGACGGCGTCAGCGTGGGCGCTGGCGTGTGGGTCAGCGTGGGCGTGGCCGTCGGCAGCGGTTCAGGCGTGGCGGTGGGCAGCACGGCCAGCGTCGGCAGTTCCGGCGGCTCAGCCGGGGCGCAGGCTGCCGCCAGCAGCAGCGCGATCAGTAAGCGAGACGTGGAGGCCTTTCTGAGAAGTAGAGCCGGTTTCATGCTGTGTAGACCGTTTGCGCCAGGCTAAGGTTACGGTTCTGCCGGCCAATTTTCCAGGGTGTGTTTCAGGGACGCCAGGAACGCATCGCCAGCGGCTCCGTCCGCCACACGGTGGTCGAAGGTGAGCGTCACGTAGGCGCAGGGGCGGATGGCGATCGCGTCGTCGCCGACCACTTTCACCCGCTTCTCGACCGCGCCCACGCCCAGGATGGCGGCCTGCGGCTGGTGGATGATGGGCAGCGCCAGCAGGCTGCCGCTGACGCCGTGGTTAGTGATGGTGAACGTGCCGCCCTGGACGTCGCCGGGCTGAAGCTGTCTGGCGCGCGCCCGCGCCGCCAGATCGTTGATGGCCAGCGCCAGCCCCAGCAGGTTCAGGCGGTGGGCGCTGCGGATGACCGGCACGATCAACCCGTCATCGAGCGCAACGGCGATGCCTAAGTGCACGGCGCGGTGCAGGATGATGCCGTCGTCAGTCCAGGCGGCGTTGAGGTACGGGTTGGCCTGGAGCGCGGCGGCGGCGGCGGCGGCGAAGTAGGCGGTCAGCGTCAGGTTAGCGCCCTGGCGGGCGAAGGACTCGCGCTGCGCGTCGCGATGCTTCAGCACGGCTGACAGGTCGACTTCGAAGACAGTGGTCACGTGGGGCGCGGTCGAAGCGCTGCGCGCCATGTGATCGGCGATCGCCCGGCGCATGGCGGTCAATGGGACGAGCTGGCTGTCTTCAGCCAGCGCGCTCGCTGTCCTCGGCAGAGCCGGTTCGGGAGGGCGTGCCGGCGGCGTAGTGGGCGCGGCTGGTTCTGGGCGCGCGGCGCGGGCTGCCAGATAGGACTCGACATCTTTCTTGGTCACGCGGCCGCCGCGCCCCGTGCCAGCGATCTGCGCCAGGTCGAGGTGATGTTCGGCGGCCATCCGCGCCACCACCGGCGTCACCGGGCCGGCGTAGGCGTCGGCGGGCGTCGGCGGGGCGGGGGCTTCGTCCGGCGCGCCGATGAGGCCGAGCAGCGCGCCGGCTGAGACGCTGCTGCCCTCCGGCGCGTGGATGACCAGCAGCACGCCGCTGGCCGGCGCCGGGATCTCGGTGTCCACTTTGTCCGTGCTGACTTCCAGCAGCGGCTCGTACTCCTGGACGGCGTCGCCAGGCTGTTTGAGCCAGCGGCTGATCGTCCCGGAGGCGAAGCTCTCGCCCAGCGTGGGCATGATCACTTGGATGGCCATCGTCTGTCCTCCGCCTCGCGGCCAACTACCGGACGGTTGGCCGTCGCCTTGCTGCCATTATACGCGCTTTCGCAGGCGACGCCTGAAGGCGATGGGCGCGCTGAACCAAGGTTCGCTCGCCGCGCGTCAGGGGGAAAGTGGTGATGCCGTTCAGACTATGGAAGTTCAGCCGGGCAAATACCGCCGGCCCGGCTGAACGCTCTGGATGTGCCTCAATCGCCGACCGGGGCGGGCGCGGCCAGGCGCTCCGCCACCAGTTCGGCCACATCTTTGACCAGCGGCCCATCAGGGACGGCCGTCCGGGCGCTGTCGAACATCTGCATACAGAACGGGCAGCCGACCGCCACGATTTCAGCCCCAGTGCCGCGGGCTTCCTCGTAGCGCTCGATGTTGACCGCTTTAGCGCCGTGTTCCTCTTCCTTCCAGAACTGCGCGCCGCCCGCGCCGCAGCAGAACGAGTTGCGCCGGCTGCGCGGCATCTCCACCAGCGAGTCGGTCAGCGCGCTTAGGACGGCGCGCGGGGCTTCCAGCACGTCGTTGTGCCGCCCCAGGTAGCAGGGGTCGTGGAAGGTGACGCTGCCGATCTGTTCGGGCAGCGCCGTGAGCGGCAGCTTGCCGGCTGCCACCAGTTCCTGGATCAGCTCGGTGTGGTGGATGACCTGGTAATGTCCGCCGAACTGGTGGTACTCCTTGCCTAGGTTGTGCAGGCAGTGGGGGCAGGTGACCACGATGCGCTTGACGCCAGCGGCGTTGAGCGTCTCCACGTTGCCCGTCGCCAGCTCGTAGTACAAGTCTTCCTTGCCGGAGCGCCGGGCGACGTCGCCGGTGCAGTTCTCGGCCTCGCCTAGCACGGCGAAGTTCACGCCGGCGGCGTGCAGCACCTTGACGAACGCCCGCGCCGTCAGCATGGCGCGCGGGTCGTAGCTGGCGGCGCAGCCCACCCAGTACAGGATGTCGAAGTCCGGGTTGTCCTCGACCGTGGGCACCGGCACGTCCATGCCCTTAGCCCAGGCGAAGCGGTTCTCCGGGTTGGCCCACGGGTTGCCCTGGCGTTCCATGCCTTTGTAGGCGGTTTGCAGTTCGGCGGGGAATTCGCTCTGCATCAGCACCGCATCGCGCCGGATGTGCAGGATGTCGAGCATCGGCTCGTTGCCCACCGGGCAGATGTCGATGCAAGCGCCGCACGCCGTGCAGGCCCACACGGCCGATTCGCTGATGACGGAGCCGATGAGCGGCGCGGGCGACTCAGCGCCGGCGGCGAGGTCGCCCATGCGCTCGCGGATGAAGTAGCGCTTGTTGATCTCCAGCGCGGAGGGCGACAGCTCTTTGCCCGTCGTGTAGGCCGGGCAGACGTCTTGACAGCGGTTGCACTGGATGCAGGCGAAGGCGTCGAAGATCTGCGTCTTGGTGAGGTCGGTCAGGGTGGCCGCGCCGAAGGATTCTTTGCTGTCGTCGTCAATGCCGATGGACGGCATCTCGCCGAGCGAGGTGAGCTGTGGGCGGGTGAGGTAGTTCAGCGGGGCCATGAACAGGTGGGCGTGTTTGGTGTAGGGGAAGTAGGGGGCGAAGAGCAGGATGCCGCCAATCGCCAGCCACCAGAACAGATGCCGCCAG
>CALAJK010000122.1 GCA_937922795.1 uncultured Anaerolineae bacterium
GGCCTGGCCTTGCGCCACGGTGGCGGTGGCGGCGTTCTGCAGGGCGATGATGGCGTTGTAGTCGCTGGTGGCGCGGGCGATCTCGGCGGCGGCGGCCTGGGTGGCGGCGTTATCGGCTTCAATCAGGGCCTGGCCTTGCGCCACGGTGGCGGTGGCGGCGTTCTGCAGGGCGATGATGGCGTTGTAGTCGCTGGTGGCGCGGGCGATCTCGGCGGCGGCGGCCTGAGTGGCGGCGTTGGCGGCCTGCTTCACGGCCTGCCCTTGCGCCACGGTGGCGGTGACGGCGGCGGCCAGCGCGACGCGTTCGTTGGCAACGCTGGTCTGCCGGGCCAGCGCCTCGGCGGCGAAGGCCTGATGCGCCACCGCCGACTGATTGATGGCCACCAGCGCTAGCGCGGCGATGAGGATGACGGCGGCGGTGATGCCAGCGGTCACCCGCGTCCGGCGCGTCACCAGGCGGCGGCTGGTCTCGATGTATTCGCGCTGAAGGTCGGTCGGCTCCGGCGATTTGTGGGCGTTCTGCTTCAGCCAGGCTTCAGCCTCGCGCAGATCATCCCCGCGCAGCGCCAGGCTGTCGCTGCGGTTCTTGCCCTCCCAGTCGCGGGCACGCACCAGCAGTCGGGTGTGGTAGCGCACGTGGTTGAGGTCGGTCTCCAGCGTCTTGATCAAGAGCCGAAATGCCTCGTCGAAATCGTCAGTCTCGCGGAAGAACAGCCAGTTGTGCGAGCTGAGGGCGGGGTGGAACGCCTTTTTGGCTTCCTCGGTGATCTCGCGGTAGAGGATGGGGACGAAGCGCTTGCAGTGCAGGACGGCGTGCTTGACCTCTTCCAGGCACACGGCCGAGCTGACCGAGTCCGGGCTGATGATGAAGACGAAGGTGTTGGCGGCCTCGATGCCGGCGAAGATCTCCTGCATGAAATCGGCGCCAGTGGGAATGTCTTCCCAGTCCACCCACACCTCGCGGCCGGTCTGGCGCAGTGCCTGTTCCAGCCGACGGACGAAGGCTTTGTCGCGACGTGAATAGGAAATCATCACGTCGGACATATTGAACATGTCGGCCATGACATGCGCTCCTAGATCATCTCCTGATACTGCGATCAGGTTATTATAGTCGAATTTATGCGAATATGCGAAACCACGCTGGCCCGCCTTCGCCTTTGGGAGTCTCAGCCTGTTTTCGCAAATGGAACGCCGATGCTATACTCAATTTAACAGTTTCCGGTGCGGCACCCGAACGACGGAAAGTGGTGATCCATGCCCAATTTCACAGCTCACGAAGCCCCCGCCCACTCGCCGGAGGCGCTGCCGGTCACGGTGCGCGGCAAACTGGTCGGGCGTGATTCAGCGCTGAAGCAGGTTTACGGACATCTCAAAATCAACCAGGCGGTGCTGGTGTGGGGGACGGCCGGCATCGGCAAGACAGCGCTGGCGGCCACCCTGGCCAGCGCCTACACCGAACTGCCCGGCGGCGCGCTGTGGCTGCCGGTGACGGACTCGACCTCGCTGGAGGAGCTGATCATGCGGGTGGGCCGCGCCTACCAGGTGGCGGAGATCACCCGCAGCGACACGCCGCTGGGGCTGGTGGGGGCCGTCGCCAGCACGCTCACCGCCCACAAACCGCTGCTCGTCCTGGACGGCAAACCGGGCGCTGCCGCCGCTGATTTCGTGCGCCGCTGCGCCGACGGGCTGCCGGTCATCGTCACGGCGCGCGCGCCGCTGGACGGCCCGTGGACGGCCATCGAGCTGGGCAAATTGGAGGCGGACGCGGCGGCGCAGCTGCTGAAGAACCTGGGCGCAGCCGGCTCGGCCAATGATCTGGACGAGCTGGCCAGCATCCTGGACGGTGTGCCGCTGGCGCTGGCCATCGCCGCCGGCACGATGCGCCTGGCGAAACAGTCGCCGGCGGACTATCTGACCGCCTACGAGCAGATCCCTGCCAGCGCCGGCGCGACGCCGCCGCTGCTGGCGCTGACCGTGGGTTTTCGCGCCCTCAACAGCGCCTTGCAGGGCATCATCCTGATGATGGGCGCGACCTTCGACGGCCACGCCTCGGCTGAGCTGGTGAGCATGGTCAGCGGCGCCGCGCCGGAGACCGTCCAGCAGGTGATGAACATGCTGGCCGACTGCCAGTTCGTCGAGCGCTTCCTGCGCTACGACGCGCCGCACTACCGGCTGCACGAGGTCACGCACAGTTTCGCCCAGACCTGGCTGCGCGGCTCCGGCCGGTTGGAGATGCTGCAAACCAAACTGCGCGACTCGCTGGTGGACTACGTCAAAAAGTACGGCCTGCCGTCCGCAGCAGCGCACGACAAACTGGCCGCCGAGATGGAGAACGTGCTGGCCGCCGCCCGCTGGAGCGCCGACCACGGCGACCGCGATCCCGTCAACCAGATCATCGTCAGCCTGATGCAGGCCGGCGATTTCATCAATGAGCGCGGCTACGTGTACGAGCTGCTGCTGCTGCGCAAACTGGGCGCCAGCTCGACTACTGCTTTTCCCGCCTATCCGCCGCCCGCCGCGCCTGCCCCCGCGCCGGAGGCGCCGCCGCTGGGGCTGCTGGAGCGCGCCGAGCAGCGCGCGGCGGCGCTGGCGCTGGAAGACGAGGACGAATTTGAAGACGAAGCAGCAGCCGAGGATGAAGAAGAGGAATTCAGCGAAGATTTTGACGAAGAAGACCTGGTAGATCCCTTCGCCTCCCAACGCCCAGAAGATGTGGTCCTGCGCACAGGGCTGCCCGAAGCGCAGCCGGAGCTGTCAGAACAAGCGCGGCTGCAGGCGGCGCTGCGGCGGGCGCGCCAGCAGGGAGACCTGACGCGGCAGGTCGAGCTGCTCACGCAGTTGGCCGAGCTGCATGTGCGCCAGGGGCACGATACCGAGGCGATTAGCGCCTACACCGAGCTGGTGACAGCCTATGAGACGCTGGACGATCGTCAAGGGCTGCTGCGCACGCTGGACACGCTGTCGGCGTTGATGGTCAAGACCGAGAACTCCGGCGCGGCGGTGATGCACGCCACCCGCGGCATCAACCTGACCGAAGACCTGCACGATGTCGAGACCCGTATGAACCTGCTGATGACGCTGGGCGATGCCCGCCAGCAGTTGGGCGAAAGCGCCGAGTCAGCCCGCGCCTACAGCCAGGCGCTGGAGATCGCCCGCAACATCGGCGACTCGCAGAACGAGGCGATCATCCTGTTCAAGCTGGGGCACGCGCAGCTTGACAACGGCGACCCGGAGACCGCCGCCGCCAATTGGGAACAGGCGCTGGCGCTGTTCAAAGCGCAGGGCAAGCGCGACTACGAGGGGCGCGTCCTGGGCGGGTTAGGCACGGCCTACGGCGAGCTGGGGCGCTGGACGGAGGCCATCAACTTCCACACCTCGGCGCTGCACATCGCCCGCGAGGTGAAAGACCGGCAGGAAGAGGCGCTGCAGCTCAGCAATCTGGGCTACGCCGCGGTCGAGGCCAACCAGCTCGGCCAGGCGGTGCTGCGCTATCGGCAGGCGCTGCATCTGGCGTTCCTGACGGACAACCGGGAGAACATCGTCAGCAACATCGTGGATCTGGTGCGCCTGCTGGTCGAGAGCCGCCGCCACCTGGCGATCGCCGAGATGCTCATCAACCACGCGCTGGAACTGGAGCCCACCGACCGCGATGTGATCCGCTTGAAAGACCGCGTGACCAGCGAGAAGGCGCTGGCTCTGGCTGACGGTGTGCAGATGATCCCAGTCGCCGGGACGGCTCAGGAGTACGCGGCCAATGCCTATGCCCAGTTGGAGGGCTGAGGACGGGCGCAGATGAGAATCGCTGGCCGGCCGGCCAGCAGATGTGTTATCATTTTCACAAACGTCCTGGCGGCGTGGACGGCTGCTGTCCCGCGCCCATGATCCTTGATAATGGCTATGTCTGTACATCGTATGCTGGTAGCGCTGCTGGTCGCCCTGCTGCTGGCGGGCTGCCGCCAGCCCCCACCTACGCCGACCGCGGCGCTGCAAATTGACCTGACTTACGAACCCGCACCGGCTCGCGTCGGCCAAGCCGCGCTGTTGATCACGGTGCGTGACACCGCCGGCCAGCCGGTCACCGACGCGAAGGTGAGCGCGCGCGGCGACATGAGCCACGCCGGCATGGCCCCTGTCTTGGGCGAAGGCGAACCGCAGGGCAACGGCCGCTACCGCGTCCCGTTTGAATGGACGATGAGCGGCGACTGGTTCGTAGACGTGACGGTGACGCTGCCCGACGGCGCGGTCGCCCAGCAGCGCTTCGATCTGACGGTGAGCCGCTGACGGTGACGCCGCGTCCAGTCCTCATCGGCCGTGATGTGCTGCGGCTGCCGCTGGTCGGGCGGCTGCTGCGCTGGCGCTGGGGGCGGCTAGCGCTGCAGCTGCCGCTGCTGCTGGTCGCCGCCGCGCTGGTGATCGATGGGTTCGCCGGCCCGCAGGACGCCCCGCGCAATCTGGCCACGGTCGTGCCCTGGGTGCACTTCCGCGGGTTGGCCGTGCTGGCGCTGCTGCTGGCGGGCAACCTGTTCTGTATGGCGTGCCCGTTCACGCTGCCGCGCACGCTGGCGCGCGGGCTGAGCCTGCGCCGGCGGCGCTTCCCGCGCCGGCTGCGGGGCAAATGGCTGGCGCTGGTGTCGCTGCTCGGCCTATTCCTGGTGTATGAGATCTTCAGTTTGTGGGCCAGCCCGCTGCTCACCGCCTGGCTGATCGTCGCCTATTTCGCCGCCGCGTTCATCCTAGAAGCCTGGTTCGGCGAATCGGCTTTCTGCAAGTACGTCTGCCCGCTGGGGACGTTCAACTTCGTCTACTCCACCCTGTCGCCGACTCAGATCGCCGTCAAGGATCGGGCGGTATGCGCGGCCTGCGCCGGCAAGGAGTGCGTGCGCGGCAGCTACCGCCGCCTGCCCAATGCGCGGGTGGATGTCCTGCCGGACGGCCCGCGCGAGGCGCGGCAGGGGCCATCGGGGACGCCCGGCTGCGGGCTGCTGCTGTTCCCGCCGCAGCTGACCACCAACCTAGACTGCACGTTCTGCCTGGACTGCGTCCGCGCCTGCCCGCATGACAATATCGCGCTGGCCGCCCGCCGCCCCGGCGGCGAACTGCTGCGCCCGCGCGCCTGGCGGCAGCGCTGGGATGTGACGCTGCTGGTCGTCGCGCTGGCCTTCATCGGCGTGGTCAGCGCGTTCAGCATGACGCCGCCGCGCTACGAACTCCAATCGTCCTTGTCCCGGCTGGGTTTCGCCGACGAGCCGCTGCAGCTCCTGGCGATCTTCGGCGTGGGCGGGCTGCTGCTGCCGGCCGGCGCGGCGCTGCTGGCGGCGCGGCTGGGCCAGGCGCTGACGCGGACGAGCCGCAGGTTGTCGCTCCGGCAGACGGCGGCGGCGTTCGCCCCGGCGTTCGCGCCGCTGGGGTTTGGTATCTGGGCGGCGCACTACAGCTTTCACTTCCTGGTCGCCCCACTGACGCTCATCCCGGTGGTGCAGGAATTCCTCGGCCAGCCCGGCGAGTGGGCGCGTTTCGGCGTCATGGGCGACTTGACCGCCATCGGTTTGCTCCAGGCGGCGCTGCTGCTGGGCGGGTTCCTATGGAGCCTATGGATCGCCCAGCGGGCGGCCTTCCGGCTGTACCGGCGCGATGCCCTGCCCGGCCTGCTGCCGTGGGCGCTGCTGCTGCTGGCCCTCATGCTGGCGGCGGGCTACCTCTTCACGCTGCCGATGGAGATGCGCGGCACCGACTTCCTGCTCGGTTGAGCGCTGCGCCCGTCTGCTGACTCTAAACCCGACAGACCACCATTGGTATGATATGGTATCATACCAATCGCTTGCATATGTTACAGTAAAGGGTAGGCAGTTGCTGCCAGTACCATACCAGTCCATTCATGTACGTCAGTCTGTGGATAACGGCTTATGTTGAACCCCTCTCGCCTGGCTATCGCGCTCGATCGAGACGGCGAAGAACCGATCTATCGCCAGCTCATCCGCAGCATCCGGGCTCAGATCGAAAGCGGCGAACTGCCCGCCGGCACCCGGCTGCCGGCCAGCCGCGACTTGGCGCGGCAGTTGAACATCAGCCGCATCAGCGTGGTCAACGCCTACGCCGAGCTGCGCGCCCAGGGCTTCCTCAGCGCCCACGCTGGGCGCGGCACGTTCATCAGCGGCGATCCGGGCAGCGCGCCGCCGCATGCCAACGGCGACCAGACAGCTCCCACTGAAGCGCCCACCACCCCCGATCGCTCCATCCGCGAGATGATGCGCATGGGGCGCAAGCCGGGCGTCATCAGCTTCAGCCAGGGTTCCCCGCCGCCGGAATTCTACCCGCTGCGGGCGCTGCGCGACGCCATCAACACCGTGCTAGAACGCGACGGCGCGCAGGCGCTGGGCTACGAGGTCACCGAAGGCTTCCCGCCGCTGCGGGCTGCCGTGCGCGACTACATCAGCGCGTTGGGCATCCGCTGCAGCGCCGACCAGGTGCTGATCACCGGCGGCGCCCAGCAGGCGCTCGACCTGGTGGTGCAGGCGCTCCTGGGCGAAGGCGACCTGCTGGTGACCGAGAACCCGACCTACCTGGGCATGATTGACATCGCCCGCACGCGGCGGGTACAGCTTCACGGCATCAACCTGGATCAGGACGGCATTCGGCTGGATATGCTGGAGAACTTCATCCTCGACCGCCGCCCCAAACTGATCTATGTAATGCCGACGTTTCACAACCCCACCGGCATCGTCATGTCGCTGCACCGCCGCCGCCAGCTTCTCAATCTGGCCAACGAGTACAAGATCCCGGTGCTGGAGGACGGCGTCTACCACGAACTGCGTTTTGAGGGCGAATCGCTGCCGCCGCTGAAGGCGCTGGACGACACCGGCATCGTGCTGCACGCCAGCGGCTTCACCAAAATGATGATCCCCGGCATTCGCATCGGCTACCTCATCAGCGACGCCAGCCACTACGAGCGGCTGGTGCGGGTGAAGCAGGCAGCGGATATCGCCACCGCCGGTTTGAACCAGCGCGCCGTGCATTTGATGCTGGAACGCGGCGCGCTGGCGCAGCAGTTGGAGCGCAACAACCGCGAGCTGCAACGCCGCCGCGACGCCGCGCTGGCCGCTGCCGTCAAGTATCTGCCGCCGGGCTCCATCTGGAATACGCCTCAGGGCGGCCTGTACCTGTGGGTGCAGCTCCCCAAGACCGGCCCGACCGCCGCCGAGCTGTACGTGTCGGCGGTGCAGGCGGGCGTGGCCTACGCCATCGGCAGCGTCTTCCACACCAACAACGGCGGCAGCCACCGGATACGGATCAACTATGGCGCGCACCGGCCGGCGGATATCGAAGAGGGCTTCAAACGGTTGGGGCGCGCCTGGCGCGAGCTGGCCTGTGACTACGATGAGCTGGAGAAGTCGCCGCTACTGTGAGCGGAACGCCGGCCAGGCGTGAGGGGGTGTGGGTCTGCGGCTACAGCAAGTAGGTATTGGGCGTCGCCCAGTAGGTGGAGCCGTCTTTGGCGCGGTTGAGCTTGCCCAACTCAAACAGCTCGCGGCGCAGCAGCGCCGGGTCGCCGAACGTATGCCACCGGTTGAGCAGCGCGTTGATCTCGTTCTCGGTGTAATGGCGCCCCGCTTCGATGCGCGCAGCCAGGTAGTCCAGCACCAGCAGTTGGACCGCGCGTTTCGATGGCCAGCGAGTGACGCGCCCCTCGCCGTCCAGCAGCGCTCGCACTTCATCGGGCAGTTCCATGGTCATCGATTCACCTCCAGTTTGACGTTTGACGGAACCTCGTGGTTTGGGCGTCTCGTCTACGCCCCCGTTATACCGGCTCATCGCCAGTTCGATGCCGTCCGTGAGCCAGGCTTCGACCGCCTGCGCCGCCCGGCTGACGACCTCGGCCGCCAGGATGGCGTCATCGCCTCTGAAGGTTTGCAGCACATAATCTTTGGGGTCCATTCGTCCCGGCGGCCGGCCAATGCCGAAGCGCAGCCGGTTGAAGTCCTGCGAGCCGAGATGCTGAATGATGCTTTTCAGCCCGCCCTGGCCGCCGGCCCCGCCCGCTTTGCGCAGGCGCAGCGTGCCCAGCGGGATGTCCAGATCGTCGGAGATCACCAGCAGGCGCGGCAGTTCGATCTTGTAGAAGTCCACCAGCGCCCGGACGGCTTCACCGCTCAGGTTCATGTAGGTCTGGGGTTTGGCCAGGATGACTTTCTTGCCCAGGATGACGCCGGAGGCGAGCAGCGACTTGCGCTCCGGCTTGCCGAAGGCCAGCCCGTGCCGGCGCGCCAGCTCGTCCACCACCCGGAAGCCGACGTTGTGGCGCGTGTCGGCGTACTCTCGGCCGGGGTTGCCGAGGCCGACGATGAGATGGAAATCAGACATGCTTCACCCTAACGACTGGCCGAACCGGCCTGCCGGCCTACGGTCGCGCTGCTTTCATCATAGCAAGGCCGGCAGCGTTGATGAAGTGTGAGCTGACGACCGCGCAGCTTACGATGCCATTGCCAGGCGTTTTTGGGTGATGAGCTGCCAAGCCTCCTCCATGGTCGAGGCGCTGTCGAAACGGTAGCGTAAGTCTGGATATACCCTGCGGGCTACCCCGACCATCGTTTGAATGAAGCGGTTGTTGGTGATCACCACCGTCAAACCGTGGTTTGCTGGCGCACGCCGCAGCACTGAGTAGACGTGGGAGAGCCCGAAGCCGGGGGGAGGCGTCGGCGCGTTGCTCAGGTCGCTCATGACGTCGTAAATTTGGTCTGGCCGCTCTGCTGCCAGCTCCAAGCTGCGCTCAAAAGCTCGACGAAATTCGTCCCAGTTCCAGTTTCTGCTGAATCGATACCAGATCACGTTGGGCAGATCGGGATGCCAGCTTACTTCGATTGGCATAGCGCGCCTCCTGTAGTGTGTCGTTCGTTGATGACAGCCTACCACAGGTTACATCTCATCTAACATTTAGATTTTAGGGACGGGCGCAGTCTTGCAAGGGTTTTTGCAGGGGTAGGACTGATGGGCTTGCCTGACCGATGCGGCCACCCTACCGAGCGCACACATGGGCGCGGGCGCGCGCCTACAAGCGCTGCCTAACGCCTCATGGTTCGCGTGATGCGTCAGCTCTGGGTCAGGCCGGCTCGCGCTCCGTCTTGAACTGCGTCTCGTACAGCAGCGCGTACAGGCCTCCCTGCGCCAGCAGTTCGGGGTGCGTCCCGCGCTCGACGATTCGCCCGCGGTCCAGCACCAGGATTTGATCGGCGGCCAGGATCGTGCTCAGCCGGTGGGCGATGACGATGCTGGTGCGGCCGGCCATCACCGTCTTGAGCGCGTCTTGAATGAGCGCCTCCGACTGGCTGTCCAGGTGGCTGGTGGCCTCGTCCAGCACCAGGATGCGCGGGTCTTTGAGGATGACGCGGGCGATGGCGATGCGCTGCTTCTCGCCGCCGCTCAGGCGGTAGCCGCGCTCGCCCACGATGGTGTCGTAGCCGTCGGGCAGCTCCATGATGAAGTCGTGGATGTTGGCCGCCCGGCAGGCGGCTTCCAGCTCGGCCTGCGACGCGTCCAGTTTGGCGTAGAGCAGGTTGGTGCGGATGGTGTCGTGGAACAAGTGCGTCTCCTGCGTCACCATGCCGATCTGCGCCGCCAGCGATTCCAGCGCGATATCGCGCAGATCGCGGCCGTCCAGCAGGATGCGCCCGCTGGTCGGGTCGTACAGCCGGGGGATGAGGTAGGTGAGCGTGGTCTTGCCCGCCCCGCTGGGGCCGACCAGCGCGACCAACTGCCCCGGCTGGATGGTGAACGATACGTCATCCAGCGCCGCCTCGCGCGCTTGGCTGGCCGGCCGCGAGTCGTGCATCGCCCGCCGCCCGTCCGCCGGCGCTTCGGCGGAGAACACGGCGCGCACGTTGTCCATCCGCCCGACGCGCTCGACGTCGCTCAGCAGCGCGTCCGGGCGCGTCTCGTAGCGAAACGACACGCGCTCAAACGTCAGCTCGCCGCGTACGGCCTGCAGATGGATTGCGCCCGGCTTGTCGGTGATCTCCAGCGGCAGGTCCAGCACCTCGAACACCCGCTCGAAGCTGACCATTGACGTGGCGAAGTCCACTGGCGCGTTGGTCAGGGCTTGCAGCGGGCCGTAGAGCTGGGTCAGGTAAGCGCCGAAGGCGACGATCGTGCCGATGGTGAACACGCTGTCCAACACCAGATGACCGCCCACCCAGTACACCAGCGCCGTGCCGACGACGCCCACCAGGCCGATCAGCACGAAGAACTGGCTGCCCCAGACCGCCTGCTGGACGCCCGCATCGCGGACGCGGGCGGCGCGGCGCTCGAACCGTTCGACCTCCAGCCGACCACGACCGAACAGCTTGACCAGCAGCGCTCCGCTGATGTTGAGCGTCTCGTTCATCATGGCGTTCATCTGGGCGTTGCATTCCATCTGGACGCGGGCGACCTCGCGCAGCCGCCCGCCCAGCCGCCGCGCCGCCAGGATGAAGAACGGCAGCACCAGCACGCCCAGCACCGTCAGCCGCCATTCCAGCGTCAGCATCACCGCCAGCGTGGCGATGACCGTGATCACGTTGGTCACGATGTCCACGATGGTGCTGCTGATGGCGCGCTGCGCCCCGACCACGTCGTTGTTCAGCCGGCTCATCAGCTCGCCGGTTTTGGTGTTGGTGAAGAAACGGAGCGACATGCGCTGCAGGTGCTGGAACAGGCTCACGCGCAGGTCGTAGATGACGCCCTCGCCGACGGCGGCGTTGAGCTTGCGCTGGAACACCCGCACCGCGCCGGACGCCACCGGGATGCCGATCAGCCCCAGCGCCAGCCAGTTCAGCCGGGCGGTATCGCCCGCCGGCAGCGCCTGGTCGAGCAGATCGCGGAAGATGAGGGGCGTCAGCAGCCCTAACCCAGTTGTGACCAGGATGGTCGCCAGCAGCAGCCCGATATGCGCCCGGTACGGCCGGGCATACGCCAGCACCCGCCGCACCAGCGCCCAACTCACGCGCTTGCCGCGTCCCTCTTCATCGCCCCAGACGTAAATCCACCAACCGCCGCCGTGCACCATCGTTCGCCTCGCCTGATCGTACCGATTCCGGTAGCCCATGTCTTTTCAGGATAGCGGATGACGGGCGGCGCGCCTACTAACCGTTCGATCAGGGGGAAAGGCGCGGCATTCACCGCTTGCCGTCGAGCAGCGCGCGCGCCTCTTCCACGCTGCTGGCGAACAGGAAGGGGCGGTCTTTCAGTTTGTGCGCGTAGACCGCCGACAGGCTGGCGTAGGCCATGCGGATGAGCGGGCTGGCGCCGATCACGACGCGCTGGCCCTCGTTGGCGCGCGCCTCGCCAGAGGCGAAAATGTCGCCGGCGGCGGTGATGAAATCGGCCGGCACGCCGCCCGCCCGCCGAATGTCGATCAGCAGGTGGACGGTGTGCGGCACGCTGCCGATCAGCGCATCCGCCTGCTGGATCGAAGCCCGTAGGTCTTGCCAGCGCCATCCACGCTCAAACTGAAGGTGGACCAGGGTACGCGCGTCGTCGCCCCAACTCACCCGAATGCTCATGCGCTCTCGCCTTTCACTCATCATCTCCCTGAAGAATACGCGCTGCTAGGCGGCGCGCGGCGCTCATTCGGCGATGGTGAAAACCGCCGGCTCGCCCGCCGGCGCGCCGTCAATTTCGAGCTGCACGCGCCAGTTACCTGGCGTGAAGGGCGTCTCGGCCGGGTCAATGAAGAACCAGACGCAGGCCTGCTGGATGGCGAAATCCGGCGTGAACTCGTGCACAATCACCTCGACACCTTCGCGGAACCAGCGCGACGCCAGCCGCGTGCCTGGCGCGATGTTGGCGGCGGTCGCCACCACGTAAATGCGCGGCGCGGTCGCTGGGAAGCGGCTGACCGCGCCCACGGCGCAGTCGTTGGCGCCGACTGCCTCGGTCGTCACCAGATTGTAAAGCGAGGGCGGCGGCGGCGCGGTGGGCGTCAGCGGCGGCTGGGCGAGCGCCGCTGGCGTCAGCGGGCTGCCGGGCGCGGCCGAGGCCGGGTCGAGCGCCGCCGGCGCGGGCGTGGGGAGCGGAGCGCCAGGGCGCACCGACTCCACATCGCCGCCCAGCGCCGCCACGGTCGCCGCCAGGATTTCGTTCTGCCGCCGCACCTGGCCGACGGCAGTTTGGCCGTACTCGACGGTGATCCGCCGCCGGTCGGCGGCCACTGTGGCGGTGGCGCGCAGATCGGCCACTTGGGTCGCCAGCAGGGCGTTCTCGGCTTCCAAAGTGCGCTCGGCCGGCGATGGGCCGGAGCAGGCTGCCAGCCCGATCAGGAGCGCGGCCAGCAGCCCGTCAAAACGAAGGTCACGCATCAGCTTGATCCTCATACCAGCGAACCGCGCCGACCAGTGTAACCGGCGCGCGCCGGCCTACAAGATCGCGGCGGACAGCCGATGGGCGAGCGCCGATTTCGGGTCATTCGCCGGCCAGATCGTTCGCCAGTATACTGGACACTGGAAAACGGCGCGCAGATTGGATAGCTGTTCACCATGACCGTCGGCTAACTGTTCACGTGGGAGCGTTTTATGACTACCGTCCCTCAAGCGCACAGACAGCGATCGCGGCTTCGCGATCTGTTCTTCATCCGGCGGCGCCCCCGGCTGACCGGCTTGACGCCGGATATTGATCTGTCGCCGGAGAATTTCCAGAAGCTCATCGAGGCAGACAAGTTCGTCTCGGTGCAGGATCGGGAACGCTACCAGATTGATCGCTATCCGGTCATCGCCCAGGATTTGCGCGATCTGGAGCGCTACCTGCTGCCCACCTTCTTTGAGTTCAGCCAGAAGGCCAAATACTACCAGAACCAGTTTTATCTCTACCAGTGGGTGTTCATCCTGGGGGCCTTCCTGACTACGCTGTTCGGCACGCTGACTACCTTCTCCTATCCCGCTGGGCTTCAGGGCGCATTGACCGCCACCGCCGCAGTCGTGGAACCGGTCGCGCCCCCGGCAGCCGGCGCTAACGCCGGGGAAGAGGCGGCCGCGCCGGCCAACTGGCCGCGCATCTTCGGCTACATGACGGCCGTCATCGGCGCTGTCACCGCCTTCGTCACCGCGCTCAGCAACCGCGGCGAACCGCAGAAGCGCTGGGCGAAGAATCGCCGGCTGACGGAAGAACTGCGAATGCATTACTTCAAGTATCTGGCGCACCTACCGCCCTACGACCAACCCGACCGGGTGCAGCGGCTGCGCGAGAACGTCATCAACACGCGCATTAAGGAGCAGGAAAATGTCTGATCCCGCTGTCAGCACGCCCGCCAACTCGACTGACCAGACGCACCATTCGCTGGAAGAAATCCGCATCCTGCACGATATCTACATCAACAACCGCATCCAGGAGCAGCTACAGTTCTACAGCAGCCGCATCCGCGAGAACCAGCTCAACTCCGATTTCACCTTCGGCTTCGGCACGCTCATCATGACGCTGTCCTCGCTGCTAGCGACTATCAGCGCCGCCAGCGCAGTGCCGGTGCTGGCGCTCATCTCCGCCATCCTGCCGGCGTTCGCCGCCATGCTGGCCGCTTTCCGCCAGCTCTACGGCTGGGATCGTCAGATCAACATCTACCGTGACACCATGTTGGGGTTGGAGCGCATCAAGCTGATCGTGCCTGACGAGGATCGCCTGACGCTGGAGACGCTGGCGGAGGTCTTTCCGCGCCTGGTGAACAGCGCCGAGACGATCTTCACGGCCGAGGTCAGCCAGTGGGGCCAGTTCGTCACCGCCCAGCAAGAAGGGGAAGGAGAGGGACAGGCAAAGGATCCCCTGGAGCAGTTGATCGCTTCGCTCAATCTGACTGGCTCCCAAGTGAGCGCGGTGCAGAACATCATCAGCGCTGGCGCGCCGCCGGCCAGCGCGACGCGCCTTGAGTCGTTCGCTGCCGAGGCGGTCGCCGAAACGGGCGAGCCGCCGGCCGAAGCGCCTGCGACTGAGCAGGGTGCGCAGCCCGCCGAGCTGCGCGTCGCCAGCCTCTGGAACATCCCCGTTGGCGCGGGCCCGGCTCCGAAGTCGACCAACGCGCCGGAGACGCTGCCTGAGGCTGAGGACCCCGGTGCGTGCGCCGCCGAACCGGTTGCGCCGGAAGATGAAGACGCCGAGAAGCAGCCAGGCGGCTTTGGCCGGTAGCGCCCTCATGCCTGGATAAAACCGACAGCCTCGCCCGCGTGGGTGAGGCTGTCTAGTTCAAAGTGGAGGTGTCGGGCTCTGCCCCCGAGTCCGCAGGGACCTCCTGCGCACGTCTACAAGCTTATCCAACCGTTAGCTTTCACCGGCGGTAGCCCTGGTTGGCGAGGTACACCACCGGCTAGCCGAGGATCGCTTTGACCAGTCGTATCGGCGTCAACCGGTCGCACTCGCATCTTTGGTGACGCCCGCGGGCGCAGCCGGATGGAGACGACTGCGGCGGACGGCTGGCCTCGCAAGGCCAGCGCTCAGCGGCGAGCCTTAGGCGGCTGCCGGCAGAGCGTAAGCGTTGTTGTTGGCAGTTATTGCCTTGCCCAGTGTTCACGCGGTCGGGCGCCGCGGCTTGCAGTGCGAATTTAGCCGCCTCCGTCGAATCTAATTCACCCCCTTACAGCTCACATTATAACAGCTATCTGGCCGCTTGTAAAGAGCGGTGAAACGGCGCGATAGCCGGCTTTGAAGAGTCGTCTACAGGTCAGGGCGGCCAGCGGCGGCTCAGTCCAGGCTAGCCGGCCGCGCCGGTGCTGATGCTGCGGAACAGGATGCCCGCCAGCACGGCAAAGCCCCAGATGTAGCTGCCCATGGCCGGGCGTTTGCGGGCGGTCACCTCGACGAAGATGAAGAACGGCAGCGCCAGCATCGAACCGACGCCGTAGATCAGATGCACCTCCTCCGCCGGGCGCGCCCCGATCAGGAAATACAAGAGTGCGCCGGTGGCCCCCTGGACGACCATCACGCCGGCGATGAAGTAGGTGGCGCGCCGGTACCAGGCGGTGACGTCGCGCTTGCGGATGACGCCGATCAGAAAGCCCAGCGCGAACATGAAGATGGCTGCGCCCAGCCCGACCCGGCTGAGCCAGTAGTGAATGGGCTGCAAGACGAGATACAGGTCGCCGAGAGTCATCAGAACCGCTTTCGTGAAGGCGCAGCGCCGGCCGGCTCAATCGCCCGCCGGCTGCGCTTCCGGCCGGCGCGCCGGCGTATCATCCGGCGCGTTGGTCGCTGCCAGGAACCCGACGAAGATGAGGACAGCGCCCAACATCTCGCCGGCGTATTTGAACGAGGGATCGCCCAGGCGGATGAGCGCGCCGCCCACCGCCGGCATCAGCCCGCCCAGCGCGATCAGCCAGTTGCCGACCACCCGGTTGCGCATGATCTGCTTGCGCCGGAACAGGTAGGCGGAGTACACCGCGCCGCCCACCAGGGCGATCGTGCCCCACACGTTCATGATGGGCGAGAAGAAACGCACCGTCCCGCGCGCGTCGCCCGACATGATCCCCTGTACCAGGTTCCCGTCCGCATCGGTATAGTCGCGGTAAATCTGGGTCATGTCCGCGCCTGGATGCCAGGCCGACTCGTTGAAGGGCGTCAGGAACAGCGTCCAGGGCAGCGTCATCACGCCCACCAGGATGAGCGCCATCTGAATGTTGCGGGCGATGTTGCCGCGCCGCACCAGCAGGTAGACTGTGCCCTGTCCCAGCCAGGCGGCCACCATCAGCGCGCCGCACCAGTACCACAGCGCGAAGAACAGCGGGCTCCAGGTGAGCGACAAGACGACTTGGCTGAGCGCGCCTAGGCAGTACATCCCCAGGCCGATGCCCCAGGCCAGCAGATGCGGACGGCGTTTGTGCCACCAGCGGCGCAGCACGATCGCCGTGAAGACGCCGGTGGTGATGGCCGTGATCACCGACAGGATGAAGGGCAGCGAGATGGTTGGCATTATGACCTCTTCAGTTGTCCGAATGCGGCCTCATTTTATAAGTTTCACGCAGTTTTTGCCAGATTTGTGTAGATTATAGCGCCGGCGCGCCGCTGGACCCACGCTTGCTCACCGGCGGGCGGGCGGGTGTACAATCAAGCTGTTTGGCTCGTCGGCGAAAGATGAAGTCGGTTATGATCGGATACCGCCGCCATTTTGTGCTCACCATGAGCTTCAGCCTGCTGCTGGCCGCCTGCGCTGCCCCGCCCGCGCCCACGGCCACGCCGACGCTGCTGCCGTCGCTGACGCCCAGCAGCACGCCGGACTTGCAGGCGGCGGTCGCGGGCACGCTCACCGCCCTGGCGCCCACGGCCGCGGCCACCGCGCCCACCGCATCGCCCACCGCCACCGAAGCGCCCATCGTGGTGACGCTGCCGCCGCTGGCCCGACAGCGCATCCCGCCGCCCCTGGAGCTCACCCTGCCGGACGGCTGGGAGACGGTGGGCTATGACGTGCTGGTGCTCAACGACGTGGGCGACATTCGCGGCATCCCGTTCGCGGTCTACCGCGGCCCGGTCGGCGGCGGCCAGGGGATGGGCACGGTAGTGCTGCTGTGGGGCTTCCCCAATCTAGTGGGCGGCAACCCGTTCGAGGCCGCCCGCCAGGAGCTCGATTTATGGTCGGACGGGCTGCGGCTGCTGCGGCTGGCAGTGCTGGAGCAGGGCTGCAACATCGGCACGGATCTGCGGCGGCAGTACACGGTGGGCGGTCGCCCCGCCGTGGGGACGCAGTTTTCGGCGGTGGACTGCCCGGAACTGCCCGACGCCCGCGGCTGGTTCGCGGGCGTGCGCGAGCGCGATCTGAACTTCGTATTTTACGCCTACGCCGAGGGCGACGCCATGGTAGACCCCCAGCGCCTGGACGCCTACAATGCCGCCCGCGACGAGCTCCAGGCCATTCTAGACACCGTGCGCTTCCAAGTGCCAGAGATGACAGCGACGCCCGCCCCCTGAACCCGCCGGCGACGGGGGCCGAAGGCGCGGTTCCCCCGCCGCCGGCGCGCTCGCGGCGCTACTCGATCGACCAGGCGCCGTCCAACCGCGCTTTTTGGCCGGCGGGCAGGGTGAAGATCGTCAGCCCGGCCGCGCCCGCGCCGGCGTGCGTCTCCCAGGTGGCCGTGTACGCCTGTTCATCGCCGGTCGCCCAGCCCAGGCGCGACGCGCCGTTGTTCTGCGCCCACACCTTGCCGAATCCACGCCCCGGCTTGATCAGCCCAGTGGGCGGCTCGCCCAGCGGTTCCGGGTCGCCCGGCGTCCACGTGTCGGCGAATTCCTGCCAGCTCCCATCCTGGTACAGCGCGTAAATCCGGCGTGTATCGCCGCGCCAGATCATATAGCCGCGCTCGAACGGCTGGAACGCCGCCGGCACCAACTGCCGGGTAGACGGGCAGCTCCCCGGCAGCAGCGACTCGCTGAAAGCACAGGCGAGGGTCACCGACACGTCGCGCACCGTCTCGCGCCCGTCGCCGCCCTGGGCCAGCAGCTTGAGTCCCAGCCGGTTGCCGACCACATTCAGCGGAATGCTGTATGAAGCCGAGCCAGATGGCGGCAGATTATCGGCCACGATGTCGCCGATGCCGCCCGCCTCGGTCGCCAGCGCTACGCTCACCCGACTGGCGTTGGCCGTCTCCCAGGTCAGCGTCACCACATCCCCGCGCTCTGCCGACGTGGGGCTGACGCTGAACGCGCAGATTTCGACGCCCGCCGCCGTCCCGCCGGCCGGAGCCGTGGCGGTGGGCTGGGCCGCCGGCGCGCCCTGGACCGGCAGCGTGATCTCGCGGGTGTCCAGCGTCTGGTTGTTGGCCAGGTTGGCCAGCCGCAGCCGGATGCGGATCGAGGTCGCGCCGTCGCCCAGCGTGATCGGGGCGACCACGCCCGTCCCCACCGAGGCGACGATCGGGTTCTGGCGCGGCAGTTCCACATTGATGACGGTGCCGTTGGCCATCACCTGCTCGAAGAACAGGTTGCTGTTCGGCGGGCGGTTGTCCACAACCCACGTCACCGGCACGCGGGCGGTGCGGTTGGCCAGTTCGGTCTGGCTGACCGATGCGGCGGTCGTGGTGAACGACCGGATGCTGGGGCTGCCGCCGGCGCTCAGGATCGGCAGCGTGATCTCGTTCTGGACGAGGGTCTGGTTGTCGGCCAGGTTCACCAGCCGCAGCCGCAGCTTGATCTCGTTCGCGTTCCCGCCGGGCGGCACGGGCGCGACCACGCCCACGCCGGACGAGGCGATGATCGGGTTAGGCCGCGGCAGCTCGACGTTGAGCGCCGTGCCGTCCGCCAGCACCTGCTCGAAGACCAGATTGCTGTTGGGCGGGCGGTTGTCCACTGTCCAGGACACCGGCACGCGGGCGCTGCGGTTGTTCAGATCGGACAGCGCCACCGAGGCTGCGCCGGCTGTGAACAACCGGATGGTGGGCGTCGCTGCCGTGCCGTCGATCGGCAGCGTCAGCTCCTGCAGCGCCAACTGGGCGTTGGTCGCCACAGTGAACACCCGCAGCCGCAGCCTGATCTCAGTCGCGTTCCCGCCGGGCGGCACGGGCGCGACCACGCCGCTGCCCGACGACGGGATGATCGGGTTAGCGCGCGGCAGCTCGACGTTGACGACCGTGCCGTCGGCCAGCACCTGCTCAAAGGCCAGGTTCGAACCGGCTGGCCGGTTGTCGACCGTCCACGACACGGGGATGCGGGCCGTGCGGTCGTTCAGCGCCGCCGCGCTGACTTTGTCTGCGCCCAGGGTGAACGCCTGAATGGTCACCGCCGGCGGCGCGGTATCCAGCGCCAGCGCGATGTCCTGCTGCGCCAGCGTCTGCTGGCTGGTCAGATCGAACACGCGCAGCCGGAAGGTCAGGTTGCTGGGGCTAGCGCCGGGCGGCACGGGAGCCATCACGCCGCTGCCCGACGACGGGATGATCGGGTTGGCGCGCGGCAGTTCCACGTTGACGATCGTGCCGTCGGCCAGCACCTGCTCGAAGGCCAGGTTGCTGTTGGGCGGGCGGTTGTCCACCGCCCAGGTCACGGGCACGCGGGCGGTGCGGGCCTCCACTTCCGCCAGCGGCACTTTGGACACGCCCGCCGTGAAGGTGCGGACGGTCACCAGCGGCGGGGTGGTGTCAATCGCCAGCACCAGCTCGCGCTGGGTGATGGTGGACTGATTGCGCAGGTTGATCAGCCGCAGCCGCAGCTTGATCTCGCTCGCGTTCCCGCCGGGCGGCACGGGCGCGACCACGCCCACGCCGGACGAGGCGATGATCGGGTTAGGCCGCGGCAGCTCCACATTGAGCGCCGTGCCGTTGGCCAGCACCTGCTCGAATACCAGGTTAGAGTCCGGCGGGCGGTTCTCGACCAGCCACTCCACCGGGACGCGGGCAGTGCGGTTGGCCAGTTCGCTAGCGGCCACCTTCTCGACGCCCGCCGCAAATGTGCGAATGGTTGGCCCCGGCGGCTG
This sequence comes from uncultured Anaerolineae bacterium, assembly GCA_937922795.1. Taxonomy (GTDB): domain Bacteria; phylum Chloroflexota; class Anaerolineae; order Aggregatilineales; family Phototrophicaceae; genus CFX2. The sequence goes on from CALAJK010000122.1 coordinate 19,400, forward strand.
GGCGTCGCCGATCGGCAGCGTCAGTTCGCGCTCGTCCAGCGTCGTCAGCCGCACCCAGTCGATCAGCCGCACGCGCAGGCGGACGCTGTCCGCGTTCCCGCCCGGCGGGAACGGGGCGACCACGCCGTCGCCGGCAGAAGCCACCCATGGGTTATCGCGCGGCAGCTCGACGTTGACGACGCGCCCATCGGCCAGCACCTGCTCGAACACCAGGTTATGGTTGTCGCGGCGGTTGGCCGTATTCCACGACACCGGGATGCGGGCGGCGCGCCGCGCCAGCTGCGTTCGGTCTACGACCGTGGCCGCCGTGGTAAAGGTGGTGATGACGGGGTTGGCGGCATCGGTCTGGGCGGCGGGGGCGGCCTGAGCCCAGCCGGGGAGCAGCGCCAGCATCAGCAGCAGAACCCACAGTCGTTTCATAAAAATGTTTCTCCGGCATGAGCGCTGAACAGCGCGCAAGATCCAGCTTTGTACTTCTTAGAATACGCGCAAGTATACTGCGATTCCCGACGCAACACATCCGCCTGGCCGCCTGCCAGGGGGCGCGTTCAGGGAGCGTCGGCTTTGTGCTGGTCGTAGAACTTCTGCCACTGCGCGCGGAACTCGGCGTTAGGGGTGATGACCTCCGGGGCGGACGCTCCCAACGCGGGCGTCTGGCCAGCGGGCAGGTCTTCCAGCGCTTTCTGGACGAAATACACCATCTCGGCGGCCTGCAGCGCGGCCGTCAGCCGGTGCCACAGCCACGACAGCCCGAACAGCAGCGCCGCCAGCCCGGCGATCACCCCGGCCGGCCAGGGCGCGAACACCAGGATAGAAGTGATGAAAGTGGGGATGAGGAACACATCCAAGAAGAAACCCAGACGCATGCGGGCGCTCAGCGTCAGCCGGGTGGTGCTGCCGTCGCCGGCGAACCGGCCGACGACCACCGCCGCCAGCGTGGTGCGCCCGCGCCGCCAGGGGCTCTTGCTGTTGCTGGTGAGGTGAAAACCCTCAGGCCGCGGCTGGAGGTAGTAGCGGCGGCCTTCGACGAACAGGTTGCGCAGGTGTAAACGTTCGGAGCTGGGTTTGGCGGCCTGCGTCAGCGCCTGCAAACAGGCCGCTGGCGACGCTTGAATGGTCAGCACCATCGGCGGGTGAACCTGCCAGAGCAGTCGCAGCAGGCGCACAATCCCAGACATGCTCGATCAGAGGGCTCTTTCCGCCACCACCACAAACCGTTTGCGGTACACATCCTGCCAGAAATTATACTCGCTGCACGTGATCAATGTCAGCCGGTCGCTGTCGGTAGGGTGCAGCACGGTCAGGTCATCTGGCCACACTAGGCGGATGTCGGTCACCTGGTAGCGTTTTTCGCGCGCGCCCCGTTTGATGATCACCGGGTCGCCTAGCGACACCTGATTGAGCCGGGCGAAAATGCCGGGGCGCCCGTCGGCCATCTCGATGTGGCCGGCCAGGCCTAAATTGCCGGACGCGCCGAAGGCGGCCGTGCCCTGCAGGCGGCCGACGCGGTCGCCCAGGCTGCTCACGTCCCAACTGGTGCCGTTCAGAAACACGTCAACCACCGTCGACCGGATGCCGGCGGTGGGCGCCAGCAGCGTCGTCTCTAGCGCCGACTGCACCGTAGGCAGGCTCAAGACGGGGGCCGGCGTCTGTGTCGGTTGGGGCGCGATGGCGGTCGCGCGCGCCGCCCGCGTCGGCGCCGGCGTCGAGCGAACGACGCGCGGTGCACGGGCGTTCTCATACAGCATGACGAGGCCAGCGGTCACGATGCCCACGATGACCAGCAGCAGCAGGCCGGAGACGGGGTCTGTCGAACGGCGGTAGCGCGAAGCATAAACGCGCTGATAGGGCTTCAACTGGCGTTTATTCATTCCTTATTCATCCTATTACCTGGCTGCGCGCCAAAAAAATAGGGCCAACAAAGTGAACACCCTTACCTAGTCTATACCTACAGGAAGCACTAAACAAACCTTACAACAGGATTCTAACGAAAAATTTAGATAGTTCTGTCCCAGCGCGCGGGCGTGCCGCCGGTCATCTCCTCAGTGGATTGGATCGACAGAGCTGCGCCCACGGCTGGGAACTCACAGACGGTGCTGGCCGGCCTGCCGGAAAGCGTGCCAGCCGGCGGCCAGCTTGCGCCGGGCGGTCTGCTGGTCCTGCACCGAGGCTTGCAGCGCCTCCTCCACCAACTGCATCGGCTCCACGCCGCCGCGCCCCAGCGCGTTCAGGATGCGGCTGGCGATGGTGGCCATCAGCAGCAGCGCCACCGTCATCAGCCAGGCCAGCAGGTCCAGCCGACGCTTCAGGTCGCGATGCAGCTCATCCGGCAGAGGCGCGGGCGCAGCCGGCGCGGGGGATAGGGTCAGCGCGGGGGATGCGGGCGCAGGCTGGTGGACGAACTGCCACAGCGCCGCCCGCACCGCCTCGGCTTCGCTGGCATATGCGCCTTGTTCGACCAGCGCCCGCACCGCGTCTTTCAGCTCCGCCGGCACGTTCGCCTGGATGCGCTTGGAGAATCCTTCAGCCTGGCTGGTCATATTCGCCCCTCCGCCAAATGACTCTTTAACGGTTTATCGACTCTATTGTAACGTGAGCTGCCGAATTGAGCGGCGATCACCCGCGCAGGGCCGTGGCCATTCGGCGGGAGCGCGCACCGGCCTTCACCCCCGAACCCCTTTCCTCGACGGTCGCCGCGCTCCCTGGGCGAGGGGCAAAACCCTCCCTTCACCCCTTCACAGGAAGTTTTTGGGCCTTGCATCCCCCTCACCCGGCCCTGAAGGGACGTTCGGGATAAGGGACACTGAGGGGGTGGGCTTAGCCATTCGAGATGTGGGTAATGCTCAGCCTACAGCCCACATGCTCAGTCGAAGCGCGCCGCGCTCACCGCGCCGGGGTGCAGGCCTTCCAGCAGCAGGCTGACCGCCCGCTCGGCCGTGGCCGCCCCCAGCGCCAGCCCGTGGCCGTGGAAGCCCACGGCGAAGCCGATGCGCGGGCGGCCGGGCAGCGTCCCGACCAGCGGCAGGCCGTCGGCGCTGAAGCCCATAATGCCCGCCCAGCGGCGCTCGATGGGCGCGTCCACCTCCGGGAAGCGCTGGCGCAGATAGGCCTCCAGCACCCGCTGCACCGGGTCGGTGATGCGGTCGTCGGTGGTGTCGTGCTCCAGCAGCTTGTTCTGCTTGCGCCCGCCGCCGATGAGCAGCCGCCCGTCGAAGGTGTCGCGGTAGTACATGTAGCCGTAGTCGCTGTAGCCGCAGGTGTTCAGCAGCGGGCCGTTGGGCAGCGGCGCGGTGACCAGGCACTGCGCCCGCGTCGGGATCACCTTGCCGGCGAAGTACGGGTCGAGCTGCGGCGAATAGGCGTTAGTGCACAGCATGGCGTAGCGCGCCTGGAAGATGTACCGGCGCGAATGCACGCGCACCGTCTCGTCGTCCGGCTGCTCCAGCGCGTAGACCTCGTTGTCGGCGATCAGCGCCGCGCCGCTGGCCTGGAACACCGCCTGGGCCAGCTTCAGCGGGTGGACGGCCGCGTCCCACGGCTGGCGGAGGGCGGCGTAGTAGCCGCGCCCCAGCGGATCGCGGCTGAGGAACTCGACGTCAATCCGGTCGGCGGCCAGCGCGCGGGCGGCCTGCTCCAGGTCGCGGGCTTCTGCCGGCGACTCGGCCAGCAGCAGCGAGCCGCACTCGTGGAACGGCACGCCGCCCGCCCGGATGAATTCGCGCCAGAGGCGGTGCGTCTCCCGCGAGAGCGCCCAGATCTCGCGCACCACCGGCAGGCCGTAGCGTTCGGCGGCATGGTGATAGTAGGCGTCCAGGCCGGTGATCATAAAGCCGGCATTGCGGCTGCTGGCCCCCAAACCCAAGTCGCGCATGTCGGTGAGGGTGACGTGCAGCCCAGCCTGGGCGGCGAAGAAGGCCGCCGCGCACCCCACCAGACCCGCGCCGACCACCACCAAGTCGGTCTCATAGACGGGTTGGCTGCCGTCCGCCTGCCAAATCGAAACCGTCATCGCCGTCCTCCGCATAGACGCCCAGCCCGCACCCGTGCGCGGGCGCAGGGCAGAGTCTGCGCGCCCCTGAACGTTCCTTCTCGTCGACGCGTAAGTCCTGCACACCCAATATTCAAACTGAGAACCGGACATAAATCAGTGGCGAAGGGAGAAGCCATAAGCGGCGAACAAACGCTTGACGAAGGGGGGTAAATCTCCGTGTTCCTCAAGGTGCCGCTCTAAAATGGCATGGGTCGCCAGGAGATCGAGCACACGCGGTAAGCCGCGGGTCAAGATCAGTTTGCCCGGCGGT
>CALAJK010000123.1 GCA_937922795.1 uncultured Anaerolineae bacterium
TTTGAGCGCGCCTTCAAGGATTTCGGCCTGGACAACACCTTCATCGAGACGCAGGCCCCCACCGACTATGACACCAACATGAGCCGCTGCATTGACGACGGCTACGACGCCATCGTCACCGTCGGCTTCCTGATGACCGACGCCACCCTGAAGCGCGCGCAGGAGACCCCCGGCGTGTACTTCATCGGTGTAGACCAGTTCGTCCAGAACGGGCCGGAGAACTACGTCGGCCTGATCTTCCGCGAGGACCAGGCGGGCTTCCTGGCGGGCGCGCTGGCCGGCCAGCTCACGAAGTCGAACGTGATCGCCGGCATCTACGGCATCGACGTGCCAGCGGTGAAGAAATTCCGCAACGGCTACGAGCAGGGCGCTCGGTTCGTCAACCCGAACGTGACGGCGCTGGGCGTGTACATCGACAGCTTCACTGCCCCTGACCGCGGCGCGTCGGCGGCCGGCCAGTTCCTGGGCGAAGGCGCGGATGTGATCTTCGGCGCGGGCGGCCAGACTGGCTCCGGCGGCATCATCCGTGCGGCGCAGGAGGGCGCGCTGGTCATCGGCGTCGACCAAGATGAGTTCTTCACCACTTTCGGCAGCGGCGAGACGCCCGGCGCTGAGAACCTGGTCTCCAGCGCCATCAAGCGTGTGGACAACGCCGTGTACCAAGCGATCGAGGCGCTGGTGAACGGCGGCGAGGGCTGGGTCGGCGGCAGCAACATCGTCATGTCGGCGGACAACGACGGCATCGGCTTCGCCCCGGCGCACCTGGCCGCGGACAAAGTCCCGCAGGCTGTGATCGACCGCACCAACGAAATCCTGGCCGGGCTGAAGGACGGCTCGATCGTGACCGGCGTCGACCCGATCAGCGGCGACCTGCTGCCGACCATCGCCGAGATCGTCATCGCCCAGTCGAGCGCTGAGACGCCTGAGTTCACCACGCTGCTGGCGGCGGTGCAGGCGGCCGGCCTGGCCGAGACGCTGACCAGCGGCGGGCCGTTCACCGTGTTCGCGCCCACCGATGCCGCCTTCGCCGCCCTGCCGGAGGGCGCGCTGGAGGGGCTGCTGGCCGACACTGAGGCGCTGACCAACGTGCTGCTGTACCACGTCGTCCCCGGCGCGGTGCTGGCGGAGACGGTCGTCGGCCTGAGCGAGGCCACCACGGCTCAGGGTTCGCCCATCAGCATTGAGGTCAAGGACGGCAGCGTGGTGCTGAACGGCAGCGCCAAAGTCGTCACCACCGACATCCTGGCGCGCAACGGCGTCATCCATGTGATCGACGCGGTCATCCTGCCGCCGCAGTAACCCCGGTTGAACCGGGGCGCGGCCTGGCCGCCCCCGATCATCCCCGACTAGGCGCGAGCCTGGCCTCACACCGGCCGGGCTCGTCCTTTTCCCCGCCCAGCGCTCATAGCCATTTCCAGCGCAATGACAACACTTTTCATATACACGCTCTCTATACTGAGAGGGATTAATAGAAAAGGACGGGGTTTAGCCTATGAACCTGGAACGCTATACCAACAAAGCACGCGAAGCGCTGATGAAAGCGCAATCTATCGCGATTGAATACCGGCACACGATGATCGAGCCGGCGCACATCCTGGCGGCGCTGCTCCAGCAGAAGGACGGCATCGTCCCGGAGATCGTGGCCAAGATCGGCGCGCATCCGGCGGCGCTGCTGACCGAAGTCGAGGGCACGCTGCGCGGCCTGCCGCGCTACGCTTCCGAAGGCAGCGACCAGATCGGCCTGAGTCGGGACGCCGTCCAAGTGCTGAACGAAGCCGAGAAACAGGCGTCCAAGATGAGCGACGAGTACGTCAGCGCCGAACACCTGCTGCTGGCGCTGGCTGAGGCGCGCACCGGCCTGACGGCGCTGGCGCGCAGCGGCATCACCCGCGAGGCCATCTTGCAGGCGCTCAGCTCGATCCGCGGCGGCCAGCGCGTCACCAGCCAAGACCCTGAGACGACCTACCAGAGCCTGAAGAAGTATGGGCGCGACCTGACGGCCGCCGCCCGCCAGGGCAAGCTCGACCCGGTGATCGGGCGCGATGAGGAAATCCGCCGCGTCATCCACGTCGTCAGCCGCCGCACCAAGAACAACCCGGTGCTGATCGGCGAGGCCGGCGTGGGCAAGACGGCCATCGTCGAAGGGCTGGCGCAGCGCATCGTCAACGGCGACGTGCCGGAAGGGCTGCGCAACAAGCGAATCGTCGCGCTGGACATGGGCGCGCTGCTGGCCGGCGCTAAGTACCGCGGCGAGTTTGAGGAGCGCCTGAAAGCCGTCCTCAAAGAGGTGGCGGACAGCAACGGCGAGATCATCCTGTTCATTGACGAGCTGCACACGGTGGTCGGCGCGGGCGCCGCCGAGGGCGCGATGGACGCCGGCAACATGCTCAAGCCGATGCTGGCGCGCGGCGAACTGCGGATGATCGGCGCGACCACGCTGGACGAGTACCGCAAACATATCGAGAAAGACGCAGCCCTAGAGCGCCGCTTCCAGACGATCTTCGTGGACGAGCCGAGCGTGGAGGACACGATCAGCATCCTGCGCGGGTTGAAGGAGCGCTACGAAGTGCACCACGGCGTGCGCATTCAGGACAGCGCGGTGATCGCCGCCGCTACGCTCAGCCAGCGGTACATCACCGACCGCCAACTGCCCGACAAGGCGATTGACCTGATCGATGAAGCCGCCGCGCACCTGAAGATGGAGATCGACTCGCGCCCGGCGGAGCTCGACCAGGCGGAGCGCCACATCATGCAGTTGGAGATCGAGCGCGAGGCGCTCAAGAAAGAGCGCGACCAGGCCTCTAAGGAGCGCCTGAACGAACTCGAAGCCGAACTGGCGAACTGCCGCGAGGAGCTGAAGACGCTGACCGCCCGCTGGCAGAAAGAGAAAGAGGCCATTCAGGCCATCCGCCAGACCAAAGCCCGCATCGACGAGGCCAAGATCCAGCTCGAACAGGCGGAGCGCGTCGGCAACTTGGAGCTGGCGGCGCGGCTGCGCTACGGCACGCTGCTGGAGCTGGAGAAGGAGCTGGCACAGCGCGAACGTGCCATCGAACAGCTCCGCGCCGAAGGTCTGTCCATGCTGAAAGAGGAAGTGGACGCGGACGAAATCGCCCACATCGTCTCACGCTGGACGGGCATCCCGGTGTCGCGGCTGCTGGAGGGCGAGGTCGAGAAGCTGCTGCACATGGAAGAACGCCTGCACGAACGGGTGGTCGGCCAGGACGACGCGGTGCGCGCGGTGGCGGCGGCCGTGCGGCGCGGGCGCGCTGGCCTGCAAGACCCGAACCGCCCGACCGGCACCTTCCTGTTCCTGGGGCCGACCGGCGTCGGCAAGACCGAGATGGCGCGGGCGCTGGCCGAGTTCCTGTTCAACGACGAGAGCGCCTTGGTGCGCATTGACATGAGCGAATACGGCGAGAAGCACTCGGTCGCCCGGCTGATCGGCGCGCCGCCCGGCTACGTCGGTTACGAAGAAGGCGGCCAGCTCACCGAGGCGGTGCGGCGGCGGCCTTACAGCGTGGTGCTGTTCGATGAGATCGAGAAGGCGCATCCGGACGTGTTCAACGTCTTTCTGCAAGTGTTCGACGACGGCCGGCTGACCGACGGCCACGGCCGCACGGTGAACTTCACCAACACGGTCATCATCATGACCAGCAACGTAGGCAGCGACCTGATCAAACAGATGGGGCCTCACGCCGACCCGAAGGCGCTGCGGAGCGCGGTCATGCGCGCGCTCGACCAGCACTTCCGGCCGGAGTTCCTCAACCGCTTAGATGAGATCGTCGTGTTCCACGCGCTGACGCCGGAGCACATCACCCGCATCGTGGACATTCAACTGGCGCGGCTGCAGAGACTGCTGGACGCCCGCCGCGTGCAGCTCAACCTGACGCCCCAAGCCAAGCACTGGCTGGCCGAGCGCGGCTTCGACCCGGTCTTCGGCGCGCGCCCGCTCAAGCGGACGATCCAGCGCGAGCTGCAAGACCCGCTGGCGGTGGCGCTGCTGGAAGGCTCGATCCACGAAGGCGACCAAGTCCTGGTGGACGTGCAGAACGACGCGCTGGTCTTCATCCCTGAAGTCCAAGCCGAGGTGGTGGGCTGATCCAGCCTATACCGGACGAAAACGCCTATCTGAGGCGGAGGCGATCAAGATGCGACCACCTCCGCCTCACTTTTTTTGCAGCGCCGGCGGGCGGCCTACGCGCCCCATGCGCCGATCAGAGCTTCAAGAAGCGGTCGTACAGGTCGTGCTTCGGCCGGCCCGCCGCGTCCACCAAGCCGTAGCCGTTGTCCATGCCGTCCGCCCAAGCGTACCACATGGCCGCCGCCACCTGGCCAGGGAACTTCTCACGGACGATCTTCATGAAGCCGGCGGCGTACTCGGCCACCTGCTTAGCCACGCTCAGATCGCCCTGGCGGTCGAGGACGCCCCACTCGGTGATCCACACCGGCTTGTCCGGCAGGATGACGCCGTAAGCCCGGATCTCATCCTCCAGGGCGCCGAAAATGCTGAAGGGATGGCCGGCGACGCCGCGGCCGTAGGGATGGCAGGCGACGCCGTCCGGGCGCACGTCGGCGGGCATGGCGGCCAGCGCCGCGCGAGCGTAGGCGCTGCCCGCACCGGGGCCGCGGGTGTGGCCGCCGGTGATGATCGGCGCGGTCTGGTCTGCCGCGCGAACGGCCTTGATCGTCTCCGCCAGCAGCAGGCCGTAGTCCCGCGCCGGGATCGGCACGGCAGCGCGCCCCTTGCCGGGTTCGGTGTCCTGTTCGTTCCACACTTGGTAGGCGTGCACCAGGCCGGTGGGCGACCACAGTTCGACGCTGCGCCGCGCGAACTCGGTGAATTTGGCGGTGAGCTGCCGCCAGCGCCCGCTGTCCATCAGATTCCAATCGAAGCCCGCCCCTTCCCCGTACAGCTGATGGGTGAAAACCATCAGCACCTTCAAGCCGGCGCGCACGTACGGCTCCAGAAACGGCCGGTAGCGGTTGAACGCCGCCTGAATGTCGGTATTGCCGTAGCGTTTGCTGCTGTTGTCGTCGGTGTGCGGGCGATCGGGGTTTAGCGACACGTTGAATTTGATGCGTATCCACCCCAGCCCTTGCAGCTGCGCCGGATCGGGACGCCCCAGGCGGTTGTGCAGATCGAGGTTCATGCCCAGAACGTTCGTGTCTCTCAAGCTGGGGGGCAGGCCGCCGCCCGGCTGGCTGGCCAGCCGCAGGAACTCGGCAGACACATAGCCCATAAGGCCGGAGCGCGCGCGCACATGCAGCCACTCGCCCTTCTTACCCGCCTTGGCGCAGGTCGCCTCCTCCGACTCTAGCGACACCAGCGTGTCCATCGTATACACTTGGCCGATCGGCTTGCCGCTGATCGGCGCTTCGCGCACCCGCACGCCATCAGCGGTCGGCCGCAGATAGAGTTCAGGCGCGTCCGGGCGGGGCGCGGGCGGCGGGGGCGGCGCTAGCATCTCGGTGATGTCCACTGCCTGCCGCACGGTGATATGGATGCTCTCCGGCCCGGCCGAGCGCCCGATGACATGGCCGGCTGCGATCTCCAGCCCTTCATGCACCAGCAGATCGCGCAGATTGCTGTAGAGGATGGTGTAGGCCCCCGACTGCACCAGCACGCTGTAGGAGCGCGCCGGGCCGCTGCCTGGGGGCTGCGGCGCGTAGCCGCTGATGGCGATGACCTGGCCGTCGGCGCAGGCGAACACCCGCGTGTCGGTGGGCGCGTAAATGCCGACCGCGCCCGTGGCTGGGTTGAACGGCGAGGTGATGCGCGCCGGCTGAGCTTCAGCCGGCCATTTGAGGCTGAACGCGGCCATAGACATAGACTCCCCTTGTTAATTGGCTCCCGCAGGACTGCTTGCTACTGCCAGTGTAGCCCAAAACGCGGTCGGCTGCTGACCGCTTCGCGATGGCCTGAAACGCTGGCGCTAGGGCAGTCCTGGCACAGCTACAAAGCTGACGATGGCCACGTTGCGTTCACAGGCCGCTGCTGTGACCACCGGGTAAGCCTCGGAGACGGGGTTACCTTGAGGATCGAGAAGCTGGACGGTGTAGGCCGTTTCCTGAGGGACACTGTTGAGGAACAGCTCGTAGCCGCCGTCGCCGAAAGTACGGGCGCTGCCGCTGTAGACGGTATCGGTGCGCTCTGGCCCGGCCACGCGCACGCCGTAGCCGGCCAGCGGCGCACCGGCGGCGTCCGTCACTGTGCCGGCGATGCTCGACCAGGCGCAGCCCTGACCGTTGCCGTTGGGCGCATACACCACGCCCGCCGGGTCAAGCTGGAACGGATAGGCGGCGGGCGATGGCGGGATGACCGCCAGCGGGGTGAAGGTCGCCGTCGGCGCAGCGGGCGGGGCTCGCTCAGGCAGCGGCGTGGTGGTGACGAAAATCGGCAGCGGCGTGAACGGCGGGAACGGGTTCAGCGGCGTAAATGGATCAACCCAGATGATGACAAAGACCGCCGCGGCCGCCGCAGTGGCGGCCAGGAAGAACAGCGCCACCAGGTTCGGCAGGCAGGCGCGCCCCGACCGGCGGCGCGGGGCGGCCGGCTTGGACTCGGATGGGCGGGGCGGGGCTTCTTGGTGGACGGGCAGCGGCGGGAAGCGCTCGGCGGGTGGGACGACGCGGGTCGCCTCCGGGTCAGCCAGCGCATCGTCCTCCGGTGGGAACAGCGGCGCGCGCATCTCCAGCTTGCGCTTGCGGTCGCGCCGGCTGACGCGCCGGATCAGCCCGCGCGAGTCGTCGTCGTGCATGGCCATGTTAACGCGGGCGCACCTGAATGAAATTCACCAGCGCCAGATTACGGGCGCAGTCTGACGGGAAAGTGACGGTGATGCGCGGCGAGATGGTCGTCCCGGCCGGGCTGCGCAGCTCGACGTAGTACGTCAGCGCATTGATCTTGTTGTCTACCGGCTGCTCCCAACCGCCAGCGCCGTAGAGCGTATTCGAGCCGCTCTCCACCACCCGTTCGCCGAAGTCTGGGCTGAAGACGTGAATGCGCAGGCCGTTCTGGGGCGTGCCGTTGATGTCGAACACCTGGCCGCCGATGCCCTGCCAAGCGCAGCCCGCCGCGTTGGCGAAATTCTGGGTGAAGATCACCTGATTTTCACGCAGGTCGTACAGGAACGGCGAGAGCGTGGGCGTAGGCGTATCGGTCGGGCCGGTGGGCGTGGCGGACGGCGTGAAGGTGGGACTGATGGACGGCGTGGGCGTGTCGCTGGGCGTGAAGGTCGGCGCGGGCGTGTCGGTGATGGTGGGCGACACGGTGATGGTGGGCGTGGGCGTGTCGGTATCCACCGGCGTGGGCGTGTCGGTCGGCGTGAAGGTGAAGGTCGGCGGCTGGGTGATCGTGGGTGTGAACGACGGCGTGAGCGTGGGCAGCACGATCGGCGTGGGCAGGTCGGCCGCCGTCTGCGGCGTCACCGGCGGGCCGGCCAGCCGCAGGATGACCAGGACGATGACCAGCGCGGTGAGCGCCAAAAAAATCAGGCTGAGCAGGTTGAAAATGCGCGACGAACCTTGTCTCATCATCTCCTCGCCTTCAAGCTGCTGGGCCTAACAGCCGCATAATCACCAGGATCACCACCACCACGGTGAGCGCCAGAAAGATCAGACTGATCAGATTGTACAGGCGCGCCGATGATCGTTTACGCATCGATTCCTCCTTGCCGGACGGCCATCAGCTCAAGCGCTCGACCAATGCCTTGGCCCACTGCTGGCGCAGCCAGTTTTCCAGCCGCACCTGGGCGATATACGCCAGCCGCTCCGGCTCGACCGGCCGGCTGTCCGCCTCCAGCGTCTGCACGATGTGGTAGCCCAACGCTGTGCCGACCGGCCCGCCGATCTGCCCGGCCGCCAGCGAGAAGGCCAGCCCGGCCAGCTCCGGCGCCAGCAGCTCCTCGCGGGCGAACCAACCCAGGTCGCCGCCCTGCGCGCGGGTGGTCTCGTCCAGCGACAACTGCTGGGCGAGCTGGGCGAAGTCGCCGCCGCTCTGCAGGCTGGCCAGCACCGACTGGGCTTCGGCCTCCGTCCGCACCAGGATGTGGCGGGCGTGAACCTGCGGCACGGGACCGTCCAGGTCGCTGGTCAAGGCGTCGCGGACGGCGTTGGTGACCAGCGTGCCGCGCAGCGCCTCGACGAACTCCTCAGGCGTGTACAGGTTGGCGGCCAGCCACGCATCCCAGGCGGCCTGGCCGCCGGCCAGTTCGATGCTGGCCGCCAGCTCCGCCTGTACCGCCGCTTCGCTGACGGTGATGTTTTCGGCCGCCGCCCCTTGCAGGATCAACTGCTGTTCGATCAATTGGTCGAGCGTCTCCGCCTCCAGCAGGGCGGGGTCGCCGCCGCCCATGACCAGCCGCCGCCGCGCCAGCTCGCGCTGGTAGGCGGTGAGCGTGATCGGCTGGCCGTTGACCCGCGCCACGACCGTATCGCCGCCGGCCGGTTGGGTGGGCGGCAGCGGGACGGCGGTCGGCGGCAGATCGGCCGGGGTGGGCTGGCCGGTGGCGGCCGGAGCGCCCGGCGCGCAAGCCGCCAGCAGGGCAGCGCACAGCAGCGTGCCCAAATACCGGATCGGGTGTGACACATGAACTCCTGAATGGTGCGTATTGTCAGCTCATAATTATCGCCGCGGCTTGAAGATCGGGCAAGTGCGCTGCCCCACCGGACGCGCACGTCGACGCGCCCCTACGATCCGCTCATTGATTTGAATGCGTTTGCCCTCAAAACGCCCCCAGGCCGGCCTCTGCGCTGGAGCAGTTCGGTGGTACAATGCCTCAACCGTCAGGAGACCAACGGCATGTTGAACAAACCGATACAGGATTACTACCCGGACGAGGTGGCCATCTGCTACGGCTGTGGGCGCAACAACGCCCACGGGCTGCACATCCAGACTTTCTGGGACGGCGAGGAGGGGGTGGCGCACTTCAAGCCGCAGCCGCACCATACCGCCTTCCCCGGCTTCGTCTACGGCGGTCTACTCGCCAGCCTGATCGATTGTCACAGCATCGGCACTGCCATCGCCGCTCTGTACCGGGCTGAGAGCCGCCCAATCGGCAGCGAACCGGAGATCACCTGCGTGACCGGCGCGCTGAACGTCACCTACCTGCGCCCGACGCCGATCGACGCCGAGCTCGAACTGCGAGCGCGGGTAAAGTTGATGTCGCTGCGCAAGGTGATCGTCGCCTCGCGGATCTACGTTGACGGCCAGGAGTACGTCCGCGGCGAGGTGGTGGCCGTCCGCGTCCCCTCGCGGGCGACGATGGGCGCGCGCTAGCGCCGGTTTGACGAGTCGGGCGGCATCCAACCAAAAGGCGTGTCTTCATCCAGCAGTTGAAAGGGCGTGACGGCCTGCGGCGGCAGCGGCGCGCCTGGCGGCGTCGGGGCGGCGCCCCGCGCCTCGCGCGCCGTGTTGCGTCGGCGCAGATCGGCCGCATAGTAGATGGTCTTCTGGCGGTTGGCCTCCAGGGTGATGCGCGCCACCCCCCGCGCCAGCATGTCCACCGGCATAGGCGCCGCCCGCCCAAACCAGAACCACGACACCACCGGCGTGCTGCCGAGCAGCGTCATCAACAGGTAGAACGGGTGGCGGCGCGTCCCGCGCTCGTAGACCACCGGCGCGCGGATGATGGTCGCGTGCAGCCCCACCCGCCCCAGGTATGCTTCGGCCTCGCGTTTGGCGCGCAGATACTGCCGGTTCAACCAGGGGGCGCGCGCCGCGCTCATCAGCACGATGTGGGAGACGCCGTCGCTCACGCACATGTTGGCCACGTTGCGCGCCGACATGAAGTTCAGCCAGTGGTAGGTCAGCCCCCGCGCCGGGTCGGCGACCATGCTGCCGACGGTATGGATGACGCTGGCGTGGCCACGCGCCCGCCCGCGCAGGCTGGCTGGGTTCCACACGTCCGCCGCGTACCAGCGCGCGCGCTGCGCCAGCGGCCCCAAGCGGTCTTCCGCGCCGGGGCGCACCAGCAGCGTCACCTCAGCGCCCTCGGCCAGCAGCGCCGCGGCGATGTTGTCGCCCAGAAACGTGCCGCCCCCCGTCACCAGGATGCGGCGGTTGGTCGTCGGCATGATCCGTACCACAGTCTCGACAGCGGCCCCGCGCAGCCGCCCATTGTAGCACAGGCGGCGCGCACGCTTCCAAGCCGCCCGCCTTTCCGCTACACTTATGGCCTATGGCTGGTCAACCCGAACTCACCCCGCCGCCTTCAAGCCGCCCGCCGCGGACGCTGGTCATCGTCCCCGCTTACAACGAAGCTGAGAGCATCGCCGGCGTGATCGCCCGCATTCGCCAGCACGCGCCCTGGGCCGACATCGCCGTGCTCAACGACGGCTCGACGGACGATACCGGAGCGGTCGCCGAGGCCGCCGGCGCGCTGGTGCTGCATCTGCCGCACAATGTGGGCATCGGCGCTACGGTGCAGACCGGCTACCTGTTCGCTGACCTGCAGGGGTACGAGGTCGTCATCCGCAACGACGGCGACGGCCAGCACGCGCCCCAGGACATCCCCCACATGCTGCGGGCGCTGCTGGAGGGCGACGCCGACGTGATCATCGGCTCGCGCTATCTGGAAGACCGGGGCTACACGCCTTCGGCGGCGCGGCGGGCCGGCAGCTACATCCTGGCGCGGCTGCTGTCGGCCATCACCGGCCAGCGCATCACCGACCCGACGTCGGGCTTCACGGCCTGCAGCCGCCGCGCGATCCGGCTGTTCGCCCACGAGTACCCGCACGACTACCCGGAACCGGAGTCGATCGTGCTGCTGCACCGCGCCGGGCTGCGCGTGCGCGAGCTGCCGGTGACCATGCAGCCGCGCCTGGCCGGGCGGTCGTCCATCACGACGCTGCGCTCCGGCTACTACATGGTGAAGGTCATCCTGGCCATCCTGATCGGCCTGCTGCGCCCCGCCCCGGCGGTGGACGCCCCCTGACGCTGCCCGGCGACTGCGAGACGCCCGTGCCCGACACCCTCCGCGTCCTGATGCTCTCCAAAGCCTGCGTGGTCGGCATCTACCAGCGCAAACTGGAGGCCATCGCCGCCCAGGGAGTCGAACTGCTGGCGCTGGTCCCGCCGGCGTGGCGGGACGAGCGCGGCGAAACCCGGCTAGAGCGCGCCTACACCGCCGGCTACCGGCTGGAGACGCTGCCGATCCGCCTGAACGGGAATTTTCACCTGCACTTCTACCGAGGGCTGGCAGCGCGCATGCGGGCGTTCCGCCCGCATGTTGTCCACATCGACGAGGAGCCGTACAACCTGGCCACCTGGCAGGCGCTGCGCGCCACGCACCGCGCTGGAGCCAAGGCGCTGTTCTTCACCTGGCAGAACCTCGTCCGGCGCTACCCGCCGCCGTTCAACTGGGGCGAGCGCTGGACGCTGCGCTGCGCCGATTACGCCCTGGCCGGCACGGAGAGCGCCGCCGCGGTGCTGCGCGCCAAAGGCTACGCCGGGCCGCTGCGCGTCATCCCGCAGTTCGGCGTTGACCCGGCGCTGTTCCGCCCGGCTGAACCCGCCGGGGCGCGCCCCTTCACCATCGGCTACATCGGGCGGCTGGTCCCGGAGAAAGGCGTCCACCTGCTCATCCAGGCGGCGGCGCGCCTGTCCGGCGACTGGCGGCTGATCGTGACCGGCGGCGGCCCGCTGGAGGCCGAGCTGCGGGCGCTGGCGGCGCAGGTGGGCGCGGCGGCACGGGTGCAGTTCGAAGGCCAACTGCCGTCGGCGGCCATGCCCGCCCGCTACGCGGCGCTGGACGCGCTGGCGCTGCCGTCGCTGACGCGCCCCAACTGGAAGGAGCAGTTCGGCCGGGTGCTGGTGGAGGCCATGGCCAGCGGCGTGCCGGTCGTCGGCTCGACCAGCGGCGCCATCCCCGACGTGATCGGCGACGCCGGGCTGGTCGTCCCAGAGGGGGATGTGCAGGCGCTGGCCGGCGCGCTGGCGCGGCTGCAAGCGGAGCCGGCGCTGCGGGCGGAGCTGGCGGCGCGGGGGCGCGCGCGCGCGCTGGCGCGCTTCACCCATGACCAGATAGCTGCCGCCACCGTCCAGGTGTACCGCGAACTGGCCGCCGCGCTTTGACCCTTTCTAAACCGCCTCTCACGCGCATCTGAAGATCAGATGCCATACTGAAAAAGCAACTTGTCGTCAACTTGTGAGGGATGTTGTTATGCGCCGTCGATTCGAAATCGGCCTCGCCATCATCGCGCTCGTGACCGGTCTGATGGCTTTACCAGCGGCGGCTCAGGCTCAGGAAGGATCAACCGACGTGCCCGACGAACTGGCAGGCGACCCGCGTTTCCCCGCCCCGGACTTCCCGCAGGGCGTGACCTGGCTGAACGTGCCGGCCCCGCTGACGCTGGCCGACCTGCGCGGCAAGGTGACGCTGCTGGACTTCTGGACGTATGGCTGCATCAACTGCATCCACATGATCCCCACGCTGGAACGGCTGGAAGCCAAATACGGCAGCGCGCTGGCGGTCATCGGCGTCCATTCGGCCAAGTTCGAGAACGAAGGCCAGACCGAGAATCTGCGCCAGATCGTCGAGCGCTACGGGCTGAAGCACCCGGTCATCAACGACAGCGGCTTCGCCGTCTGGAACACCTACCGGCGCTACGGCGTCAACGCCTGGCCGACGTTCGTCGTGATCGACCCGCGCGGCAACCTGTTCGCGGTGCAGGCCGGCGAAATCCCGTTCGAGGTTTTCGACCGGGTGATCGGCGGCATGATCGCCGCCTTCGACGCCGCCGGCGAAATTGACCGTACGCCGCTGGGGCTGGCGCTGGAGGGCGCCGGCCGCCCGCCGGGGACGCTGGCCTTCCCCGGCAAGGTGCTGGCCGATCCGGCCAGCGGGCGGCTGTTCATCGCCGACACCAACCATCACCGCTTGATCATTGCCGACTTGACCACCTACGAGGTGCTGGACGTGATCGGGAGCGGCGCGCGCGGGCTGGCCGACGGCGGCTACGCCGAAGCCGCTTTCGACAAGCCCCAGGGGCTGGCGCTGGCCGGCGGCACGCTGTACGTGGCCGACACCAACAACCACGCCATCCGGGCGGTGAACCTGGTCGAGCGCGCCGTGTCCACCGCCGCCGGCACCGGGCGGCAGGGCTATACCCGCAGCGGGTCGGGGCCGGCGCGGACGACCGACCTGAGCAGCCCGTGGGATGTGGCGGCCGGCGCCGACGGGACGCTGTACATCGCCATGGCCGGCGTCCACCAGATCTGGACGCTGTCCGCCGATGGGCAGACGGTGGCGCCGCTGGTCGGCAGCGGGCGCGAAGGCCGGGTGGACGGGGCGTTCGACCGGGCTGAACTGGCGCAGCCCAGCGGCCTGTACTTGGCCGGGGATCAACTCTACTTCGCCGACAGCGAGTCCAGCACCATTCGCGTCGCCGATCTGAGCAGCGGCCAGGTGACCACGCTGGCCGGCACGCCCGACAACAACCTATTCGACTTCGGCGACGTGGACGGCGGCTACGGCGCGTCGCGCCTGCAGCACCCCTTAGCCGTGACCGGCAGCCCAGACGGGCGGCTGTATGTGGCCGACACTTACAACAGCAAGCTGAAAGTCCTCGATCCGGCGCGGCGCGAGATCCAGACGCTGCTGGGGCTGGGCGGGTTGGGCGGCTTCCGCGACGGCGGCCTGGCCGAGGCCGAGTTCGACGAGCCGGGCGGTCTGAGCTACGCGGACGGCAAACTGTACGTGGCCGACACCAACAACCACGCCATCCGGGTGGTAGACCTGGCGGCGAGGACAGCCGCCACCGTGACCTTCCCCAACCCACAGGCGCTGCAGATCGGCGAACAGGTGACGGTGATCGGCGGTAACGCTGCCCAGGGCGAGCAGCTCAGCCTGCCGACGCAGACGGTGGCCGCCGGCGCGGGCGAGATCGTGCTGAACATCACGCTGCCGGCGGGCTACAAGCTTAACCCGCTGGCGCCGTTCACCGTCGAGTGGACGACCAGCGGCAAGGCGGTGCAGATCGCCGCCGCCGACCGCGTCCAGCGGCTGGCCGACCCGGCGCTGCCGGTGCGCGTGCCGGCGCGCTTCACCGCCGGCGACGACCTGCTGCACGGCGAATTGACCATCTACTACTGCGAGGCGGCGCGGGAGAGCCTGTGCTTCATTGACCGGGTGGGCGTGGATGTGCCGGTGACCGTCGCCGCCGACGGCGGCGCGCCGGCCATCGTCATCGAGCGGACGATCATCCCGCCGCCCACGCCGGACGGCGGGCTGTGAGCGCTCGTCAGCGGCGGTGCGCCAGGAACCAGTCGTAGAGCTCCGGGTTGGCGTAGGTGCGCGTCCACGAGTCGTGGTCGGCGTCCGGGTAGATGGTGAGACGCACCTGGGCCGAGCCGGCGTTCTTGAGCGCCTTGACCATCAGGCGCGACTCGGCTGGGCGCACAACGGTATCCTTCGCGCCGTGAAAGACCCAGATCGGCAGATCTTTGAGCACGTGGGCGTAGTCCGGGTCGCCGCCGCCGCAGATGGGCGCAATGGCGGCGAAACGGTCAGGCCGCGCCATCGCCCAGAACCACGTGCCGTAGCCGCCCATGCTCAGGCCGGTCAGGTACAAGCGGCGGCGGTCGGCGCGCACCTGCTTCAGCACCGCGTCCAGCCAGGCATCCAGCGTGTCCACCAGGTGCGGCCAGTACGTCCCCAGCGGGCACTGCGGCGAGACGACGATGAACGGAAAGTCCGGCCGCTCCTCGACCAGGCGCGGCAGGCCGTGTTTCTTGATGAGCGCCAGATCGTCGCCGCGTTCGCCGCGCCCGTGCAGAAAGGCGATCAGCGGCCAGCGGCGGGCCGGCTCGGCATCGTAGGCCGGCGGCAGGTACAGCAGGTAATTCAGGCGCACGACCTTGCGGAGACGACCTTCAAACGTCAGCGCTTGCTGCGACATGGGCGATCCTTCACTGTTGGGGCGGCGGCCGCCCCTACACCCTACACGTCAGCCGGGTTCGACAGCAGGCCGGTCAGCAGCCGCACGCCGGCTTCCACATCTCGTAGATCCACCGTCTCG
>CALAJK010000124.1 GCA_937922795.1 uncultured Anaerolineae bacterium
AGTTTCATACTTTGGTATTTCAAGGCTTTGAGGCTAGACCCTCTGGTTTTCTTCCATCGTTGGGATTGTAGTCTGAAAGGAGGAAAAGCGCATTCATCCACCCGCTAAAGCAGGTGGTTTCCTGCGCTAAATCTTATGAAAGTCGCCAGATATCTCATTATAGGAGGGGTGCTGCTAATCCTGGCAGGCCTGATCGTGGTGAGCGCGGCGTCGGTGGCCGCGCAAGACGAAGCGCCCAATCCCCTGGGCGAGCCGCCTACATTTTTACTGCCGATTTACGAGGAATGGGTTGCGTCGCCTCACGCTGATGTGACGGCGGAAGCTTTCAACCACTGGAATGAGGAAGCCGACAAGGTCATCCCGCCGGCGTGCGCCGCCTGCCACTCGACGCCCGGCTACCAAGATTACTTGGGGGCGGATGGGACTGCGGCCGGCGTGGTGGATAACCCAGCGCCGCTGGGCAGCGTGGTCAACTGCGACGCCTGTCACAACAGCGCGGCCAGCACGCTCACGGCGGTCACCTTCCCATCGGGCGCAGAGATCACCGATCTCGGCGATGACTCGCGCTGCATGGTCTGCCACCAGGGGCGCGCGTCGACCGACTCGGTCAACGCGGCCATCGAGAAGCTGAACCTGACCGCCGAGCCCAACACGGTCAACGCCGACCTCGGCTTCATCAACATCCACTACTACGCGGCGGCGGCGTCGCTGTACGGCGCGGAGGTGCGCGGCGGCTACCAGTTCGCCGGCAAGACCTACCAGCCGCGCAATGACCACGTCGAGGGCTACAACACCTGCATCTCGTGCCATCAACCGCACACGCTGGAACTGAAGCTCAGCGAGTGCGCGACCTGCCATGAAGGGGTCAGGACGATCGAAGATGTCCGCGACATCCGCATGAACGGCTCGATGATCGACTACGACGGCGACGGCGATGACTTCGAGGGCATCCGCGGCGAGATCGAGACGCTGCAGGAGATGCTGCTGGAAGCCATCCAGCTGTACGCCGCCGAGGTCGCCGGCACGCCGATCGTCTACTCCAGCGCCGCTTATCCGTACTTCTTCATCGACACCAACGGCAACGGCAAGGTGGACGAAGGCGAAGCTGTTTTCCCCAATAAGTACAACGCCTTCACGCCGGTGCTGCTCCAGGCGGCATACAACTACCAAGTGTCGCAGAAAGACCCAGGCGGCTACACCCACAACCCCAAGTATCACATTGAGCTGCTGTACGACTCGATCGAGGCGCTCAATGCGCAAATGGGCGGCGAGGGCATAGACCTGTCCACTGCGTGGCGCAACGATCCGGGACACTTCGACGCCACTGCCGAATCGTTCCGTCACTGGGATGCCGACGGCGAAGTGCCTGGGGCCTGCGCGCGCTGCCATACGGACGGCGGCCTGGCCGTGTACCTGAAGAACGGGGTCAACATCGCGGCTGCGCCGTCTCGGTCGCTCCAGTGTTCGACCTGCCACGACGCCATCCCTGAGTTCACGGTCTATCCGCTGACCGAGGCCACCTTCCCCAGCGGCGTCAAGGTGTCGTTCGGCGAAGGCGCGCCGGACAACCTGTGCTTGAACTGCCACCAGGGCCGCGAGTCGACCATCAGTGTCAACCGCGTCATCAGCGCGGCGGGCGTCGGGCCGGATGAAGTCACTGACAAGCTGACGTTCCGCAATATCCACTACTTCGCCGCCGGCGCGACGCTGTTCGGGACCGAAGTCAAAGGGGCCTACGAATTCGAGGGCAAAGCCTACAACGGCCGCAACCTGCACGATGGCGAAGACTACACCACCTGCACGTCGTGCCATGACACCCACGCCCTGACGGTGAACTTCAGCGACTGCCAGGACTGCCATGAGGACGCCGAAGCGGCGCGGGAGATCCGCTTTGAACCGGAAGGCGTGGAACCGGTGGACTACGACGGCGACGGTGACGTGACCGAGCCGATCTACGATGAGATCATGACGTTCAAGACGGAACTGCTGGCCAAGATCAAGGTCTACGCGGCCGAGACGGCTGGCACGCCGATCGCCTACAGCCCGGTGCGCTTCCCGTACTGGTTCGTTGACGCCAACGGCAACGGCGAAGTCGACCCGGATGAGCGCGATCGCTACGTCACTTGGACGCCCAATCTGCTGCGGGCGGCCTACAACTACCAGTATGCGTCCAAGGATCCCGGCGTGTACGTCCATAACCCGGACTACATCCTGCAGATCCTGTACGACAGCCTGGAAGCTATCGGCGGCGCTGAAGCGGTGGCGGGCTACAACCGCGCGCCGGTGACCAGCGGCAGCTAGGGAGCGCTCCCAGCATCTGACGCTCCTCACCCTGCCGCAAGCGCCGCGACGGGGTGAGGCATACACAAGCAAACGGCCGGACTGCGCTCTCGTCCGGCCGTTTGCATGATGGCCTGCGGCGGCCGTGCTCAGGCCGCCCCCTAGCTGAGGGCGGCGCGCACCATCTCAAGCTTGCCGGCCGAGCCGAGTTTCTGCGACTTGTGGACGATGAACCGGGCGTATTCGTCGACGAACACCGCGCCAGGCTTGCGGAAATCGAACTCCGCCGGGTGGTCGCGGAAGTATTCGCGGTGCACCCGCGTCCATACCAGCCGGCCGTCGGTGTCGATGTTGACTTTGGTGACGCCCAGCGCGGCGGCGCGCAGGAGCTCGTCTTCGTCCACGCCGCGCGCCGAAGGATCCAGCGCGCCGCCGGCGGCGTTGATGCGGGCGACTTCTTCTGGCGGCACGGAGCTGGAGCCGTGCATCACCAGCGGGAAGCCGGGCAGTTTCTGCTGGATGGCTTCGATGCGGTCGAAATGCAGCGACTGACGTCCCTTGAACTTATACGCGCCGTGGCTGGTCCCGATGGCGACCGCCAGCGAGTCGCAGCCGGTCTGTTCGACGAACAGCTTAGCCTCATCCGGGTCGGTGAGCATAGCGTGCTTCTCGTCCACCTTGATATCCTCTTCGACGCCGCCCAACATGCCCAGCTCGGCCTCGACCGACAGGCCGCGGGCGTGGGCGCGCTCCACCACCCGGCGGGTGATGGCCACGTTCTGCTCGAACGGCTCGTGCGAGGCGTCAATCATCACTGACGAGTAAAAGCCAGAGTCGATGCACGAGTAGCAGGTCTGCTCGTCGCCATGATCCAGATGCACGGCGTAGATGGCCTGCGGGTACATCTGCTCAGCGGCGCGGATGATCGCTTCGATCATGGGGATGCCGGCGTATTTGCGCGCGCCTTTGGAGATCTGAATGATGAACGGCGCCTGCGCGTCGATATGTCCTCGGAACAGGCCGAGCGCCTGCTCCATGTTGTTGATGTTGTAGGCCCCAATCGCAAACTTGCCGTAAGCCACGCGAAACAGGGCGGCAGTGGTGACGATCATGGGTGTGCTCCTTGCGATATGGTTGAAGACGGCCGTTCAACCCGCGCGATCCTGCCTGAGATGCTAGCGACCGACATCGCGAACGACCGGCTGAATGGCAAACCGCATCCATCACGAGTGATGCTGCCTAGAGTATACCACCAGATTGGGCCGAAACGGCTAGGCTGGGCGGGCTTATCGCTGCTCGCCGCGGGCAAAACTGGGCGAACGCGCTATACTGGCAGCTAGGTGCAAATGTGATGGAATGACGAGGAGCGGAAGCGTATGTTTGATCTGGTGGTGCTGGGCGGCGGACCGGCGGGCATGATGGCGGCGCTGCGGGCGCATGAACTGGGCGCGTCGGTCGGTTTGGTCGAGAAAGGGCAGCTCGGCGGCGCGGCCGTCACCGACGGCGTGGTGGCCACCCGCGTGCTGGCTCAGGCGGCGCGGCTGGTGCGCGACGCCGCGCGGGCGCAGGAGTACGGCCTAGCGCTGCCGGCGTCGCCAGCGGTGGATTTCGTCCGCCTGCGCCAGAAGCTGCTGGCCGTGACCGCCAGCCTGCGTGAGCGCAAAGCTCGTAATCTGCTGACCCCGCGCGAACGCCTGACGCTCTTCACCGGCGTCGGCAGCACCCGCTTCCTTGACCCGCACACGATACAACTGGAGAGCGGCGGCACGGTGCAGGGGCATCGCATCGTGATCTGCACTGGCGGCGCGCCGCGCCGCGCCGTCTTCCCCGGCCACGAATATACGCTCACGCACCGCGAAGTGCTGAAGCTCGACCGCGTGCCGGCGTCGTTGGCCATCGTCGGCGCTGGCGCGACCGGCTGCCATTTGGCATCCGTCTTCAGCGCTTTTGGCAGTCACGTCACGCTGCTGGAGTCGCAGCCGCGCATCCTGCCCACGGAAGACGAAGCGGTCAGCGCCACCATGGCCGAGGCGTTCATCCAGGCGGGCATCGCGCTGGTCACCGGCCTGCGCAGCATCGAGCGCGTCGAGCCGGACGGCGGCGGCTTCAGCCTGGTCTACCGGCTGGATGGGGGGATGCACACGCTGCCGGCGTCGGCGGTGGTGCTGGCGATCGGCTGGCCGGGCAGCGCCGCCGGGCTGGGGCTGGACGCGATCGGCGTGCGCACCGTCGGCGGCAACTTCGTCGAGACGAATGATTATTTGCAGACGTCGGTGGCGCACATCTACGCAGCCGGCGACATCACTGGGCGCATGCCGCTGGTGCACAGCGCCGCCCACCAGGGCATGATCGCCGCCGAGAACGCGCTGCGCGGGTCACAGCGGACGGTGGAGAACCGGCTGGTGCCGCGCGGGACGTTCACCGAGCCGGAATACGCCGGCGTCGGCTTGACCGAGGCGCAGGTCAGCGAGCGCTTCGACGCCCTAACGGTCACGGTCAGCTATGCCGATTTGGACCGGGCAGTGATCGATGGCCGCACCGCCGGCTTCTGCAAGCTGATCGTCAACCGCAAGAATGAGCTGGTATTGGGCGCACACATCGTCGGTGAACAAGCGCGCGAGCTGATCTCGGTGGTGGCGGCGGGCATGGCCGCCGAGGGCGGCCTGTCGGTGACGCGCCTGATCGAGCTGGAGCGCGAATACCCATCGTACACCGCGCTGCTCGGCATGGCTGCCCGCCAAGCGGCGCGCGCGCTGGTGCAGAACGGCCTAGAGCCGGATTGGCAGTCGCTCAGCGACTGGTTCAAACGGCTGCCAGAGTAAAGGCCGGGCAGCGCGCCTCACCAGCCGCCCGCTGCCAGCGCCTTCTGGATTTGTTCGATATGGGCGCGGCCGTGCCTGGCATACGTCCGCAGCAGGCCGTCCACAGTGATGACGCCGGTCTCTGGATGGTGGCCAGCCTGCGCCCAATCCGCCTCTGAGAGGGACTCGAACAGCGCCGCCCAACGCGCATGCAGCCCGCGCAGGATGCTGAGCGACTCGGCCAGCGGGCGCTGGCGGGCGTCTTCCGTCTCTGCCCAGCGATCCTGGTCGAACGGCTTGACCATCGGCTGGTCTTCAGTCAGCAGCAGTTTGACGCGGATGAAAGCGTTTATGTGGGCGTCGGCCAGATGATGGACGTTCTGGGCGACCGTCCACTCGCCGGGGATGGTGACGGTGTAAAGCTGGGCGTCGCTCAGCGGGCTGACCAGGGCTTCCAACTCGGCGGGGAAGCGGCGGACAGCGTCAATGCGCTGCTGGCGTTCGGCAGGTGTGGACATGTAAACCTCCTGGGTACGCTGGATGTCGGCGGTTGATTGTAGCACGTCGGCAGCGCGAGACGGCGACCGGTGGGGCAGGAGTGCGCCGCCGCTAGGCCGCCAGATTGACAACCCATAACGTCCGCGTTACAATCTGAATGTAATCTTATCATCCTGTTATTACAGGTTGAGCGCGCTGAGCCAGCCCCGCCGCCGCAGCCTGTGAAAGAAGAGACTATGACCGACCCAACCACCTATCCCATCGTCAAGAAAACCGTGCCCACGTTCTATTTCATCGGCGTGACCACCGGCAAATCCTCGATCAACCGCGTGTTCCCGCTGTGGACGCGCGCCCTCGGCCGGCCGGAAGTGGTGCTAGAGGGGATTGACTGCAAGCTCAACGACGAGCCGGAGGCCTACCGACGGGCGGTGGCGCAGATCAAATACGATCCGCTGTCGCTGGGGGCGCTGGTGACTGCCCACAAGATCAATCTGCTCAACGCCGCCCGCGATATGTTCGATTACCTTGATCCTTACGCCCAGATCTGCGGCGAGGTCTCCTCGATCTCTAAACGCGACGGCCGCCTGGAAGGGCACGCCAAAGACCCCATCACCGCCGGCCTGAGTTTGGACGCGGTGATCGGGACGGAATATTTCGCCCGCACTGGCGGGCATGTGCTGTGCTTCGGCGCCGGCGGCTCGGCGGTGGCCATCGCCCTCCACCTGATCAACAAGCAGTCCCCCGGCGATCGCCCCAAGCGCTTCGTGGTGGTCAACCGGTCGCAGCCGCGGCTGGATGGGCTGCGGCAGATGGTCAGCAGCCAGCAGACCGATATCCAGTTCGAGTACATCTTGAATGCTGACCCGCTGGTCAACGACGCCATCATGGCCGCGATGCCGGAGGCGACGATCGTCATCAATGCCACCGGCATGGGCAAGGATACGCCTGGTTCCCCGATCACCGACGCCGGTCTGTTCCCACGGCGGGCGGTCGTCTGGGAGCTGAACTACCGCGGCGAGCTGGACTTCCTGCACCAGGCGCGCGCCCAAGCACAGGCGCGTGAGCTGATCATCGAGGATGGTTGGGTCTATTTCGTCCACGGCTGGACGCAAGTCATCGCTCAGGTGTACCACATCGAGATCGATCCGCCGCTGTTCGCCCAGCTCAACGAGCTGGCCAACTCCATCCGCGGCTGAAGCGGGCGATGCCGTTTGCGACCATCGCCCTGAGCGCTCACGAACGCCTCGCCAGTGCGGGCTGTACCAGTCCGCACTTGTTGGTTTGCCGGTCTCGCCCGATAATGTGCCTGGTGCAATCGATGTGCGGAGCGGTCTATGTTCGACTTGAGCGGCAAGACGGCGGTGGTCATTGGCGGGAGCGGCGTCCTGGGAGCTGCCATCTGCCGGGGACTGGCGGCGGCAGGGGCGGCGGTGGCCGTGGTCGCCCGCACCGAACCGCGTGTGGCCGCGCTGGCCGAGTCGCTGCGCGCGACCGGCGCTCAGGCGTTGGGCGTCCCAGCGGATACGCTCGACCGAACCGAGCTGGAACGGGCGGCGGGGCGCATCTACGACCAGTTTGGCCGGGTAGACATCCTGGTGAACGGCGCGGGCGGCAACCGCCCGGCCGCCACCGTCGGGGTTGGACAGTCTTTCTTCGATCTGCCGCTGGAAGCGCTGCAAGCCGCGTTCAACCTGAACTGTTTGGGCGCGATGCTGGCGGCGCAGGTGTTCGGGCGCGGCATGGCGGATTGCGGCGCGGGCGCCATCCTCAACCTCTCCTCGATGGCGGCGGCGCGCCCGCTGACGCGCGTGGTCGCCTATGGCGCGGCCAAAGCGGCGCTGGAAAACTTCACCCGCTGGCTGGCGACCTATATGGCGCTGGAATACAGCCCGTGCATCCGCGTCAACGCGGTCGCCCCCGGCTTCTTCCTGGGCGAACAGAACCGCGACCTGTTGATCGAGCGCGAGACGGGGCAGCTCACCGCCCGCGGCCAGCAGATCATCGCCCACACGCCGCTGCGGCGCTTCGGCGAGCCGGATGACCTGATCGGGGCGGTCATCTGGCTGGTCTCCGACGCCGCCCGCTTCGTGACGGGCGTGGTCGTGCCGGTGGACGGCGGCTTCAGCGCCTTCAGCGGCGTGTGACCGCTGGCGCGCTGCCAGGAGATTAGCCGACCATGCCGACGCCTTTCACCCATCTGGAGGCCGCCCAGCGTCTGCTGGCCGACCCGTCGCTTGACTGGTCGGCGCGCCAACTGCTGCAGGCCGAACGCAGCGCCTTTCTGCTGGGCAGCGTGGCCGCGGACGCCCGCCCCACGCCGCAGTCGCGCCGTGAAGACACTCACTTCTACACTTACGACCAGCCGCTGACCGTCCCGCCCTGGCGGGTGATGCTCGCCCAGCACCCATCATTGGCCGCCGCCCGGCATCCAGCGCAGCGGGCGTTCCTGGCCGGCTATGTCGCCCACTTGGCGATGGACGCGGTGTGGACGGTGGACATGCTGGGGCCGCATTTTGGCGGGCGCGAGTGGGCCCCACACCCCTTCCGGTTTCTGATGCTGCACGCGCTGTTGATCTACATGGATGAGCGCGACTTGACCCGGCTGGAGGCGTGGCAGGCGGACTGCCTGAGCGCCGCCCGGCCTAACGGCTGGCTGCCGTTCATGACCGATGCAGTGCTGGCAGAGTGGCGCGACTTCATCAGCGCCCAGATCGCGCCCGGCGGCTGCAGCCGGACGCTGGAGATCTTCGGCGCTCGTATCAACCGCACGCCGGCGGAACTGCGCGCCCTGCTCGACTCGGCGGAGCAGATGCAGCACGGCTTGTGGGATCACATCCCGCCGGCGCTGCTGACGCAGGTCGAGGCGGCCATGTACGCCCGCGCCCGCGAGCATTTGCTGCTGTACCTGGCCGAAAGCCAGGGCATGGGGATGTGAAGCGCTGCCGTCTTGAAGTGCGGTGAATACGGCGGCGGCTGCGCCGACCGGCGGCCAGAAATGCGCCCGCGGGAGACTCGTCAAGGATTCGGCGGCGGGTAGTGTATGGTATGATCGTAGCAGAAAGATGCCAGCCGTAGGGAAGGGTGCGATGGCCACCGACAGCAGCAAAATCCGGGCGTTCAAAGCTCAGGTGCAGCAGAAAATTCAGGGACTTCTGTCCGAATTCGCGGAAGGCAAAATCAGCCGCGAGCAGTTCCACGCCGTGTACGAACGCTACACATCGCAGTTGGCGATGGCCGATATGGCGCTGCGCAGCAGCATGCCCGACGCCATCATGAGCCTGGCGCAGGACGGCCTGTCCACCATCACCGTCAAAGAGCAGCACATGGGCAAGGCCATGGGCATGGTGATCTACAGCCATCGCACCGGCACGCTGCTAGAGACCCTGGGCGATTTTGACGTGCCCCCCGCCAAACTAGCGCCCGTCCTCAACGATTTCACCATGCTGCTAGAGAGCGGCAAATTGGTCGAACGCGAAGTGCGGATGATCGGCCCACGCCGGTGGCTGCTGTTCGCCGCTGGGCGCTTCACCACCGTCGTCACGCTGTTTCAGAACGAGCCGTCAGACCAGCAGGCACGGGAGATCGAGCGGCTGCACCACGACTTCGAGGAGGCCAACCGCGCCTTTTTCGCCCGCGGCCAAGTGGACGCTTCCAAGCTGGCCTACCCCTTCCTGGTGTTCGTGCAGCGCAAGATACGCCAGTAGGGGCGCGCCGGCGTGTGCGCCCGCGCGCCTGTTGGTCGTCAGCGCCCCCGCGGGTTGGTCACTGGGGCGTAGCCGTCATAGCGCGGGCAGCTCGCCGGGATGACGATGGTCTGGCCGGGGAAGATCAGGCCGGGCTTTTGCAGGCCGTTGGTTTTGACGATGCAGGCCACCTGGGTATCGAAGGCCGCGCCGATCAGGTCGAGCACGTCGCCCGGCTGCACCACGTAGACCTGATCGCCGGGGTCAGCCGTCGCGCCGCCGCCCTGGCCTTCGCCGACGGGCAGCGCCGGAAACTGGCCGTAAGGCGGCGCGCCGGCGGGGATGATCAGCTCGTCGCCCACGAACAGCCGGACGTTCAGGTTAGGCAGGTTATTCGCCAACTGCAGCGACACGATCGAGACGTTGAAGCGCTGGGCGATCAGATCCAGCACATCGCCGCGCCGGACGGTGTAGACCTGATCGTCCGGACCGGGCTGAGGCTGCGGGCGTTCCTCGCCGCCGCCGCCCTGCCCGGCCGCTTGCCCGGCCGACGACGCGCGCCGGTCTTGGCGTGGGTTTGGCACAAAGGCCGGGCCGGTGTAAGTCGGGCAGCTAAAATCGATCAGCAGTGTGTCGCCCACGCGCAGTTTGCCGGGGTTTTCCAGGGCGTTGGCTTTCGCCAAACATTGGGTGTCCACGTCGAAGGCCGCCGCGATCAAATCCAGCACATCACCGCGCACAACCGTGTAGGTGGTCGCCCCGTCCTGGGCGAAGGCGGCGCTGGCCCCGAGCAGCGCCAGCAGCGCCAGCAAGAGGCGGAACAGTGAGTGGCGCATCAGCATCCCTCCTGATTAAGATAGCCTACAGTTTAGCATAAGCCGAGGCGCTGGGCGCAATCAATAGGAGAGCAGTCACCAGATCACTGAAGATTGGGGGGAATAATCGCCCGCTTTTGGGGTAGACTGAAAGGCGGGAAGCCCAATGCAAAGGCGGCGAGGATCATGAGACGAGGGACGATCTTCCTATTGCTGTTCATCGTGGTGGCAGCCGGCGTCATTGGCGTCAGCCAGTTCTTGCGCAGCCAGCCGCCGCTGCAGGTGGTGATCGCGGTCGACCCGCTGGCCCAGCCGTGGGCGCAGCGCGCTATCGAGGCGTTCAACGCGACTGACCCGGTGATCAACGCCACTCGCCGAGTGCAGGCGCGGCTGACGCCGGTGGAGGACTTGGCCGTGTGGCTGGAGGGCCGCCGCTGGACAGCGCTCGAACACCCCGACGCTTGGATCCCGGCTTCCAGCGCTTCCGTGACGTACGCGGTCGAAAGCGGCCTGCCGTTCGTGGTGGAAGCGCCGTCGCTGGCGCGCTCACCGCTGGTATGGGGCGGTTATGCCAGCCGGGTGCAGGTGCTGGCGGCGGATGCGCCCCTCGATTGGGACGTGGTGGCCGAGGCCGCCCGCGTCGAATCGTGGGAGGTGCTCGGCGGACAGGCGAGCTGGCGGTTCATCAAATTAGGGCTGCCCCAGCCCAACCGCAAAATTGGCGGGACAGCCGGGCTGCTGACCGCCGCCGCCCATTTCAACCGCACGCCCGCGCCCACCGCCGAGGCCTTGCGCGGACGGGAATTCCGCGACTGGCTGGCGCCGGTCGCCCGCAGCTTGGCGCAGACCAGCGGCGACCCAGCACTGGCCATGGCCAGCCAGGGCGCGTCGCTGATCGAGCTAGCGCTGTTCCCAGAAGTGCAGTGGCTGACGAACCTGAGCGGCATGACCAGCCGCGAGCCAGTGCGTTTGTTTTACCCGGCTTACCAGTTCCAACTGGATTTCCCGCTGGCGCGCTGGCAGGACGCGGCCGCGCCGCCCGAAGCGCAGGCCGCGGTCGCCGCGCTGCGCGACTGGCTCCTGAGCGAAGCCCAGCAGGCCAGCGCTCAGACGTTCGGCCTGCGCCCGGCGTCGGGCGAGCCCGCACCAGCGGCCGCGCTGTTCGCGGCGGGCGCGGCTTACGGTATCCGGATTGCGCCAGACTACGGGCAGGCTGTAGTCCCGCCGCCGTTGGCCGAGGTGCGCGCGCTGGTGCAGTGGTTCGTCAACCAGCGCTAAGGCTGGCGCTGGCGGCTGGCTCGGTCGGCGGCCTCGGCGATGCGGCGCAGATTCAGGCGCAGCGGCGGCTCACTCGTTGGAGCGGCTGCGGGCTGTGCCGCCGCCGGCTTGGCCAGCGGCACCGCCTCATTCTGAGCCGCTGGCGCGGGCGTGACCGCCGGCGCTGCGCCGTCTGTTGCGCCGGCCTGGGCGCGGCGGCGAATTTCGGCGGCGATCTCGCCGCTCTCCTCCATCTGCCAGTAGAGTAGATTCCAGTAAATCAGTTTGGCGGCGCGCTGGGCTGCCTGGCGCACCAGCGTGGACGGGTCATGTACGAACGCCTGCGCCAGGAACGGCAGCGCCGCCGGGTTGTTCACCACCGCTCCCAGATCGGTCGCGACTTTGCGCCGCCGCTCGGCGTCCGGGTCGTGCAGCAGGCGGTGAACCAGCGGGCGGATGTCGGTCGTGGATGGGCGGACGGGCATGATCCGACTCGAACCGATGGCTGGCCGCGGTTCTAGGCCGGACGACAGTACTTCAGCGCCCGGCGTCAGGCCGGTCATCGCGCCCATCATCATCCCCTGAGCGCCGAACAGCGCGCCGCCGATCGCCGCGCCCAATATGACATTGTTCGCCTTGCCGCTGCGTTCGTTCAGGAGCTGCATCTCAGACTGATACTGCATCTGGCGGATCAGCTCCGTCTCGCGCTGCTCGCGCAACTGCTGCACTTCATAATCAATCTTGAAATGATGGAAGATGGCGGCGCGGGTAGAATAGCCGGCGCTGCGCGCCTGCTCCAGCCGCTTGGCCGCCCAGCTCATCATACGCTTGACCTGTGGCTCCGTCTCTCTGGGGTAACACAGCGCTAACGTATCGAAGGCTTCGGTCTCATCGAGTGTGCCGATGAGGCGCGCCGCCGCTAACCGGCGTTCGGGTTCAGCCACTTGCAGTTCAGCGATGAGTGTGTTGAAGTCCACGTACGGTTGCTCCTCATCTATTACGTATCATTACATTTTCACTATACACCGAAGCTGCCGCTGGTGTAGTGAAAATCGCGTGAAAAAAAGGTTGGTCGCAGCCAGTGTTGTATAATCGAATCCTCGCGCTCACCCACTGAGGAGCTGTCACATGAGTTATGCTGAACGTCTGAATCGCCTGCGCGCGATCCCATCGGTAGACGCGGTCGCCCTTGTCCCCGGCGCTAACATGCGCTACTTCATCGGCCTGGACTATCACCTGTCGGAGCGGCCGATCATCGCGCTGGTCACGTCCGGCGCGCTGGGGTTCATCGTGCCCCAGCTTGAAGCCATCCGCCTGGAAGCCCGTCCCGATCTGGCGGCGCAGATCTTCGCTTGGAGCGACGCCGACGGCTACGCAGGCGCTTTTCGCGCCGCGCTGGACGCGCTGGGGCTGCGCGGCCAGACGCTGGGCGTGGACGGGCTGACGATGCGCGTCACCGAATGGCTGGCCTTCCTGGCGGCGGACTCGTCGCTGCGCGTGCGAACGATCGAGCGCGATCTGATCGGCATTCGCGCCCGCAAAAGTCCGGACGAAATCCAGCGCATCCGGCGGGCGGTGCAGTTGAGCGAGGCGGCGCTCGATCAGCTTCTGGGTTGGGTGCAGCCCGGCATGACTGAACGGGCGATCGCCGCCCGGCTGAAAGACGCGCTGGCGGCTCAGGGATGCGATGATGTCGCTTTCGAGCCGCTGGTGCAGACCGGACCCAACAGCGCCCTGCCGCACGGCACGGTCACCGACCGCGCTCTGAACGCCGACGAATTCCTGCTGCTGGATTTCGGCGGCCAGGTAGACGGCTACCTGGCGGATATCACCCGCACCTTCTGCCTGGGGACCCCGACGCCGGAGATGCGGCGCATCTACGACACGGTGCTGGCAGCCAACGAAGCGGCCCAAGCGGCTGCCCGCCCCAGCGCGCCCATGGGCGCGGTGGACCAGGCGGCGCGAGCAGTGATCGAGGCGGCCGGCTACGGCTCGTACTTCACTCATCGCACCGGCCATGGGTTGGGGATGGAGGGGCATGAACTGATCCCCCAGATCGCCCCCGGCGTGGCTGACCCGCTGGAGCCGGGGATGGTCTTCACAATCGAGCCCGGCATCTACGTGCCGGGGTTGGGCGGCGTGCGCATCGAGGACGACGTGCTGGTGACGGAAACCGGCCTGGAGGTGCTGACGCGCTATCCACGCCGGCTCACCGTCTAGCCGGCCTGCGCGGCGCGAACCGTTTGGTCAAGCAGGATGGCGATGGTGTGCAGCAGTTCGTTCTTCATCACCGGTTTCGTCAGGCAGTCTGCGCAGCCCGCTGCCAGGCTGCGATCGCGCTCGCCGTCGGCGGTCGCAGTCGTCAAAGCGATGATAGGTATCCCAGCGAGGCGAGGGGTTGCTTTCAACCGCGCCACTGCGTCCAGGCCGTTGATGTCGGGCAAGCTCAGGTCGAGCAGGATCAGGTCAGGGCTTTCGCGGGCGGCTAGGGCGATGCCCTGCAGCCCATGCGCGGCGTCCAGCACTTCATAACCCGCGGCGGTCAGGATCTTTCGCACCAGGCGCACGTTCTGCGGATTGTCTTCGATGTACAGGATCCGGGCGGGCTTCATTGGCGTACTCCAGGCGGCGTTCCGCAATACTTTGTCAATGCTACGTTCATTATCTGGCGCTTGAAGGCTGAAGTCAAGGCACGTTTTATGAAATTCGTCAAGATTTCCTGAATTCTGCATTTTATCTTCTCGGCGGTCACAGCGAGCGGAGCACCAGGAGGCGGCATCGTCGCGGCGCATCGATGTATAACGCCCGTCTGCGCGCAGGCGTGTGCGCTCGGCGAGGTCTACCCCCACACCGATCACGGCGGCCTTTGATAGATCTGTGCTGAATTGTGGTGCGTTCGCCCTAGCGCTTCTCTACATCCGCAGCAGCGGAATGTGCCAGCGGATGCGGCGCGTCAGCACGTGCATGGGGATCAGCAGCCAGTGGTTGAGCGTGAACTGCGGCTTGTCCAGGATCGGCCAGTTGACCAGCACCGACTGCGGCCTGACGAAGCGCAGCAGCCCTTCTGGGCCGTTGCGCCGGCCTAGGCCGCTGTGCTTCACCCCGCCCATCGGCAGCGACGGCGAGCCGAACACCCACTTGGTGGTGTTGATCGTCACATCGCCGGAATGGATGCGGGTGGCCAACTGTTCGCCGCGCTTCAGATCGCGCGTGAAGATCGAGCCGGAGAGGCCGTAGTCGCTGTCATTGGCCAACCGGATGGCTTCTTCCGCATCCTTCACCCGCATGATGGGGATGAGCGGGCCGAAGGTCTCCTCGCGCATCACCTGCATGGTGTGGTCTACGTTCACCAGGATGGTCGGCTCGAAGAACAGCGGGCCGAGATCGGGGCGGCGGCGGCCGCCGAAAATCACCTGCGCGCCCTTGGCGACCGCATCGGCGATGAACGCCTCAGCCCGCAGCAGCTCGCGCTCATTGGTCAGGCTGCCGACGTGCACATGGTCGCCGGCGGCGGCGCCGATGACCAGTTGATCGGCGTAGTATTTCAGCTTTTCGATGTACTGGTCGTAGATGGCGTCTTCGACGTAGATGCGCTCCGTGCCCACGCACACCTGGCCGGCGTTCTCCAGCGCGCCCACCAGCGTGCCGCTGGCCGCCAGATCCAGGTCAACATCGCGCAGGATGATCATCGGGTCTTTGCCGCCCAGCTCCAGGCTGCATGGGATCAGGCGCTCGCCCGCCCGCGCCGCGATCTTGCGGCCGGTGGCGGTGCTGCCGGTGAAGGCGATGTAATCCACGTATTCGACCAGCGCCGCGCCGGTGCGGCCGTCGCCAGTCACCACCTGTATGACGTCGCGGGGGATGCCGGCGCGGTGCATCAGCCGCGCCGCATACAGCGCCGTGAACGGTGTGATCTCGCTGGGCTTGAGCACGACCGTATTGCCGGCGATCAGCGCCGGGATCAGATCCTGGAAGCCGTTGAGCAGCGGGTAGTTCCAAGGCGTGATGAAGCCGACCACCCCATAAGGCTTGTAATACACCCGCGCCCGGTGCTTGAGCGGCGCCAGCGACCGGCGCGTTTGCGGCCGCAGCAGGCGCGGCGCGTTGTGACGGTAGTAGGTGCAGGTCTGTTCGAGGACGGCCACTTCCACCCAGGCGCCGAACTCGGTCTTGCCGGTCTCGGCGCGGATGGTGCGCACTGCCGTCTTCTGTTCCGCCCACAGCAGGTCAGCGAAGCGCATGATCAGCCGGCCACGGGCTTTGACGCCCAGCGCCTCCCAGGCCGGCTGGGCGCGGCGGGCGCGCTCCACCGCCGCCGCGACGTCGTCGGCGCTCATGGCCGGCACTGCGCCGATGGGCTGGCGCGTGATCGGGTTTTCGACCACGATCTGCTCTGACTCAGTGATGTGCTTGCGCCCCTTGGTCGTTCGAACCGCTGCCATCTGATCCTATCCATGTCTGACCGAACGCTGATTCGATTATAACAAGAATCGGCTGGTTGCCGCACCAACCGGCGGCAGATTATACTTGCTGGCGCTGGGGAGACAGCTCGACTCCCTCGCTTCGCGATCTGGCCAGGCCAGATGGAGGCGCGCATGGTGCGCTGCGGCATCGACATGATCGAGATTCGTCGGGTCGAACACGGCATCGCCCGCCTGGGCGAGCGCTTCCTCAACCGCTTCTTCACCCCCGGCGAGCGCGCCGACTGCGGCGATCGCCCGCACCGGCTGGCAGCGCGGCTGGCGGCCAAAGAGGCCGTCGCCAAGGCGCTGGGCACGGGCATCGGCGACGTGCGCTGGCGCGATATCGAGATCATCGGCGACGCCCGCGGCCGCCCCCGCTTGTACCTGCACGGCGCGGCCGCCGCGCTGGCGCAGTCGCTGGAACTGACGGAGTGGGACATCAGCCTGACGCACACGGCCGATCACGCCGCCGCGGTGGTCGTCGCCTGCTGATGAGGGAACGGGGGCGTGTGAGGACAGCGGACGGGTTGGGGAGGCCATTGACGCGCGTCCTGCCGGCGCGTTAGCGCTGCTGGCTGAGTGAAAGGATTGAGGGGCCGATGAGGCGCAGATGGTGGGTGATCGGGCTGCTGCTGGCGCTGGCGCTGCCGGCGCGCGCCCAGGATGCCAGCGGCGGCGTCGCCTACGGCGGTCGGGTGACCGGGACGCTCAACAATGCTATGCCGCGCACCGTATATACGTTCGAGGGGCTGCGCGGCGAGGTGATCGCCATCAGCCTGCGCGCCACCAGCGGCGATCTCGACCCGGTGCTGGCGCTGCTGGACGCCAGCGGGCGCACGCTGCTCAGCCAGGACGACAGCGCCGGCAGCCGCGACGTGCTGATTGACGCGCTGCGGCTGCCGCAGAGCGGGCCGTATTATCTGGTAGTCGGGCGCTTCGGCTACGGCCTGGGCAGCACGGCCGGCGCCTACGAGCTGAACCTCGAACGCATCGGCGTCAGTTCGGCGTCGGGCAGCGCCCTGCGCTACGGCGACTCGGTCATCAACGCCATCACCCACCTGCAGCCGCAGTTGTTCTACAGTTTTCGCGCCCGCCGGGGCGATATCGTCAACATCCACATGCAGCGCGTGTCGGGCGACCTGGACGCTTACCTCCAGGTGGTGGACAGCAGCGCCTTCCTGCTGGCCGACAACGACGATGCGCCTGGCTCCGGCTCGCTGGACGCCCACATCGAGGGGCTGGTCATCGAGCGCGACGGCACGTACATCATCAAGGCCACCCGCTACGGCGAGGCCGCCGGCACGTCTGCCGGGCGCTTCGTGCTGACGCTGGAAGAGGCCGACAACAGCGGTTTGGGCAATTCGCCCCAGACGGCGTTGCCCATTCAGTACGGCCAATCGCAGGAGAACGAGATCACCGCCGCCAGCGCCGCCCGCTACTTCATCTTCGACGCCCGCCGCGACGACCTCATCAGCGCCCGTATGAACCGTGTCAGCGGCTCGCTCGACCCGTATCTGACGCTGGTCAACGCTGGGCTGCAGGAACTGGCGGCGGACGACGACGGCGGCGGTGGCCAGAACGCCCGCATC
Source organism: uncultured Anaerolineae bacterium (assembly GCA_937922795.1). Lineage (GTDB taxonomy): Bacteria > Chloroflexota > Anaerolineae > Aggregatilineales > Phototrophicaceae > CFX2. Next base: position 17,387 of record CALAJK010000124.1, read on the forward strand.
GAAGGCTACCGCATCCCCGCCGACGGGCGGTATTACCTGATCGCCCGGTCGTTCACCGGCGAGGGCGCGCCGGCGACGGTTGGGCGTTTCAAGCTGGAACTGCAGACGCTCGGCAACGCTTTTGATGGCGTGCCGGAGGGGGTGCAGCGCATCAGCTACGGGACCAGCATCACCGGCCGGATCGACGACCAGACGCCGGAGACTTTGTTCGCCTTCTTCGGCAGCGAGCGCGACCCGGTGACCGTCACGCTCAGCCGGGGCGACGGCGACCTCGACCCGGTGCTGACGCTGCTCGACGACCAGCTCAACCCGCTGGTGAGCGACGACGACAGCGGCGGCGGCCAGAACGCCCGCATCGCCCGCTATGTGCTGCCGCGCACCGGCGTCTACTATCTGCAGGCTGGGCGCTACAGCGGCGGCGAGGGCAACCCGAACACGCGCGGCAGCTTCATCCTGGTGCTGGCGCGTCTGGCGCAGTAAGCGGCCGCTCAGGCCGGCAGGCGCAGGGTGAAGGTGCTGCCGCGGCCCATCTCGCTCCGAACGGTGACGGCGCCGCCGTGCAGTTCGATTATCTCTTTGACGATCGCCAGCCCCAGACCTGTGCCGGCGGTCTGCGACCGGGCGGCGTCGGTGCGGAAGAAACGCTCAAAGATCCGCTGCTGGTCCTCGGCTTTGATGCCGATGCCCTGATCAGTCACTTCGACCAGCAGACTGTCAGCTTCGCGGCGGCTGCGGATGGTGATCTCGCACCCTTCCGGCGTGTATTGAATGGCGTTGGCAACCAGGTTGACGATGGCGCGTTCGATCTTGCGGTCATCGAGCTGTGCCTCGCCAATGCTGGGATCGGCGATCAGCCGCAGTGTCTGGCGTTTCTGCAGCGCGACCGGCTCATACGTGTCAAACACGCGCTGGATGATCTGGTTGAGCTGCGTCGGGACCCGGTTCAGGGTGATGGCGCCCTGGTCGAGCAGGGACAGCGTGCGCAGATCTTCCAGCAAGTTCTGCAAATGCTGCACCTGCGATTCCAGCGAGGCGATGTGCTTTTCCAGCTTCTCCGGGCTGCGCTTGAGCAGGTACAGGCGGGTGCTCAGGCCGGTGATCGGCGCGCTCAGGTCGTGCACGGCGTAGGCCAGGAACCGTTCTTTCAGCCGTTCCAGCTCGCGGATGTGGGTGATATCGTGGGCGCTCAGGACGATGTTGGCCTGCATTGCCTCATCCGAGTTGATCGGTTCCAGCGCCAGGTCAATGTCCAGATGTTCGCCCGCGGGCGACTGGACGCGCGTGGTCAAAGCCTGCTGCTGGCCGTCACAGAAGGCTCCGACTAAACCCTGCGCCGCCACCTGCACCGCCTGTTCGTCCGTCATCGACCACAGGATATACTCTATCATCTGCGCGGCCTGCTCCCCGAACAGACGGATGAACGCCGGGTTGGCGAGCTGCACGTCGCCGTTGGTGCGCACCAGCGCCACCGCATCGCGCGTGTGGTGGAGGATCGCCTCGATCTGTTCCTTCGCCAGCCGCAGCTCGGTCGTGCGCGCTTCGACCATGCGCTCCAATTCTTCGGCATAGCGCTGGAGCTCAAGCTCCAGCCGCTTGCGCTCGGTGATGTCTCGCGCCACGATCATGCCCAGCGCCACCGCCCCCGACTCATCGCGCAGCGGCACGTAGTTGTAGGCATAGAACAGGTCTTCGTAGGGCAGCTCGGCCGAGAAGGCTGCACCATTCAATACCGCCCGCATATTGGCCTCGACGGCCTGGGCGAAGTCCGCCGGCACAGCCTCGTACAGCGTTCGCCCTTCCATCTGGGCTTTGCTGTAGCCGGTGCGTTCCAGTTCTGGCCCGTCCACCAGCACGAAGCGCAGATCGTGGTCGTACAGCAGGATGGCGCTGCCGGGCAGGTTCTCCGCTAGGATGCGGTAGCGCTGCTCGCTCAACCGCCGCGCGCTTTCGGCCTTTTCGCGCTCGCGTATTTCCGTTTGCAGGCGCTCTAGCGCTGCTTGAAGATCGTTCGTCACACGAAAGGCGAGCCCAAGGGTGGCTAGCAGGACGAAGAAAAACGTGACCAGGCGGTCCAAGGGCGTGCTGCCGGCCTGCGCCGTCGGCAGCACGCCCGACGACTCCAGCCAGATCAGGATGACGCCGTACCCAACGAAAAGGCCTAGAAAGGCGGCGGCGCCGCGCCACGACAGCAGCAGCCCGGCCGCCAGCACAACGAAGAAACCGGTGCCGACGAAGCCGGTCGAACTGACGCCGCCGCTCTCCGACGCCACCATGACGGAGCCCAAGCTGACCATGAACAGAAACAGGAAAGCGATCGCCCGCACCCGCCCGGTGCGGGTTAGGCGCATCATCGTCAGGGTGGACAGGACGATGCCTACCATCGCTAGGATAACAGCGGGGCTTCGGTTGCCGGCGATTAGGTACAGCGGCACGATGAATAGGATGACTTTGAAGACCCAGTATAGTTGGTCAACAAGACGGGTTTTCTCAGCGTCTTCGGGGAAAGTCGGTGCTTCAAAAAAACGTCGCATCGGCAGACCTCAGGCAGACCAGCGGTTTTCGTTGAGCGATCAGACGCTGCCAGATGGATCTGTGGGCGGCATCCTAAATTTCCTAGAAGATGGATGCGGCTCGCACTGTAGAGCCGTGGGTAGGCCAACGCCTGTGTGCGCATCCCGGCGGGCGGCTGCACCAGGCTGCGTCCTTACAACCTGCTCAATGAACCGCGTCGAACGCCTAGATCGCTGTGTGCAATCGCTAGATTAGCAATCTTGTAGAATAGCTTAGCATATTTGCGGCTGCGAGAAAAAGAAGTGTGTTGAGAAATGGGGGCAAGATGCTATTTGCGCCGCGCCGATCATTTCGATGCGACAGCTCTAGGCTGCCCCAGCCGCCGCAGCCGCCTCGGCACGAGCGGCGCCAGCCGCGCCCACTCGTCGGCGTCCAGCGCCCGCAGCCCGAACCAGGTCGCCAGGTAGGCCAGTCCGCCCGCCGCCAGCGCCGGGATAGGACCCGTCCCCCACAGCAGCGCCAACGCGATCAGCAGCGCCAGCCCGGCGGCTGCCGGCCGCCACAGCATCCCCCACCAGCCGATCCCCGGCGCTCTGCCGGCCAGGAACAGCGCGAACGGGATGAGCAGCGCCGCCTCGGACGCGATAGTGGTCAGCGCCGCCGCCCGGTAGCCGTAGGGCGGGATGAAGATCAGGTTGGCGGCGATGTTGAAGCTGACGGCGATGAAGAAGGCGCGGGTGATGCGCCGCTGCAAATCCAGGGCGATCAGCGCGTACTGCGTCAGGCTGTTGATCCAGCCGATGGGGATGCTCCAGATCATCAACTGGGTGGCGATAGCCCCGTCTGGCAGGAACTCAGCGCCGCCCAGGATGCCGGTCAGCGGATAGGCCAGGAAGGTGAACAGCGCCGCCAGCGGCACGGCCAGGCTGACCAGCAGCTTGATCGCCAGCCGGTAGGAGCGGCGGAAGGCGTCCAGGTCTTCCCGCGCTTGGCGCGACAGCACCGGCAGCAGCGCCATCGTGAAGAAGGCCGGGATGACGTTCAGCGCCGCCACCCACTTGTAGGCGACGCTGTACTGGCCGACCATGGCCGGGCCGTGAGCCGCCTCGATGATCACGATGTCGATTTGGAAGAAGATCGTCGCCAGGAAATGGTTCAGCATCAGCGGCCAGCTTTCGCCGACCATGCTCCGCAGCAGGGCGGCGTCCGGGCGGAAGCGCGGCCCGGCCGTGGGCGGGCGCAGTCCCAGCAGCCGGCGGGCGCTGGACACCAGCACGCCCAGCGTGATGGCGTTGGTGACGATGCTGACGCCCGCCAGCCCGACCACGCCGAAGCCCAGCAGCAGCGCCGCCACGCCCCACACCGCCTTGTTGATGGTGGCCACGGTCGTCACCGCCGCCGGCACTTCAGCCCGTTCGAAGGCGTAGAACAGCGCCGATAGGCCGGTGCTCAGGCTGTTGGGCAGCAGGCCGATATACAGCAGCCCCAGCGCCAGCAGCGCCTCGGCGGCCAGCGGCGGGCTGATGACCGCCTGGCGCGCCACCACGAACGCCGCCAGCAGCCCTACGCCGGCGGCGAACAGCAGCAGCCGCAGCGCGCTGGTGTTGAACAGGTAGCGCCAGGCCTGGCCGCGGTCGCGGGCGACTTCCCGCGTCAGGAACACGTTCAGGCCGAAGTTGGTGAAAATGTCGAACCAGCCGAAGATGAACACAGCATACGAGTACACGCCCGCGCCCTCCGGCCCCAGGATGCGCAGCATGATGAAGGCGAAGCCGAAATCGATGCCCCGGTTGAACAGGTTCAGCAAGATGGGCGCCAGGCTGTTGCGGGCCACCGCGCCCACGCCGCCGGTCGGCTCGACGCCCACGAAGCGCCGCCAGACCCACACGCCGCCGGCGAACAGCAGGATGATGCCACTGATGAACGACGCGAACAGCCCGATCTGAAAGCTGGGCGGGTTGTAGACCAGCCGCACCGTCACCTGCTGGTCGTCCAGCGCGCGCTGCTCAGCTTCGGTCAGCGCGCCGCGGTCGGCGAAGGCGGCGGCCAGCGCCGCCGGCGACAGGTTCACCCCCTGGAAGTTCTCCAGCACGCGCTCGACCGGCAGCGGGCGCTCGCTGGCATCGCCGCCGCCGCGCGGGCGGACGAAAGCGCGCCAGCCGGGCAGGTGGGTCTCGCTGACGACCAACCAGGAGGCGGCGTCGGCGTCTAGATCAGCGTGTAGCGTCTTCTCGCGGCCAGTGTCGCTTTCGATGGTGACCTCTGCCCCTAGGCGGTAGCCGTCGCCGATGGCCGGCGCGGGACCGTCGGTCATCGCGATCCACGCCCGTGGCAGCGCCTTCGGGTTCTGCCAGATGCGCACCGCCTCATCCTCGTAGACCAGCGGCCAAACCGGCGCCGTCCACGTCCGATCGCGGTCGGTGAAGGTGGTTTCTGGGAGCGTGGTATCGCGGTGGGTGATCAGGTAGCGCACATTGAGCAGGTTCAGCCGTTCTGACTGGAGCGCGTCCAGCGGGTCGAAGTCCAGGCCGAGCGCGGCGTAATCGGTGAACAGCGGCGCAACCCGGTTGAAATCGAGTTGGGTCTGCGGCGCGATCTGCCGCATGTAGTCCACGTACTGGCGCGGGATGATGCTCTCGTAGCCGCGGATGTCGTCCAGGCCGTAGCGCCAGGTCATGTTGGCGTTGACCAACGGCGGCCGCGCCGGGTCGTCCAGCGTGGTGTAGCGCCAGCCCTCGCCCTGGTTGGCCAGCCACTCGAAGGCCGGCGGCGTGAAGTCCAGCAGCGCCGGGTCAGACGCCGGGTTGAAGCCCCACGAGGCGGCCAGCAGGTCGAGCGCGATCAGCCCCAGCGCCAGCGCACCCCACCGCGCCGCCCGCGCCCTGCCGCCCGTGCTCCGCGCCGCCCACAAGAACACGACGCCCGCCCCCAGCGTGAACAGCCCCAGCGTCAGCAGGTTGGTGAACTGGTAGCTGTAGAACATGCGGGCGTCGGCGAAGGTCTCCGGCGCTTTGGCCAGCGACCGGAACAGCCAGTCAACCAGCGGCTCAATGTGAGGATACAGCAGGCGGCTGGCGAACAGCGCCGCCAGCAGGCCGCCGCCAGTCCCTGCCAGCGCCCAACCGAAGCGGCGCGCCCGCCGCCAGACGCCATCCTGCCGCGCGCGCGCCAGCGCCTCCAGGCCGAAGCCGGCCAGCACAGCGGCGCTCAGCGTCACGGCATAAATCCAGCGGAAGGGCGAATGGAGCTGATTGAAGCCTGGCAGCAGGCTGTACAGCAGGCCGTAGGTCGGCAGGCCGAACATGAACGACAGGCCCGCCAGCGCCAGCAGCGCGAACAGCGCACGGTAGGGCGGACGGTCGTCCGCTGATGGGTGTTCGCCGCGCCGCCCCGCCAGGCCGAAGCCGGCCAGCGCCAGCGGCAGGATGCCCAGGTACAGCGCGCCCTCGACGTAATTCTTGATGCCCCAATCCAGCGTATTGACCGGCTGGCCGAAGGCGTTGACGGTCACCGGCACGGTCTGGCCGGTGAACACGTCGAAGTAGGCGTGGTGCGCCGGGCTGCCGTAGAAGTTCGGCATCAGGAATTGGAGCAGATCGCGGGCCGGGTGCGCCCAGCCCAACACCTGGTCGAGCGTGGTGCGGCCGTCGCGGTAGTTGATGCTGGCGAACTCGAACAAGGGGATGAACTGTGCCGCGCCAAGCCCTAGCCCCAGCACGACCATGGCCGCCAGCCAGCCGGCCGCCGCCGCCTCGCGCCGCGCCAGGCGCGCCAGGGGTTCCCCCGCCCGCCGGCTCTGCAGGGCTCGCCACAGCAGCCGGCCGGCGGCATAGTAGGCGGCGATGAGCAGCGTGTAGTAGGTGATCTCCACGTGGCCGGCCAGCACGTTGCACCCCAGCGCCCCGGCGCCGATGATCGCCCATGGCGCTGAGGCCGGCCGACCGAACAACGGCCGCCGCCGCAGGATGAACTCGGCCATCAGCAGGATCAGCGGCAGCCACACCGCCGCGCCGACGATCATCGGGAAGACGGCGTGGGCGACGAAAAACCCGTTCAACTGGTAGACCAGCGCCGCCCCGGCCGCGCCCAGCCGACCGATCCCCAACCCGCGGGCGAACAGCAGCATGAACGCCCCCGCCAGCCAGAGCTGAGCGACGGTGAACCAGCCGTAGGCCGCCGGCAGCGGCAGGACGTAGTAGATCAGGCTGAAGGGGTACAGGGTGGACTGCTGCCCGGCGGCGAAGAAGGGGATGCCGGCGAACTGGTGCGGGTTCCACAGCGGGATTTCGCCCTGCGCCAGGCTGCGCCGGATGAACGCCTTCCACTGCATATTTTGCAGCACCAGGTCGGACAGTAGCGCGTTGTGCGGCAGGGCGGGCGCTTGAACCACCTCGCGGTAGGCGGCATACGGCTGGTACTGGTACAGGTTTTCCGCAGGCAGCAGCGTGCGCCCACCGACGGTCTGCGGCCAGAACAACGCCAGCGGCAGCGCCAGCAGCAGCGCGGCGATCAACAGGTCAGGGATGCGGCGGCGCAAAGCGATCGTTCCAATCTCCTGGGGCGGCTGTCAGCGGCCACGCCGCTGATGCGGCCTGTATCCTAACCGGCGGCAGGCGGGGTGACAAGCGTCCGCTGTCAATCTCCGAACAGGCGCAGCATGTAGTCGGTGGACAGGCCCTGCTCTTCCAGATGCGCCCGCAGTTTGCGTCGGGCATCGTGCAGCAGTTTGTAGAGGGCATTGCGGTTGGTGTTCATGCGTTCGGCCACGACCTCCAGCGGCACGCCCTGGATGGCGACGGCGTGCAGCGCCTGGTACTGGCGCTCGGTCAGGGCTTCGGCCAGCGCCTGGTTGATGCGGCGCAGCACATCGGCGCGTTCGGTGGTGTGTTCGGGGTTGGGGATGGGCGTGCTGGCGAGCGGTTCGGTGGTCTCCGGGTGCAGGTCGCCGTCGGCGGTCAGGTCGTCCAGGCTGAAGTCCCGGTAGCGCGCCCGCCGCAGATCGCTGATCGCCAGCCGCACCGCGATCTTAGTCGCCCAGGTGGTGAAGCGGCTGTCGCCGCGGAAGCTGTCCAAGTTGTCCATCACCCGCAGCACCGCATCCTGCGCCAGGTCTTCGGCGAGCTGGCTCAGCTCCTGGCGCGCCAGGCCGGCCAGATCGCTGCGTTCATGGGTCAAGTAGAAGAAGATGCCGCGCTGCAAGCGCTGGCGCAAGTCGGCCAGCGCCGCCGCCTGGGCGGCCGGGGATCCGGTCAGGTCGGCGATCCACTGCTCATTGCTGCGTTCGATGGCGGTCATCAGCGTGGGCAAGACAGCGGCATCATACGCGCTTGAACTTGATATGCAGCACCAGATGGCCTAAACGCACATCGTCGCCGTCGCGCAGCACGCGCGGCTGGTGCGCCACCAACCGCTGGCCGTTGAGGTACGTGCCGTTGTGGCTGCCGACGTCCATGATGTTCAGCGAGCCGTCGCGGCGGATGATGGTGGCATGGCGGCGCGACACTCCCTGGTCAGACGCGCCGAACGGCTCTAGGTCGATGTCTGGCGACTGGTTGGTGTCGGGGTCGAAGCGCCCGATGACGATCTGGTCGATCGAGCCGGCGTCGAACACGAAGGGTTCCGCCACCCCGCGCACGTAGATCAGCAAGTTAGTGCGCGAGCCGAAGTGCGCCGTTCCCCAGCGCGGCTCGTTCTCCTCGAAGTCCGTGTTGCCGAGCGCGCGGGTGGCGACGCGCCGCAGCAACTCTTCGTCGCTTTCGTGGCTAATGTTAGGATCGAGTTTCACAATCACTTCCCCAACTCTAGACAGTGGTCGACGCCTAACATGATTGTATCATTTTTTGTGCGAGACGGGGCAACGCCGCCAGGGCAGTAATATCCATAAAGCGGATTATAAAGGGTCAGACAATGTTGTAGGGGCGCGCCGCCCGTTTCGGTGAGCATATCGTGAAAAAAGGTGCATATTTAGCGCTGAGTGCGGTAGAATTGCCCTAATCTACAGCATTTTGAGCGCCCCGACTATGTGGAATGTGCCCGTCCTCGCCCACGGAGCCCTAGGCATTTGGGACGAAGTCATCTTCATCAGCATCGGCGTCATCTTCCTGGTCGTCATGGGCGCAGCCTGGCTGAAAACCCGCGCCCTGCCGCCTGAGTTGGATGAACCGACAGCGCCTTCTGCTGCTCATGATGCCGCCTCTTCCACCCCCGACCGCTTTCGTCTGGATTAAGCGCGCCGCGCTGGCCGGACTGCTGCTGCTGTTGATCGGCACAGCGCCCGTGGGCGCGCACGGCTTCATCGTCCGGGCGATCCCAGAGAACCGCGCCGTGCTGGAACGTGCCCCGGCGCGAGTACAGTACTGGTTCAGCGAAGGGCTAGAGCGCGCCTTCAGCAGCGTGACCGTGCGCGACCAGACCGGGACAGTCATCGCCAGCGGCGGCGTGGACGACCAGAACAACGCGCTGATGACCGCGCGCCTGCCCGCCAACCTGCCGGACGGGGCATATGTGGCTGAGCTGCGGGTAGCTTTCGCCAGCGATGGCCACGTCATCACCGAGACACGGGTGTTCTTCGTCGGCGCAGCGGTGGAAGGCGTGACTGGCAGCACCACGGTGCGCGCCGAGCCGCTGGAAGTGCTCTGGCGGGCGGCGTCGCTGGCGGCGATCCTGCTGCTGCTCGGCATCTACGCGGTGTATGCGCTGGCGCTCGTGCCCGCCTGGGGCAGCCCGCAGCACCCGGCCGGGCTGCTGCCGCCGCGGGTGATGCGCCGGCTGAGCGCGGCAGCCCTAGCGGCATTGGGCGCGGCCTTCGCCGCCCAAGCGCTGGCCATCGTCCAGCAGGGGATGGCGCTGTTCAACGCCGACGTGGGCACGACGCTGGCGCAGGGTTACTGGAATATCGCCCGCGTCGGCACGCGCTTCGGCGACCTGTGGACGGCGCGGCTGCTGCTGCTCATCCTGGCGGCAGCGCTGCACGGCCTCAGCCTGTACGCCTGGCGCGCCCAACCGGTATTGGTGCGCCCGTTCTGGGTGGCCAACGCCTGGGCGCTGGCGCTGGTCGTCGGTACGTTCAGCGCCGGCAGCCACGCCGCCGGCTCGCTGCTGTGGCCGTGGGTGGGCATCTTCGTGGACTGGGCACACGCCCTGACCGTCGGCCTGTGGGCGGGTGGGCTGGGCGCGCTGGCGCTGTCGCTGCCGGTCGCCCTGGCCCCCTACGCGGGCGAGGCGCGGCGGCTGGCGCTGCTGGCCGTCCTCAACCGGTTCTCGCGGCTGGCGGCGGCCTGCCTGGGCGTGGTGATCGCCACCGGCGTCTACAGCGCCCTCAACTGGATCACGACGCCGGCCGACTTGACCAGCACCGCCTTTGGCGGCGCGCTCGGCCTGAAACTGCTGCTGGCCGCCGGCCTGGTCGCGGTCGGCGCGGCGCATCACATCACGCTGCGCCCGGAGCGCTACCGGCGCTGGGCGGCGGTCGCCCGGCGAGTCGGCAACTTTCTGCCCACCCTGCGGCTGGAGGCCGTCCTGGCCGCCGCCGTGGTGGTGGCCGCCGGCCTGCTGAGCGCCACGCCCGTGCCAGTCCCGGAGACGACCGACCAGCCGCCGCTGCAAGCGCAGACGGCGGTGGAGGATTACCAGGTGGCGCTGGTGATCAGCCCCGGCGGGCTGGGCGTGAACACGTTCGACATCACGCTGACGCGGGATGGGCAGCCGGCTTCCAACCGCGAGGTGCGGCTGCGGGCCGCCCAGCCAGCGCGTGACTGGCGCGGCCCGTGGGAGGCCGCCGAGGAAGCCGGCGACGGACTGTACATCGCCGCCAGCGCCGACATCGACCGCCCCGGCGCGTGGTGGGCGCTGGTGGATGTGATCGCCCCCGGCGAGCCGCCGCGCCGCGCTGCTTTCGCCTGGGACATCCGCGCCGAGGCGGCCGTGCTGCAGTCGCGGCCGCCCACGCTGCTGAACGTGGCCGCGCTGCTGGCGGCGCTGGCGGCGGTCGGGTGGGCGTTTTACCCGCTGGCGCAGCGCGTTTACCGACGGCTGGACCTGCGGCCGGCGGTGGTGACGGTCGCGCTGGGGGTGATCTTCATGACGGCGCTGTTCTCGATCATCGGCGTCGTGGTAGTGCAGAACGCGCAGGCGCAGTACGAGGCGACCGTCAACCCGCCGCCGCAGCGCATCAACCCAATGCTGCCGGACGCGGCCTCGCTGGCGCGGGGGGCGGCGCTGTACGCGCGCGCCTGCCCGTGGGACAGCCTGGCCGATCACCAAGTGCTGATCGAACGGCTGCCGCGCACCCGCGACGAAGAGCTGTTCGCCGCCGTGAGCGACGGCTGGCGTGGGCTGCCGGCCTGTGATGGGCGGCTCAGCGACGATGAACGCTGGGATGTGGTGAACTACCTGCGGACGAAGGAACTGGCTCGCCCATGAGCGCGCATTCTGACGTCAACCGTGAATGAAAGCGAGACTGACCATGTTCAAGATTGTGAACGCGCCCGCCGATGCGGCGCTGGCCGCCCGGCTGGAAGCCGATCTGCGAGCGGCTGAGGCTTTGCCTGTCCCCGCCGGACTGTTGGTGGCGGTGCTGTCGCCGGCGGCCAGCGCTGACCCCGCTGTACAGGCGGCGCTAGAGGCGGCGCTGGACGCTGGCCAGCCCATCCTGCTGGCGCTGGCGGCTCCGACGCCGCTGCCTAAACTGGTTGACCATCTGCCCGCGCTGGACTTCAGCCAGGGCTATGACGCGGCGGCGCTGCGTCGGGCGGTCGAGGCGCTGGCTGCGCCCGACGCCGGGCTGCCGCTGAAGGTGATCACGCCGCGCGTGCGCCGCGCCAACCGCCGCATCGGCTACTGGCTGGCGGCGCTGGCCCTGTTCTGGTTCGTCACCGGCTTGATCCTGGTGGGGGTGTTCGGCGTGCAGGCGCCGCGCCGCGAATACGACGCGGTCGAGACCGAGATCGTCCTCACGCGCGATTACTACCTGGAGCAGAACCAGCCGCGCACCACCGAAGACGCCGCCAACTTCCCGGCCACGCTGCAAGCCGCGCCCACCGCCCAGCGCCCCTTCCTGATCGCCACCGCCACCGCCATCGCCGGGCCGTAACCGCGGCCGAATCAAAAGCGGGGGCAGCCCGCAGACTGTCCCCGCCGCTAGAGAGCGAGGCGACCTGGAGAGGCCGCCCCCCGGTGTAAAAACTACAGAGCGTTGACGATGTTGGAGAAGATGTTGCCGATGGCCGGCCCCAGCAGCGCCAGGATGACGATCACCACGACGGCGACCAGCACCAGGATCAGCGCGTACTCGACGAGGCCCTGACCTTCTTCACGCGGGAGATACAACATGATGAATGCCTCCTGAATATGTGTTGACTGACGATGAGTTGATGAAGTCAACTACACACAAAGTAGCAGACAATTGATTCACTGTCAATACGGCTGCGCGCAATTTGCACGATTTTTACAAAATCTCAACGAATC
>CALAJK010000125.1 GCA_937922795.1 uncultured Anaerolineae bacterium
TGCTCAGTTGCAAAGATAGATCGAGGATAGGCAGCACCTAACGGTGCAGGTTGTAGACGAGCGCCTTGAGCATCGGTTCGCGCCGCTGAAGTCGCCATGAGCGCGAGCGAATGACATCGCCAAACAAGCGTTTGATGACGGAATGCACCGTCTCACATTTCCAGCGTTGACCGAACAAGCCCTCCAGACGCGCTTGAGAAACTAAGTCTGCCCGCGCCTTGCGGGCAGGATCGACCAGGTTGCCACCCCGCCGGATAGGTGGGACAAGATCGCGGTCGGTCAAGGTAGCCGTATCAAAGCCCGCATCAGCTACCATGAGCCAGTCGCGTTTGCCGTTTTTCTGCTTGCCATACCGTGCTATGCGACTTTTGAGGGGAGCGAGAAAGCGGGTGTCATGCACGACATGATGAGCGCTTGCGCCTGCCAAGATCATCTGCGACCCGGTGCCCACCGCGTACACGCCTTTCACCCAGTCGCGGTAGGGTCGCCCGCTGCGGGTGGTGTAGTAGGCGCTGGCTTGGCTGAGGCGAAACCCGGTCGCGTCGACTGCCACCACCTCCTCCTTCTCCTCCATCTGGCTGAGAACCTGTGCCAGCAGCGCCTCCAATCGTGCTAACGTCAGACGCTTCAACATGCGTGAGATCGTCGTGTGATCGGGAACCCGGCTCAATTCCAACACGTCTCGCACCTCCGCACTCGCCAGTAGCCATTCTTCCGTGTTGCGGTAGCTGAGGTTCAAGTATTGCGTCAGGAGCAGGCAGACCACGAGTTGCGGTTGGGTGAAGCGCTGCGGGCTTTTGGGATGCGCGTAGCGCGGCACACTCGCTTGGGCGACGCGATACGCAAGGCGGACAAAGCGAACGTATTTACTCTCTCGTTTTTGGCTCATGCTTTTGATTTTACCGGCTCAACTTATCTTTGCAACTGAGCATATTTTATGTGCCGTTGGGCAGCGCCGGCCTCGCAGCTCCGCGCAAGCATAGGCCGGGCAGGTTTGACGAACTGCCAGGCTCTTGCCCCCCATTTCTGGATATGGTTCGCATTCGCGCACAGGGCAGCATATCGCATATAATAAAACTAAGCATCAACCTCACTGTTGGTTGAGTGCTGCATCCGGTCTGCCTGGTCTGCGGCTGAGTCTTCATATTCGCCGCCCATTGAGCGTTTCCCTATCGCCAGCGAGAGCCTTGAAGGTCAGGTTAGGAAGGCCTAAAGGCACAGGACATGCGCCGGATGTGATATCGAGATTCCCCCAGAGCCGGCCCAGAGTATTCTAAGGAGACCCGAAATGCCGCTGGACATTGCAATGCTGGCCACTACCGTTGTAGGGTCATTTTTGATGCCGTATGTCAAAAAGGGCGCCGAGAAGATCGCCGAGGAAGTCACCCACAAATTCAGCGATGCCGCGGCCGAGCACGTGACGGGGCTGGCGCAGAAAGTCTGGGACCGCGTGACCGGCCTGTTCACGCCCAAGGAACAGCCGGCGCTAGAAATGTTCAAAGAGAACCCGGACGAAATGCAGGCGATGATCGAGAAGATCGTCAAGCAGAAGCTGGAAGAAAACCTACAGGTCGCCCAGGAAGTGGATGCGATGATCCACGCGCCCGCGCCCGGCGGCCAGATGGACGGCATCCAGATCATGAACGCCGGCGTGGTCGGCGTGGTCAACATGCCCGGCGCGAACTTCCAGGGCGCGCAGAATGTGACGATCACCGCCGTCAACCAGGGGGGGCAGCCCCCTACCGAACCCACCGACGACCCGTCATCGCAGCCCCACTAGCTGTCCGGCGAAAGCCGGCGAGGACGACTTGTACATGACCACTGAATTTGACCCTCGCAAGTTCATTGATCGCGAGTTTGAGCAGGAATTGTTTGAAGAGCTGCTCCAATTCAAGACGGATGCCCGGCTGCTGTCCATCACCGATTCGGGCGGCAAAGGCAAGAGCCAGCTCCTGCGCCGTTTGCAGCACCGCTGCATGACGGTGCGTCCCCGGGTTCCGGTGAGCCTGATCGCGCTCGACCAGCTCGCTGACCCCAGCCCATTGGCCATCATCAAGCAGGCCGCCAGCGACCTGATGGATCGCTTCGGTGTGCCGCTGCCGGATTTCGACAAGGTGGACAAAGCCCGTCTCGCCGGCGACTTCATGACCATCCGGGCGACGATCGACCTGCAAGGCGCCAGCTTTGAAGGCGCCCGCGAGGTCAAGATCAGCGGGGCGATGGCCACGCTCCAGCATGCCGATACGGTGGTCGTCAGCAGCGCCGCTCCTCAGGCGCTGACGCCGGAGCAGGAGAGCACCGCCCGCGACCTATGCGTGCGCGCTTTCTTTGATGACCTCAAACGCTACACCAGAGACAATCCGGTCGTGCTGATGCTCGACGCCTACGAGCGCGCCCCGCAGGAACTGAAGACCTGGATCATCAACCATATGCTGGAACGCTATTTCTTCGACCTCAACAATCGCCCGCAGCGGCTGGTGCTGGTGCTGGCCGGGCGCGAGACGCCGCGGCTTGATCTGAACTGGTCGCCGGAGGACTGCACCGCAGTGGCGCGGTCGGTGGACAAGCTGGGCACATGGGAGAAACGGCACGTCGAGGAATGCCTGCGCACTCACGGTTATATCTATGAGGCAACGCATGTTGAGCTGTTCTACCAGATGATCAGCCAGGGTATGCCCCCGTCGCTGGTCGTTCAGGGTATGGAATCCATTCTGCGGAGGCAGCAGCCATGACGGGCGAGACCTCATCCAACGGCAGTTCAACCAACGGGCTGGCGGCTCAGCTCAACGCGCTGCTGGCGCGGGGAGCCAGCCAGGAGGAGTTCGAACGCCAGATCTTCCACTACAACCTGGAAAAGACCCGCGCCCAAGATCCCGACTTAGCCGAGATGATGCTGGCTTGCGCCATCCCGCGGGCGTTCGACGCCGAGATCATCGGCGTGCTGCGCGACGCGCTGGACGACAAAGAGACCAACCAGCGGCTGCTCAAAGGGCTGCAAGGGTTCACCTTCGTCCTCCAGCGCCAGGGCGGCGGCTACGTCTACCACGACAACACCCGCGATATGCTGCTGAAAGACTGGCACAGCGACGCCCGCCGCGAGGAGTTCCGCAAATATGCCCGCCGGCTGGTGGATTTTTACCTCAAGCGCGGCAAGGCGCGCTTCGATGAGGATAAGTACGACGATGCCATCGCCGATCTGAACTATGCCGCCGAACTGGAGCCCGAAAATGCCGATGTCTATTTCTGGCGCGGGCGCACCTACCGCGTCCTAGAGGATTACCCGGCCGCCCTGGCCGATTTCAACCGGGTGCTGGCGCTGACGCCGGACGACGCCGCCGCTTACTTCTGGCGCGGGCGCACCCACCAGAACCTGGGCGACTACGCCGCGGCCATCGCCGATTTCGACCAGGCCATCCGCCTCCAGCCGGACGATCCGTACAACTACCAGTCGCGCGGCATCAACCACCGGCTGCTGCAGCAGTACGACGCGGCCTTGGCCGACCTGACGCGCGCTATCAACCTGATGCCGGACGAAGGCACGAACTTCTACTGGCGCGGGCGCGTCTACGGCGACATGAGCAATTACGAGGCGGCGCTGGCCGACTTCACCCGCGCCTGCGAGCTGCAGAAGGATGACGCCTACAACTTCTACTGGCGCGGCCTGACGCACTATCAGTTGAAGAACTACGAGGCGGCGCTGGCCGACTTCACCCGTTCGATCGAGCTTCAGCCCAAAGACGAGAACACGTACGCCTACTGGTGGCGTGGGCGCACGTACTACCAGCTTCAGAACTACACGGTCGCCCTGCTGGACTTCAACCGCGCCATCGAACTCAAACCGGACGACGGCGACAATTACAACTGGCGCGGCATCACCTACTATGCCATGCAGAATTACGCCAGCGCCCTGCCGGACTTCGACCGCGCCGTTGAACTGCTGCCCGACCGGGCTTACACCTATTACAACCGGGGACGCGCCCGCCACGAACTGGGGCGCTACGACGAGGCGCTGGCCGATTTCACCTGCGCCATCGAGCTGGAACCGAACGACGGCAATAACTGGTGGTGGCGCGGGCGCGTGCACTTCGCCCGGCGGGACTACCCGGCGGCGCTGGCCGACTTCACCCGCGCCTGCGAGCTGCAGCCGGAGGATGGCTATAACTTCTGGTGGCGCGGGCGCGTCTACTTTGAGCTCAAGGATTACGAACAAGCCATCCGTGACTTCAGCCGCGCCATCGAGCTCCAGCCAGATGACCCCTCCAACTACAACAACCGCGGCATCGTCTACCGGACGATGGGCGAATACGAGAAGGCGGTGGCCGATTACACCAAAGCGATCGAACTGAATCCCGACGACTACGATCCGTATATCGGGCGCGGCCTGGCCTACCGGGCGCTGGGCCGGATAGAAGAGGCGCTGGCGGATTTTGCGCGCGTCATCGAGCTGAACCCGCAGGATGGGGCTGCCTACAACCAGCGCGGCATCCTCTACCGCAATATGGGGCGCTTCGAGCAAGCCATCCCGGAGTACACCCGCGCCATCGAACTGCAGCCGGTGAACTTCGATCCGTATGTCGGCCGGGCGTTGGCCTACCGTGGGTTGGGCAAGTTCCAGGAGGCGCTGGCCGACCTGAACCGCGCCATCAAGCTCCAACCCCGCGACCCGAACAGTTTCTGGTGGCGCGGGCGCATCTATTACGACATGGGCGACTATCCGGCGGCGCTGGCCGATTTCAACCAGGCTATCGCCCTGCAGCCGGATGACAGCAGCAACTACCTGTGGCAGGGCATGGCCTATCAGCGTATGCGCAACTTCCCGCTGGCCATCGCCAGCCTGACTAAGGCCATCGAGCTTGACCCCAGCGCCGGCAACTATAACCAGCGCGGCATCGCCTACCGCGTGTCTGGCGACCAGGAAGCGGCCATCGCCGACTACAGCAAAGCCATCGAACTGAACCCGGCGGACTTCGACCCGTATGTGGGGCGGGCGCTGTCGTATCGGGCGCTGGGCCGTATGGAAGAAGCGCTGGCCGACTTCACCCGCGCCATCGAACTCCAGCCGGACGACGGCAACAACTGGTGGTGGCGTGGGCGCACCTACTACGAGCTGCGGGAGTACGACAAAGCCATCGCCGACTACAACCGCGCCTGCGAGCTTCAGCCGAACGACCCGGCCAACTTCAACCAGCGCGGCATCGCCCGCCGGGCGAAAGGCGAGTTCGCCGAAGCGATCACCGACTACACGCGGGCGATTGAGCTTCAGCCCGACAACTTCGATCCGTACGTCGGGCGGGCGCTGGCCTACCGCGGCTTGGGCAATCTGGAAGCGGCGCTGGTCGACTTGACGAAAGCGATTGAGCTGGAGCCGCTGGACGCCAGCACCTACTGGTGGCGCGGGCGCGTGCATTTTGAGCGCCGGGATTACGCGGCGGCGCTGGACGACCTGAACCGGGCGATCATGCTTCAGCCGGAGGAGGCCGCCAACTACTCGTGGCGCGGGCAGGTGTTCTACGAGACGCGCAACTACCAGCAGGCGCTGGTGGATTACTCGCGGGCGATCGAACTGAACCCGAACGATGGTTCCGGCTATTACTGGCGCGGCATGGCGCATTACCAAGTGCGCAACCTACCGGCGGCGCTGGACGACCTGACGCGCGCCTGCGAGCTTCAGCCGAACGAAGCGGTCAACTTCAACCACCGGGGCATCGCGCAGCGGGCAGCCGGCAACTATACGGCGGCCATCGCCGACTACACGCGGGCTATCGAACTCGACCCCACCAACTTTGATCCCTACATCGGGCGGGCGCTGGCCTACCGATCGCTGCGGCAGTATGAGGCGGCGCTGGCCGACTTCACCCGCGCCATCGAACTCCAGCCGAATAACCCCGACAACTTCTACTGGCGGGCGCGCACCTATCTCGACCTGGGCAGCATCCAGGCGGCGCTGGCCGACGTCGAGCGCGCCATTGAGCTCGACCCGAACAACGGCGATAACTACTGGCTGCGGGCGCGCATCGCCCATCTGCAGAAGGACAGCGCGGCGGCCATCGCCGACTACACGCGGGCTATCGAACTCCAGCCGCAGGACGCCGCCAACTACAACCACCGGGGCATCGTCTACCGCATGTCGGGCGAATACGAGAAAGCCATCGCCGACTATACCAAAGCCATCGAATTGAACCCGTCCGACTTCGACCCGTATGTGGGGCGGGCGCTGGCCTACCGGGCGCTGGAGCGCTGGGAAGAAGCGCTGGCCGACCTCGACAAGGCGGTTGAGCTGGAGCCGCGCGACGGCGACAACTACTACTGGCGCGGGCGCACCTACTACAACCTGAAAAACTTTGCGGCGGCGCGTATGGACTTCATGCGCGCGATCGAGCGCCAGCCCCAGGACGAGAACAACTACTGGTGGCGCGGGCGCACCAGCCTGGAGCTGCAAGACAACGCCACCGCCCTGGCCGACTTCACCCGCGCCTGCGAACTTCAGCCGAACGAGGGCAACAACTGGTGGTGGCGCGCTCGCACGCTGTACGCCCTAGGCGAGTACCGCGCCGCTGCCGCGGACTTCAACCGCGCTTGCGAACTTCAGCCGGAAGACGCGGCCAATTTCTACTGGTATGGCCTGAGCCTGTTCCAGGTGCGCCAGTCCGAGGCGGCGCTGCCGGCTTTTGACCGCGCCATCCAGCTCAACCCTAATCAAGGCGACGCCTACTGGTGGCGCGGGCGGGTACATTACGACCTGAACAATCTGGAGGCAGCGCTGGCCGACTTCAAGCGGTCGGTCGAGCTCCAGCCGGAAGACGGCTATAACTACCTGTGGCGCGGCTGCTGCTACTTCTGGATGCAGGATTACCTGCTGGCGAAGGTGGACTTCGACCGCGCCGCCGAACTCCAGCCTACCAACAACGAGGTATTCTACTGGCGCGGGCGCACTCACTACGAAACTGGCCGCTATCAAGACGCCATCATTGACTTCAACCGCGCCGTGGAGATCAGCTCCAAAGCGGCGCCCGCCGCCCGGCCTCAGGTGATGCGATCCGAACGTGGCGGCCTGGCCCAGCGCGAAGCCGAAAGTGCGGCGCGCGGCGCATCTGAGCGCATCAGCGGCCCGGTCGGGCGCGGCGCCAGCCTGCCGCCCATGTATTGGGACGTGTTCTGGCGCGGGCGCACGCATCTCATCTTGAAGCAGTACGCCGAGGCGCTGGCCGATTTCAACCAGGCGATCGAGCTTCAGCCGGACGGCGATGAGAACTACTGGTGGCGGGGGCGCGCACACTTCGGCCTGGGCAACTACCCGGCGCTGCTGACTGACTTCAGCCGCACGGTGGAGCTGGCGCCCCAGTCAGGCATCAACTACTACTGGCGGGCGCTGGCGGCGCTGCTCAACGGCGACTACGCCCTGGCGCTGGAGGACATCCGGCGCTCAGACGAGCTGGAAGGCGACCCTGTCAGCCGGGCATACAACAGCGTGTGGCGCGGCGTGACTTACGATCTGATGGGCCGCCCAGAGGAAGCCGAAGCGGAGTTCAGACAGGCGCGAGCCCTGGCCCCCAACCTGCCGGAGGCCGACCAGCAGCACCGCGTGCTGGCGCTGCTCAACCTACTGGAAGGCGAAGTGGAGGCCGCGCGCAGCCACTACCGGACGGTGCTGGCCAACGAGCAGCGGCGGCATCAACTGGCCAATGTCGCCTTCTACCCGCACATGCTGACGAAGATCTACCCGGAGCGGGCGGATGTGGCGGCCACTGCCGCCTGGTTCGACGATCAACTGCCGCTGGGATAGCCGCCATCCGCGCTCGCGCACCGCAGGCCAAACTGCACGCCGGGGGTGAGGACTCAACCGGACCTCGCCCCCGGATCCGCCCTCACGGGCCGGGGATGACGATGTGTTCCTCGGTGTAGAGGTGCAGGCGGATTTCACAGAAGTCGTCGGCGTCCGCCCCGGCGATCTTGCCGATCTCAGTGTCGAACGCCTTTTCCATCTCCTCCAGGCTGTCCCACCACAGTTCGGCCGTGCCGTCGTAGATCGGCTCATCGCCCGTGCCGGCGGGCTGCTGCGGCGTGCAGATATTGATGCGGTAGCCCTTGATCCCTGGTATCTGGGTGGACAGCTTGGTGTGGTCGTTCAGCCACCGCCGGGCGAATTCCTCCTGGCTGATGCCCGGTTTGCGCTTCAGCAGCGCGATGAGTTTAATCATGTGCTCTCCTCGTTCAGTTATGGCAACACAGCGCGGACGCCAGGCCAGCAGGCCGCCGCGATCAATATTTCAGCGCGCCCATCGTCAGGCCGCGCACGATGTACCGCTGCAAGAAGACGACCAGCAGCACGCCGGGGATGATGGCGATCACGCCGGAGGCGGCGATCTGCGCCCACAGGATTTCATGGCCGCCGGCCAGCGACGAGATCATCACCGTCAGCGGTCGCACCCGGTTCTTGGTCAGCAGCAGCGCGAACATGAACTCGTTCCAGGTGAAGACGAAGGTGAACAGCGTGGCCGTCACCACGCCCGGCCCGATCAACGGCCGGGTGACGTGCCAGAACGCCTGGAACGCCGACGCGCCGTCAATCAGCGCCGACTCCTCCAGTTCTGGCGGCAGGTCCTCGATGAACCCTTTCAGCAGCCAGATGGCGAACGGCAGGGTGAAGATCGAATTGGCGATGATGAGCGCCCAGTGCGTGTCGAGCAGCTTGAGGTCGCGAAAGATGAGGAACAGCGGGATAGCCGACGCCACCGGCGGGAACATGCGCGTGGACAGGATCCAGAAAGCGAACTGATCGCCGCCAGTCCGATAGCGCGCCAGGCTGTAGGCCGCCAGCGACCCGACCACGACGCTGATGAGCGCGGTGGAGCCTGACACGATCAGGCTGTCGCGCAGAGCCTGCAGGCCGCCGCTTTGGGTGAGCGCGGCGATGTAATTGTTCAGGTTCCACTGCTCGGCCGGCGGCACTAGCACCGGCGGCGTCGTGAAGATTTGATCCTGCGTCTTGAACGTCGTCAGGAACATCCACACCACCGGGAATAAGAAGAAGACCAGCGCTGCCGCCAGGATGATGCCGACGACCAGGCGAACCCAGGGCCGGTTTCGATGCGTCATCAGTCCGCTCCTCGCTGCCGCTTTTGAATGCTGAGGAAAACGCGCGACACCACGATGATGACGATCAACTGGATGAAGGCCATGGCCGCGGTGTAGCCCATCGAGAAGAACTTGAAACCGTTGAGATAGGTGTAGTAGGCGATGGTCTCGCTAGAACTGCCCGGCCCGCCGGCGGTGAGCAGAACGACCAGATCGAACGTCTTGAAGGTGTCCATCACCCGGATCAGCACGCCGATGATCAGCACCGGCAGCAGCAGCGGGATGCGCACACGCCACAGCGTCTGCCAGTACGACGCGCCGTCCACCCGCGCCGCCTCGATGATCTCCTGCGACTGCGACTCCAGACCGGCCAGGATCAGCAGCATCATGAACGGCGTCCACTGCCACAGGTCGGTGATCAAGATGGTCAGCAGCGCCGTGCCGGAGGTGGCCGTCCAGGCCGGCGGGCTGATCAGCCCGGCGCTGAGCTGGCGGATGATGTAGTTGAGCGGGCCGAAGGTGTCGTTGAAGATCACGCGGAACTGGAAGCCCGACACGACCGGCGCGATCATGATCGGGATGAGGAACAGCGTCACCCAGACAGTGCGCCCCCGGCGCATCTCGCTGGCCAGCAGCGCCAGCACCATGCCCAGCACAACTTGCAGCGCCACGCCCACCACCACCAGGAAGGCGGTGTTGCCCATGGCGTTCCAGAAACGGGCGTCGCCGGTGAGCACGCGGACGAAGTTATCCAGCCCAACGAACGTCTCGCGGGGCGAAACGGCCAGCTCCAGCTTGGTGAAGGACAGCGTCAGCGTGCGGATGAGGGGGTAGATGGTGATGCTCAGCAGCATCACGAAGGCCGGCAGGACGAACAGCAGCGCCGCTTTCCAATGCCGCCGCTGGACGTTCAGCCGCCGTAAGAACCAATTGTCCGTTCGAGGTATCGTGGCCACAGAGCCGCCTGTTGGGGGTAAACCCATCCTCCGCGCCGACCATCAGGAAGTGGGGAACAACGCTATTCGCGGATCAACTCGGCGGTGACGCCGGCTAACCGGCGTTTCACTGGCGGGGGCGCAGCCCAGCGCGCCCCCGCCCAGGTTGATCTTCCCCGGCAGCCGCGGGGATAGACACGGATACTTACTTATTTGATCAGGCCGAGCGCCCGGTAGCTCTCCAGCGCCTGCCGCCAGACCGCGATCTGGCTGTCGCGGCCCAGCGTGTCGGTGATCTCATTCCAGCGGGCGGCAGCGTTGTTCAGCGCCTGCTCCGCCGAGATTTCGCCGGCCAGCGCGCGGTTCACCTCCAGGTCGAGCGCGTCGGTATACTGAGCCGAACCGGGGATGAAGATCTCCGGGAAGCCGTCGGCCAGCGCGACCTTCAGACCCTCCAGATAAGCGACCGCGTTCTCCTCGCCCATCAGCGGCGCGAAGGCCGACGGATTGTTCAGGTGCGACAGGCGATAGGGATCGAGGCCGGTCAGCGAGGTCGAGACATCTTCCAAGCTGCGGTTGTAGGCCACGTGCTTGATGACGCAGTAGGCGGCTTCCGGCACATCCGAGTCGGCGGAGATGGCGACTACACGGCCCACCGGCATCATAGAGCGATGGACGACCGTATCGCCAACGGGCGTGCCGGGGATGCGGCCAACGCCCACCTTGCCGACGATCTTCGACTGATTCGGGTCGGCAGCTTTCTTGGGCACGTCTGTCCACTGGACGACCATGGCGGCGCGGCCCTGGATGAAGATGTCGCGCAGTTCGTCGTAACCGGAGTTCAGCACATCTGGCGGCGCGTTCTTCAGGCTGTCGATCATGTTCTGCAGCGCGGCCACCGCTTCCGGCGTGTTGATGCCGGGGTTCATGTCCTCATCGAAGTAGATCACGCCGGCGCTGGCGGCCCGGTTCAGGAACCAATGGACGCTGAAGCCGCGTTTGCCGAATTCCGACGAGCCGTAGAAGTCCTCGGCCAGGACTTCGCCCGCCAGGGTTTCGCCGGCTTTACGGGTGAAGAACGCGCCCACATCCAGCCATTCCTGCCAGGTCTCCGGCGGGCGCAGGTCGTAGCCGTATTTCGCCTTGAAAGCGGCCTGTTCGTCAGCGTTCTCAAACAGGTCTTTGCGATACTGGAGCACCAGCACGTCGCCATCTACTGTCAGCGCGTAAGTCTGGCCGCTGAACTTGTTGTACAGCTCGCGGAAGGGCGCCAGCACATCGTCCATCATCGGGTCCCAGACGGCGGCTGGCTCGCGAGCCATGAATTCATCCAGCGGCAACAGATAACCGTTGCTGGCGAAGTCGCCGATGTAAGACGGGTAGAAAGTCACCACGTCGAACGCGCCAGTCTGCGCCACGAACTCGGTCTTGAGCACGTCGTAGACGTTCTCAAAAGGCGCAGTCACCTGTTCGACGGTGATGCCCATGGCTTCGAAATCCGCTTTCCAGAAATCATACGGCCCCATGTTGTGGCCGGCGTCGCCGAACACGGTCACGGTGACCGGGGGATCGAACTTGGGACACAGCTCAAACGAGGTCAGCCCCAGCGGCTGGGGAGCGTCTTGCGCCAGCGCTGCCGCGCCCAGGAGCGCCGCGACGATGGATAAAGCCACCAAGAGGTGCTTAAGCTTGAGCATGATATTTTCCTCCATGTAAGTGATGCAATCGTTTCAAGAAAACGAACAGCGGAACACTGCCCTCGCCACACGGCATCAATCTAGGTTCACTGTCTGGCTTGAATGCCGGTTCGTGCCACCTCCTTCGTCTCAGTCCACCTGTTTAGAGTGTATTCCAATTTGTTACGGTTGGCAACCTAATGGGCTATTGAGGCGAACACGTGGTACAAACCGTACAACAGTGTGGGGGACGACACACGGGTTATCCTGCATGCGTGCAGCGCTTTGTCCCTATTTCCGAATGCGCCCGACTGGGCTTGTCGCGCCATAGGCCGGCGGGCGGCAGATGTCCACGGAGAACAGCGGCAGCGGCGGCACAGACCCGCTCGACTCCGCTACGATGACGCCATCTCCTGCTTCACCGTCTGGTACAGAATGTCGGCGCGAAGCTGGCTGAGGGTGTAGCAGACGCCGCCCATCCGTTCAGCCAGCTTGTTGGCCAACCCCTGGTCAAAAGCCACATGCTCCATGTTGATGGTCACGGTTTTGATGTGTTCCTCTTTGATCAGGTCGGCGATGCGGTGCGCCTCTTCCTGCGGCGGCAGATTGCCGAGCGACACGTTGCCCGCGCCGTCGGTCAGCAGGATCATCAGCGGCAGCACATCCGGGTGCAGCGTCTTCTCGCGCTTGATGGTCTCATAGGCCAGCATCAGGCCGGCCGATAAGGGCGTCTTGCCGCCCACGGGAATGTTGGCCAGCGCTTTCTTGGCCAGCACGACGGAGTTCGTCGGCGGCAGCACCACGCTGGCGCGGTCTTTCTGGAACACGATCAGGCCGACGCGGTCGCGGCGCTGGTAGGCGTCGGTCAGCAGCGACATGATCGCGCCTTTGGTGGCCTGCATTCGCTCGGAGACGGCCATACTCCACGAAGCGTCTACGACGAACAGGATGAGGTTGGAAGTGCGGCGGACGCGGATTTTGCGCTGGAGGTCGCGTTTGTGGATGGCGTAGGCCATGCCGGTTTCGGCGAGCTGTTGGGCGCGCCCCCGCTGGTAGGGGGCGGCGGCGCGCAGCGTGGCGTCGAAGGCGATATCGTTGGTCTTGTCGCCGGCCGGCCGGGCTTGAATGTAGCGCCCGCGCTTGCGGTCGGTGCGGGTGCGCGAGCGGCGGCCCGCCTGCTGGCGCGTCAGCTTGTCGAGCGCAGTGGTCAGCCGGCGCGGCATGAATTCAGCGCCGCTCTCGATCTTCTGGCCGCCTTCCCACCAGTAGGCATCGCGATTGTCGAAGATGTCCTGGGGGGCCGGCGTCGTCTGGCCGTAGTCCGGCATCTCCTGCTGGGTGTCACTGGCTACAGAGTGACTTTTTTTTTCACCGCCTGCTGGTCGCCGCCCTCGGCGGGTTCGGGCGTCTCATCGCCCTCGCCCCACTCTGAAGCGATCTGCTCAACCTGCTCTTCCAGCGCGGCCATGCTCATCTGGGCGTCGGCGAACGGCCCGCGCTTCAGGCGGTGCGGGATGGCCAGCTCGGCCGCCAGCAGGATATCGGCGTTAGATACATGCTTGCGCCCTTCAAACGCGGCCTGGGCGCGCGCGGTCTTCAGGATGACCAGATCCGCGCGATGGCCGTCAATGTGCAGGCCGCTGGTGATGGCAGCGATCGTGTACAGATCGCGGCGGGTGTAGGTCACCTCGTCCACGATCTCGCGGGCGGCGGCGATGCGGTCGCTCAATTCTTGCTCGGCGGACGCCCAGCGGCGGCGAAACCCTTCGGGGTCGCTCTCGTAGGCGATATGCCGCTCCAGGATTTCCATACGCTCGGCGGCGTCGGTGATGCCGTGGACTTCCACCGACAGCGCGAACCGGTCGAGGAGCTGCGGCCGCAGGTCGCCCTCTTCCGGGTTCATCGTGCCGATGAGGATGAACCGCGCCGGGTGCGAGAAGCTGATGCCCTCCCGTTCGACCACGTTGATACCCATGGCGGCGGAGTCCAGCAGCAGGTCAACCACGTGGTCATCCAGCAAATTGACCTCGTCCACGTACAGGATGCCGCGGTTGGCATTGGCCAGCACGCCCGGGTCGAAGTGGCGCTCGCCCTTCTGGATGGCCTTCTCGATGTCGAGCGTGCCGACGACGCGGTCTTCAGTGGCGCTCACCGGCAGATCAACGAAGCGGATTTTACGACGGATGACCGTCAGCGGCTCTCCCCGTTCTTGACGGGCGCGGATCTCATCCGACCAGGTTTCAGGGCGGGCCGGATCATCGCCGAAAGGCGACTCAGCGATCGTGTCGATTTCGGGCAGCAGGGCGGCCAAAGCGCGGGCGGCGGTGGATTTGCCGGTGCCGCGTTCGCCGCGGATGAGCACGCCGCCGATGCGCATGTCGATGGCGTTCAGAACCAGGGCGCGTTTCATGCGCTCCTGGCCGACAATCGCGGTGAACGGATATACAGGAGGTCGTCTCGTCATAGGTTCCAGCTTATGGTTAAAGGTCAACCGCGATTATAGCCGACGTTCCAGCCAGTGACAATTGCCATATGAATGCGCGGGAAGAACGCCCGCTTCTGGTTTATAATGGAGCGCGTCCGATCAGTTCAGGAAACAGATCATGCGCCGACTCCTGGTTCTCGTCACGCTGGTCACGCTGGTTGTGCTGCTGTCGCCCAGGGCGGCGCTCATGCAGGACGCGCCCCCGGTGTTCTGCGGCGATCTCTCCCCCGCCGACTGCGCCCTGCTCGACCGGTCAGCGGCGGCGATGCGCACCCTAGAGTCCGCCGGCTTCCGGTTTGACGTGAACCTACAAACGTCAAGTCTGCCCGGCCTGGGCTTCCCGTTCGATCTGCGGCTGAACGGGGCGGGACAGTACGCGCTGGACGCGGCCAGCCTGAACGCGCTCGACCCCGCGCCCGATTGGGACGGCCTGCCCGGTTGGGTGGAGGCCGCGCTCAGGTTAATTCGCGCTGATGCCACGGTAGTGCTGCACCTGCCGACAGCGCTGGTGAACGTCCACGCCGGCGCCGGGGCGGCCTTTCCCAGCAAAGTGGGCTTCGACTTGCGCCTAGCCGAGGGTTTCGCCTACTTTAGCCTGGATAAACTGGCCGAATTAGGCATCGGCGCAGGGCTCCCCGTCGGCTGGCTGGGCATTGACGCCGCCGGTTTCTATCGGCGGCTGCTAGAACAGCAAACGCCTTTGGCCGCGCCCGACCTGGGACGGGGCGCTGCCGCCGCCCTGACCGACCCGGCGCTGCTGGCGACGTTCACCCGGATTGAACGCCTGGAGGATTCGACGGACGGCAGCCAGACGCTGGCCGTCTTCCGCACGACCACCGACCTCGGCCAACTGTTGGCCGACCCGGCCGAGCGGGAAGCGCTGCGGGCGGCGCTGCTGGCCAACCTGGAGCGTCTAGGGCTGACTGCCGAGGAGGTTGACCCGCTGCTAGAGGCCTACACCGGCCTGTTCCAGGGGCTGGTGATCGAAACGACCGAGTACGTGGGCGTGGATGACCACTATGTGCACCGAGCGACGCTGGTGCTGGCCTGGTCGCCCGACCTGAACGCTCTAGACCGCCTGGCCGGCGTCGCGCCCACCCTCGACGCCTCAGCGCTCAGCGTTTGGCTGAACGCGCAGATCAGCCTGGAAGCGTTCAACGCGGCGGCGCCGGCGGCCGCCCCGGAAGAGGCGTTCATCATCCCGCTCAACCAGTTGGCGCCCGCCCCGCCGTCAGCCGGCGCGTCCCCAGCCAATGTTTAAGACCACCCTCCATGTCATTTAGCTTGACACAGTCTAATTATTTAGCCTAACCTAAATAATGAATTTGCCCGATCGTTCATAACGCATGAGTGTAGCGCTGTGATACAGGAACTCTCATCGCTGTCGCCGGTGCTGCTGGCGCTGGCGGCGACATTGTTCACCTGGGGCGTGACCGCCGCCGGCGCAGCGGTGGTCTTCTTCACCCGGTCGGTCGACCAGCGGCTGCTCGACTGGCTGCTCGGCGTGGCGGCCGGCGTCATGATCGCCGCCAGCTTCTGGTCGCTGCTGTCGCCGGCGATCGCACTGTCGGAAGAATTGGGCGTCCTCCCCTGGCTGCCGGCGGTGACTGGGTTCCTGCTGGGGGGCGTTTTCCTGCGCGGCATTGACCGCGTCCTGCCGCACCTGCACCTCGGCATGCGCTTGGATCAGGCTGAGGGGCCGAAGACGACCTGGCGTCGCGCCGTTCTGCTGGTGTCGGCCATCACGCTGCACAATATCCCGGAAGGCCTGGCCGTCGGCGTCGCCTTCGGCGCGGCCGGCATGAACGGCGACCTGGGGGCGCTGGGAGCGGCGGTATCGCTGGCCATCGGCATCGGCTTGCAGAACTTCCCGGAGGGGATCGCGGTGGCGATGCCGCTGCGGCGCGAGGGTATCAGCCCCCTCAAGAGCTTCTGGTACGGCCAGCTTTCCGGCATGGTCGAGCCGCTGGCTGGGGTGATCGGCGCGGCGGCGGTGCTGTTGGCGCGCCCGCTGCTGCCGTATGCGCTCAGCTTTGCGGCGGGCGCGATGATCTTCGTGGTGGTCGAGGAGGTCATCCCCGAATCGCACCAGTCCAGCAACACTGACCTGGCCACGATGGGCACGATGTTGGGCTTCGCCGTGATGATGTTCCTGGATGTGGCGTTGGGATGAGATGTCTGCTGATACTGGCGCTGCTGGCTGTGGCTGCCTGCCAGCCGGCGATGCCGCCGGCGATGCCGCTGCCGGTGCGCATCCTGAACGTGTGGGAGGCGGCAGACGGCGCGCTGCCGGCGGAGGGTGGCGCTGAACAGTGGCAGTTTGTCGCACAGGCGGGCGATCAGATCCGGCTGCGTCTGCGAGCGAACGATGCAGCGCTGGCGCTGACCGCCCCAAGCGGCGCAGCGCTGGGGGCCGGCCAGCAGGTAGAGGCAGCGCTGCCCGAAAGCGGCGTGTACACCGTCACTGTGACCGGCGCAGGCCGCTATCAGCTCGGCCTAGGCTACACCGACCGGCCTCACCCGGCAGCGATCACGCCGACGCCGCTGCCGGCGTTGGTGGGCGTCCCTACGCCGACGGCCCCGTATTATGCGGCGCTGGGGGATGTGGTCGGCGCGCTGTCGGCGGGGGGATGGCGCGATGGCGAGCTGGCGGATGGCGCAGCGCGTCACGTGTACACCTTCGAGGGGCAGGCCGGCGTTTATGTCACGCTGCGCCTGGGGCGGCTGTCGGGGGCGTTTGACCCGGTGCTGACGCTGTACGGCCCGGACGGCGCGGCGCTGGCCGCCGATGACAACACCGGCGGCGGGCGCACTGCGCTGCTGCGCGATATCCGGCTGCCCCAGACTGGGACTTACAGCGCCCAAGTGTGGGGCGATGGCTTCGCCGGGCGCTACGAGATCAGCCTAGAGATGGCGGCTCAGGCCGCGCCGCTGCTGCTCACGCTGCCGCCAGCCCCCAGCCCGACACCGCTCCCGCCGCTGGTCGCCCCGACGCTGGCGGCCGCCTATGACGGCGCGCGCCTGGAAGATCACACGCCGGTCATCGGGCGCATTGAGCGCCCCGGCGCTTTCGTGCGCTATACGCTGGCGGCGCAGGCAGGGGATGTGCTGACCATCGGCGTCAGCCCGGCCGCCGCGGGCGGCATCCAGCCGCGGCTGGAACTCTACGACCCCGCCGGCAATCTGCTGGTCTCGGTGACGGCCGCCCAGTCGAACGCCGGCGGCGACGCGCTGGCCGCGGCGCTCCCGGTCAGCGCGACCGGCATCTACCTGGCATTTGTGACCGCGCCCGGCGGCGAGACCGGCGACTTCATCATCTCCTATGGGCGGGGCAATTCACGCGAGGATGCGCTGCGCGGGATGGCCCCGCCCGACCAGCCGCTGACGGGCAGCCTGGCGCGGCGCGGTCTGCGCGACGTGTGGGGGCTGGCACTTAACGCAGGTGATGTCATCGCGGCGGCCGTGCAGCCGGGCGATACATCGCTGCTGCCTACTTTGGAATTGGTCGGGCCGTCGGGCGCGCTGGTCGCCCAGGGCGTGTTCGGCGCTGGCCGCGAGGTCGTCATCGAGTCGGCACTGGCTCCGGTCTCCGGTTTGTATCGCCTGCACGTCGCCGCGCTGGGCGCTGCTAGCAGCGGGCCGTACACGCTGGTGTGGCGTATCATCAACCTCGCGCCCACGGCCACGCCAGAGCCGGCAGCGGCGCCGCTGCTGACGTTTGACGATCAGGTTGAGCCGGGCGCGTACCGCTTCTTCCCATTCCAGGGGCGCGCAGGGCAGCTCATTCGGGTGCGCGTCCGCGCCAGTCCGGGGAGCGGCCTCGACCCGGTGGCGGCGCTCATCGGCCCGGATGGGGCGGTGATCGCCGAAGGCGATGACTGGGGCGACGATCTGAACCCCCAGTTCACCGTTCGGCTGCCGCGGGATGGAACTTATCAGGTGCGCGTCAGCGGCTACCTCAGCGGCGGCAAGTTTGAAGTGTGGGTTGAGGCGCTGCTGCCTTTAAGCTCAGGTTAAAAGCGCTGGAACGCCGACATTTTTCACGCGTTGTTTATGCACATCAACTAGACTCGCAACAGCCGCTTTAATCAGGAGGCGTTACCCATGAAATGGTTGGCCTGTCTTGTGCTCGTCGTGACGCTCATCGGCGGCGCTTGGGTGTCGGCTCAGGAAGCTCCAGCGGCTCTCAGCCCGGCGCTAGCCGCGCACCTGGACACGTTGGAGAGCGTGACGATGCGCCTGCGCGAGCTGGAAGCGCTGAGGCCGGTGGAGCGCCACTTCCCAACCCGCGCGGAGGTGATCGATTTCATCCGGCGTTCGTTTGAAACCCAACTCACAGATGAGGTCTTGCGCCGCGAGACTCAATTCTACTTCGGCTTTGAACTGCTGCCCTCCGATATCGATCTGCTAGAAGTCTATCTGAACTTCCTCGGCAGCCCATCGGGCGTGGCCGGCTACTACGACACCGACACCCAGCAGATGAATGTGCTGCCGATCAGCGGCGGCGCGCGGCGCGACCAACTGCCGCTGTTGGAGCAGGCTGTCTATGTCCACGAATACACGCATGCTCTGCAGGACCAGCATTTCGGCCTAGACAGCCTCCTCGACGATGGGAAGCTGCTGGATGACCCCGATCGCGCCATCGCCGTGCAGTCGCTCATCGAGGGCGACGCCACCCTGGTGATGACGACCTACCTCCAGCGGGCGGCGGAGCGCAATCCGCTAGCGGCGCTGGGGATGCTGGCGCAGAGTTTCCAGGCCGGCGCGTTGAGCATCCCGGCGGGCACGCCGGATTTCATCGTCACCGAGCTGACTTTCCCCTATGAACAGGGCATGACATTGGTTGAGGCGCTGCTGCGCGACGGCGGCTGGGAAGCGGTCAACCGCGCTTATAGGGCGCTGCCCGTCTCCAGCGAGCAGATCCTGCACCCAGAGAAATACCTGGCTGGCGAGAAACCGCTGCCCGTCGCCATCCAGTCGCAGCCGCCGGACGCGGGTTGGGAGCGTTTGATCGACCGGCGGTTGGGCGAATTCTATCTGCGCGCCTTCTTGCAAACGCAGCTCACAGCACGTGCGGCGCGGACGGCGGCGGCTGGTTGGGGCGGCGATCGCTTCCACCTGTACTATCAACCGGAAACGGATCAGCGCGCCTGGGCGCTGAAGCTGGCTTGGGACACGCCGCAAGACGCGGCTGAATTCGTCGACGTCATCCGCCAGTTCGCGGCTGCCCGCTTCGCCGAGGGCGAGTCCGATGGCCAATGCTGGTGGGCGGACGCGGCGCTGTGCCTGCTGGACGCGGGCGCGACCCCGCTGCTCGTGTATGCGCCGACGCCGGAGCTGGCGCGCGCGCTCGATGCGCGGTAGAAAAACTAGTCGCAGCCGATACGGTCGTCGCTCGACAAGGCTAGTTTGGCCGGTCGCCAGGCGGCCTGATGCGACCGTCCGCCGGGAACGCGCGCCGGCGCATCCCTACAGCGACCGTCATTATTCATCGGGTTGAGGCAGCAGGAGCGGGGCGCAGGGGGTCTGCGCCCTGCTGCGTCTCTGTTGTATCTCCGCGGAGCTTCGGCAGCCCGCTGTTCGTCGCCAGCCCGACCCTGCCTGTCTTGACGGCCGGGCTGCTGTTCGGCATGATGGCGCTGCCGGCGCTGTACCTGGCAGGCCGAGTGCAGGTGCAGGCTCAGCCGGCCTCGCGCGCCTCGCAGACCGGCCGTCGCTCAGTGTGCGCCCTAGATGCGGGCTGCGCCGGTTTGTGTTATCCTCTAGTAGGAACAGGCGTTCACAGTCGAAAGCGGCGGCATGATCGGTCGGAAACTGCGTAACCGGTACGAGATTCAGGAACATCTGGGCGACGGCTCCACGGCGACGGTGTACAAAGCGCTGGATACCCGCCTCAGCCGGCAGGTGGCGCTGAAGATACTGCTGCCCCACGTGCGCGAGACGACGCGCAAGCGCTTCTTTCAGGAAGCGACCGCCGCCGCCCAGTTGAATCATCCGAACATCATGGCGATCTACGACATCGCCGAAGAGGATGAGCTGCACTTTTTGGTCGTGGAGTACGTCGAAGGCGTGCCGCTGTCCTACTACGTGCCGTCGCCGCCGGAGGTTGTCGTGCGGCTGGGCATTCAGATCGCCCAGGCGCTGCACTATGCTCACGCCCGCCACATCATCCACCGCGATATTAAACCGGCCAACATCAAAGTGACGCCGGATGATCAGGTGAAGATCATGGATTTAGGGCTGGCGCTGCCCCGCGAGGCGACGCGCGTCACCGCCGACGGCATGGTCATCGGCACGCCAGCCTATCTCTCGCCGGAACAGGCGCAGGGGCAGCCGCTCGACCACCGCACTGACATCTACTCACTGGGCGTGGTGCTGTATGAGATGGCGACCGGTCACCTGCCGTTCGACGCCGATGAGATTCCGGCGCTGCTGCTGCAGCAGGTGAAACAGCCGCCGCCGCCGCCGCGCCTCATCGCCCCGGATTTGCCGGTCGAATTGGAGCGCGTTATCCTCAAATCGCTGGAGAAAAACCCGGTGCGCCGCTACCAAAGCTGCGAGGCGCTGGCGGCGGCGCTAGCCGCCACCTTGCCCGACGCGGCGCGGGCCGACCAGTCGCTGCCGCCGGCGTCGCCCCGGCTGGCCGCCGACGACCCGCGCACCCAGACCAGCCGGATCGCCCGCCGTGGCCAACCGGTGATCCGGGTGTTCCTGGCCGACGACCACACGATCCTGCGGCGCACCCTGGCCAATTTCCTGGAGTCGCGGGACGACTTCCTGGTGGTGGGCGAAGCGCCCGACGGCGAGTCAGCGCTGCGCCAGGTGCTGGCGCTGCTGCCGGACGTGCTCTTGCTCGACCTGAACATGCCCGTCAAAGGCGGCCTGGAGATCCTACCGACGATCCGCGCCGAAGCGCCAAACGTGAAGGTGCTGATCCTGACCGGCCGCGAGGAGGACTACTACATCATGCGGGCGCTGCGGGCGGGGGCACACGGCTATATCCTGAAATCGGCGGATGAGACTGAGCTGATGGACGGCATCCTGAAGGTGACGCAGGGGCAGATGGTGCTGGGCCAGGGCGTGGCCGAGCGCATCGTCGGCGGGCTGATCGGCGGCGCGGATAACCTCATCAATCCACAGGAACGCCAGGTGCTGCTTCAGGTGGCGGCCGGCTTTGAAAACGCCGACATCGCCAAGAATCTGCACCTGTCGCTGCCGGTGGTGATCGAGACGCTGGCGCAGGTGATGAACAAGCTGGGCGCGCGCGACCGCAACGCGGCGGCGCTCCAGGCGCTGCGCGAGGGCTACATCACGCTGGATGAGATCCAGGATTGATCGGATTATGCAAGATGAAAATCAGCCTTTATCTTGTGACAATAAAGCGTTGTTTCTGTCTGTCAGAGATGCAATAATTTCATGAATGATTTCGGATATAATCTGCTGATAAATTTAATTTCAAGTTCTATTGCTGGTCTTCTCGGTGCATTTGTAGCGTTTTGGATTGAACGAAACAGAAGACCAAAGTTAACCTTTGAGATCGAGAAGCCGCCAGTGAGTCTTGGAAACAGAACTCATCTTAGAATTCTAGTTCATAATCAAAGGATGAGGTTTTTTGAGCGAAATCCCGCTCTAATGTGTAGCGCACTCATTGAGTTCTACTATCCTGATCCGGATCGGATTCCGGTATATTCGAATGATGATGGAACTGCGAAGAGTATGCAGGGACGGTGGGCTTGCACTCCTGAACCTGTGCAGCCAATACTACTACCAAATGGACAACAAGCAAAAGCATTACCAAACATTCCTCATAATGTGGATATCCCTGTTGATGAAAAATGTGCTCTCGATGTAGCTATGCGATTCAGTGGAGAAGATGTCTGTTATGGATGGAACAATGACGGCTATTTCCACGTGAATTTTAAGAATGACAAATGGAGACTTTCTCGAGGGAAATACATAGTTAAAGTCAAGGTGAAAACAGGTGGGCGGGAGTTCAATCAGGAATTCCTACTGATTAACGATATAGAATTCAGATTAAGTTACCATTGACAGTATGATTTGCGGTTCAACGGGCGCGTTGACGAACCCGCGCCGGCATGCTACAGTTTAAGCAGTGGTATATCGGGGAACAGCGCCGCGCCGGCGCGCCCGTTCATCTTGAAGCGCTGGCCGGCGGCCCGGCTGCTCCCGCGGCCGGGCGTGAACCATCATCTGGATTTATTGAGGGCGGCTTCGCCAGCGCAACAGCCAGCGCCACCTCATCCCTGATCTGGCTCAATCTCGCGCAAACGATCATCTGCGAGCGCGCCGCGCACGCCGTCCGGGAGTAGAACCGCATGACGCCTGACTTCATCTCCCGTCTGGTGGGCATGATCCTGTTTTCTCTGGTTGGGGCGCGGGTCGGTGTGGACGCCGCCTCGACGCTGGGGCTGCCGACCGAGGTCACCTCGGTCATTTTCTCGCTGGTCGGCGTGCTGATCGGCCTGATCCTCACCCCCTGGCTGACCGTGCGGCCGCTGCGCTATGCCCGCCATCTGATCAACGAACAGCCGATTGAAGTGCTGTTCTCGGCGCTGCTGGGGCTGGCGGGGGGGCTGCTGATCGCGCTGCTGATGGCCTACCCGCTGTCGCTGCTGGCGCCGCCGCTGGGGACGCTGCTGCCGGCGATCGTCTCGGTGGTGGCCGGTTATCTGGGCATGACGATCTTCAGCGTGCGCGCCCGCGAGCTGTGGCATTTCCTAGGGGAGCGGCTGGGGCTGAGCCGGTTGAGCGCCGCCTACCTGAACGAGAGCGAACGCACGATCCTGCTCGACACCAGCGTGCTGATTGACGGGCGAATCGTGGACATCGCCCGCACCGGCTTTCTGGGGGGGACGCTGGCCGTCCCGCGCTTCGTCATCAACGAGCTGCACCAGGTGGCCGACTCGGCCGATCCGCTGCGGCGCAACCGCGGCCGGCGCGGCCTGTCCCGGCTGAACGAACTCCAGCGCGATCCGAGCGTGCCGTTCAAGATCATCGAAGAGGAACCGCCCAGCGCGATGGATGTAGACGATAAGCTGGTGTGGCTGGCAGTTCAGTTGAAGGCGGCCATCGTCACCAACGATTACCCGCTCAACCGCATCGCTGAGACCCAGGGCGTGCAGGTGCTGAACGTCAACTCGCTGGCGAACGCCGTGCGCTCGATCTACCTGCCCGGCGATACGCTGCCGATCCGCATCATCCAGGAAGGCCGCGAAGCCGACCAGGGCATCGGCTACCTGGAAGACGGCACGATGGTGGTGGTCGAAGGCGGCAAGGCGTACATGGATCGCACCATCACGGTGAGCGTGACCAAGTTCATCAACAAAGATACCGGCCGGATGTTTTTCGCCGTCCCAGAAAAACGCTGATGCTCAGCCAGTCATGACCACCCTGGTCGTGGGTGATATTCACGGCTGCTACGCCGAGCTCCAGGCGCTACTCGACCGGGCGGGGCTGGCGGCGGGCGATATGATCGTCGCAGTCGGCGATCTGTTCGACCGTGGGCCCGAGCCGGCGGCGGTGCTGGACTTCTTCCAGAGAACGCCCAACGCCCAGGCGGTGATGGGCAACCATGAGCGCAAACACGTGCGGAGCGCGCGCGGCGAACTGCCGCCAGCAGCGTCACAGGTGATCACGC
>CALAJK010000126.1 GCA_937922795.1 uncultured Anaerolineae bacterium
CAACCAGGTGTATCGCGGCTGCTCGCCACAGCAGGCTTCAACGATGCCCAACAGCGCCAGCGGCAGCCAGACTGCGGCTTCCAGCAGGGCGAGCTGCAGCGGCGGGTAGCCCGTCAGAAAGCCGCCATAGCCGCCGACCAGAGCCGCCACCAAGCCGGCGACTACGCTGCCTGTTTGCCGCAGGGTCAGGCGGCGCAGCAGTGCATACAGCATCAAGGTGAAGAACAGCACATGCGCCGTCATCTCCAATTCCAGCGCATGATACGTCCAGCCGCCGGCCAGCTTCGACAGCGTAATGGTGACTAACCGCGGCGGGTAAAACACGGCAGCCTGTGTATCCGCTAGGAAGGGCAGCCCACCGTTGTTATATGGATTCCACAGCGGGACTTCGCCAGCTGTCAGCCGTTCATACTGATAAGCGGCAAACGCGACGAACTGGCCGGAGAAATCTCCCTTTTTCAGCGAGGCCTGATCGGCCTCTACCGGCGTGAACAGCCGCCAGAAGAACAGCAGCCACAAGGCAGCCAGCGCTAAAACTCCCCAAACATCTGGGGAAAGACGTAGCGAGCGTTTCATGGCCGCGGGCTCACTTTCACCCGGCTGAGATAGATGAAATTGTCGGCCATGCCGCCGTCAGGCGTGACTACCCGCAGCCGCGGGAATGTCCCATCCGGGGCTTCCTGATACAACCCAAGCTCAAGCTCATAGATTCCTGGCGGCGCATCCGGGTTCACTGCCAACGTATGCAAGTCCTCGATGATTTCCCCCGGCTTCCAGGTAGTTGTCGGTCGCTGCCAGCGAACAGGCATCCCATCTGAGGCAGCTTGTTTGGTCAGAGTCGCCGGGTTGAGGATATTCGCAAATACCTTGTAGTCGGTTTGAAGCGGGCGCAGACCGCGCCAGTAGAGCGTCAGCTCGATTGTTTGACCCGGCTCTGGACTGAGATCAGACAATTGATAGCCGACCAACTCGATCTGATCCTCAAAATTGACGCGCATAGGATTAGGCACGCTCAAACCTTCAGGATCGTGGCGCGGCAGCAAGTCAACCTGACCGATGACGAGGCTTTCCTGACCATCAGCTAACGCCATGCGTTCGCCTGTGAACAGATGATACCAGCCAACGGCTACAGTCAGTGACATCGGTGCGTAGGCCGCAGGCGGAACCCATACCGCAACCGGGTTGTTCCAGGCGAAGCCTGCCGTCAGATCCGATGTCGCCAGTCTGCCACCCGCGGGATAGACGTCGCGCTGGCCGACGATCACGCCGTCCGGCGTCACAAGATGCACGAATAGACTCCAATCACGGTCAACCGGCGCGGCGATCTGCCAATCGAGTTCAAGCTGAGCATATGATTCGGGCTGCGTCATCGTCGTGTGAACGCGAGAGTTCTGCAGCCCGATCTGGCCGCCGCCGTTCGGCTCGATGAAGACCGTCTGCGGCGCGCTGGCGGGGATCGGATCCGGGAGTGCGTAGGCTGGGGCGATCACCAGAAAAGGCGTCAGCGCTGCGATCGACGCCATAACGCCGGCTGCTGCCGCTAAAAGCGGTGCGCGCGCGTGCCGGGGCAGCCACCACACTAATCCTACGGCCATCCATAGGCTGATCGAGGACAATGCCCCAAATACCAGCCGCCCCTGGGAGGCTGGCGTTTCAGCTGTCCAGCGTAGATAAGAGACGAATGTGACCGCTGGCCAGACCAACGTAACGCTCGCAGCCAGCCAATGGATTTTGAAGCGAGTTAGGCATCTGAAGCGCGCAGCAATCAGCCCAGTCAGCGCTCCCAACAGACCAGCACCGCCGACCAGATTGAGCAGCCAATAAACAGCATCAGGCAGCGCCACGTTGACGCCGCCGAAGAATCCCCAGTATGCCTGGGTGAAGCTGTGGCGCTCGCTCCACAACTGCGCCAGGTTTGCTGGCACTGCCCGCCGCCCAACCAACTGTAGGAACATGTTCAGACCGGTCGGGTCTCCATATAGCTGCCAGTTGCGCAGATACCACCAGCCGGCGATGGCGATGGTCAGCCCGCCGGAGATCAGCCCGCCGATGAGGAGTGGTCGCCAATTCTGTCGGCGCAGACTGATGATCGCCAGCGCGCCTGCGATCAAAGGGATGAAGAGGCCGAGATTGAGTTTACCCAGCAGCCCAGCGCCGGTTGTAACGCCCAACAGCGCATAAGCGCGGGGCGACGGCAGCGCGTCGGTTTTCAGCAGCCGCACCACCTGGAGCGTGAGCAGGTTGCCGAGCAAATTCGATAGATTGTCATTGTTCACCGACCCGCTGATGAACAGGAACATCGGCAGGAAAGCCGTCAGCGCCGCTGCGCCCAGCGCGACAGCAGGTTCATCCGGGAACACTTCGCGCGCCAGTTGGTACGAGACCAGCACCGTCCCCGCGCCCAGCAAGACTGAGAAAAACCGGGCGACATGGACAGCCAGCGTCGTCCCGCTCCAGGGGAACGCTTCGGCGTCTAGGCGATGCACGATCATGTTGACGTTGCCATCTGGGCGTATGACGCCGATATCGGCATGAGGGTTGATGCGACGCACAAATTCCATGTCTGAAGTGTTAACGCCCGATGTGAGCACTGCCGCCAGTAGATAATACAGCGGCGGTTGGCTGCCCTCCTGACGCCACGGCCCAGGAGCTTCCGGGTTCTGAGGCGGCAACTGCAGCCCGTGGTCAGCCAGGTATTTGACCATTGGGTAGTGCCACAGCTCATCAGACGCCTCGAACAGCGGCGTGATGACGCTGTAGAGGGTCGCCAGCCCCAGGTAGGCCGCGATGATCATCCCCAAGAGCCGTTGATGAATCATGCGAGGCTCTTTTCGATCACCTGGCCGAAGCAGCCCACACATGCTTGGGCGATCTGAGGCCACGTGAAGGCCTCGGCCAGCCGCGCAGCGCCCGTTCGCAGCCGTGCGCGCAGGTCAGGCGACTCCCACAGGCGGCGCAGCATGTGAGCCAGCGCGTTGACGTCGCCCGCTGGAACCAGCGCCAGGTTATCACCATCGCGAAAGCTGGAGATCGAGACGGAGGGCGTGGTCGTCACGATGGCGCAGCCATATCGGATGGCCGCCATCAAGCTGCCCCGGCGCAGCGAAGCGCCATCGAGGAACGGCAGGGCGACGACATCGCTGGCGGATAAAAACGCGCCTACCATCGCCTCGTCATCGAGGTAACCCGTTCGATAGATGTGTGCTTCTAGCGCTTGTTGAGCGATGAGCGCGTCAAGCTGGCGCATGAAGTTGACATTGGTCGGGTCGCTGCTGCCAGCGCCGCCGCCGATCAGGAGCAGCCGCGCCGGCACGCCGCCCTCGCGCAGCAGCTTCAGGCCGTGCAGCAGCGTTTCTAACCCTTTGCTGCGGTTGAACAGCCCGAAATAGGCGATCAAAAAGTCGTTTGCGCCGGCGCCGGCGCGGGCGCGCCAGGCGTGTGGATCGAAGTTAGACGGCAGCGAGGCGAGGATGTTGCTGCCGATCGGAATCAGCGCGGCGCAGGGCAGGGCGCTTAGATGGGCGAAGTCCTCATCATTGGTGGCGATCACGCCGCTGGATGCTCGCGCCAATCGGCTCACAATCCAGCCACGGAGCGGCCCGGCTTTCGGGAATAGGTAGGGCACGCGCAAATCATGAAAGGTCGTGACGACGGGCACTGGACGCAGGCTGTCCGGCAGGAAGTGAATCCAGGGCGACATACGGTAGGCGGCAGTCTGATACTGGAGATTGACTACATCCAACTTGTTGGCCTGTGCCCATTTTCCGGCAGCGCGGAGCGCGCCCCAATTCCAGCGATTTACGACGGGCGATAGGGCGATGCGGGGATCGGCTTCCTGCGCCTGGCGGTCGCTGAACACCGCGACCGTGTGCCCCTGCTGCACAAGCTCCAGAGCCAGGATGCGGCTGTAAGCGCCAACGCCGCCCCGAAGCGGCGGGTATTCGCCCGTCAGAATGCCGATCCGCATCAGCTCACCTTCAGGCCGGAGCGCAGCACCTGCCAGTACGTCTGAACCCGAGCGCGGCGCATCTGCGGCTTGTGGCCAACCAGCCCTTTCAGGCTTTCTAGACCCAACTGCCAGAGGTAGCTGAGCAGAAGAAATGCGCGCAGGCCATGAGCGATGGCCGCGCCGTGATATTTGCGGAAGTACCGCAGTTTGCTGGTCTGGAACAGGATGTGTTTGCGCGCGCCGGCCTGCTCCGCGCTTTTGCCCCCGTAGTGCACGATAGCAGCCGTCCCGAGGTATACCACCCGCCAGCCGGCATCTTTGGCGCGCCGGCACCAGTCGAGCTCTTCGGCGTACATGATGTAGCCCTCATCCAGCAGGCCGATCTGCTCGACCAGTTCGCGTCGCGCCATCAGCGCCGAGCCCTGCACCCAGTCCACGTCAGCCACGGCGTCGTCGGGGATGTCAGCGGCATAATACCGGCGCAGCACGCCGGGGGGTGCGAACGGCTGGAGCCAGGTGCTCTCAAACAAACCTGTCGCCAAAGTGGGGAAACGGCGTCGGGTAGATTGATGCGTGCCATCCGCATTGAGCGTGCGCGGACCGACGAAGCCCACGTCAGGATGCGCATCTAGAAAAGCGACCATCTGCGATAAAGCACCAGGCAAGACGATTGTGTCAGGGTTCAGCAGCAGCACATACCGGCCAGAGGCGACGCCCAGGCCGATGTTGTTGCAGCGCGTGAAGCCGAGATTTTCCGTTTGAGGGATGAGCTTGACGTGGGGATACGATGCCTGTACGCGCGCGGGCGTCCCATCGCTGCTGGCTGAGTCAACCACGATGACTTCGAGCCGGAGCTCGTCGGCTTGAGCCGCGATGCTGTCCAGGCAGGCAGCCAGCAGATCGGCCACGTTCCAGCTCACGATGATGATCGACAGATCGAACAAGCGCACAATCCTTTGTTCATCTGGGAGGCGGATTATAGCAGAATTCGCATCCGTTGTAGATCGTCTGGCAGATTGAGGAATGGAATGCCACTGTCGGATATTGTTGCAGCCGCTGACAGTGATCTTTAATCCTGATCGCTGTAGCGATGTCGTGTCAGCACGATGACATATCGGTCACTCAAGATCAGATGAACAGTCCAAAGGCTGTTCGTTTGGTTCAGTCAGTTGAAACAGGCGAACGGCGTTAGCAGTGGTGATCTGTCCTATCTCATCTGGGGTAATGCCGTGTAATTGAGCTAGGCGATCGATGATGTACGGGATATAGCTCGGTTCGTTACGCTGGCCGCGGAAGGGAACCGGCGCTAGGAATGGGCCATCTGTTTCTACCAGCAAGCGTTCGAGCGGAGTCTCGGCAGCGATGCGGCGAGTCTCATCAGCATTTTTGAAGGTGATTGGGCCGGTGAAACCCAGGAAGAAGCCGGCGGCCAGCGCTCGTTCCGCGACGGCGGAAGAGGCTGAGAACGAATGCAGAACGCCGGGGCGCTGCCGTAGCTCGTCCGGCAGGCCATTAACCCAGGTCTCCAGGATGGCGATGACGTCGTCGCCCGCCTCACGATTATGGATGATGACCGGCAGCCGCAGCTGCGCGGCCAGACTGAGCTGTGCCTCAAACGCCCGGCGCTGAGTCGCGGGTGGACATTTATCCCAGTAGTAGTCCAGGCCGATCTCGCCGATGGCGACGATGCTCGGCTGCTGTGCGAGCGCTCGCACCTGTTCCAGGTCGCTTTCCTGGAAATCAGCCGCGCTGTTCGGATGGATGCCGACTGCGCCAAAAAGACAGCTGTGCTGGCGACACAGATCGGCGATTTGCTGACCGGTGACGAGGTCTATCGCCGGGATGATGATGCGGGTGACGCCCGCCTGGACTGCCCGCGCCAGCACCGCTTCCCGGTCGTGCGCGTAGCTGTCAAAGTTGAGATGGCAGTGGGTGTCAATCAGGGTCACAGGTGATGTTCGGCCTTGAGCAGCGCCAGATCCGACTCAACCATCATCTGAATGAGCTGCTCAAAGGATACGGATGGCGTCCAACCGAGTCGGCGCTTCGCTTTAGATGCGTCACCCACCAGCAGATCAACCTCGGCCGGTCGCATGAAACGCTCATCCTGTACGGTATACCTGCGCCAATCGAGGCCCACCACGCTGAAAGCAGCGTCGAGCAGTTTTTCGACGGAGTGTGTCTGACCAGTGGCGATGACATAATCTTCCGGCGTGTCCTGCTGGAGCATCAGCCACATGGCTTGGACGTAGTCGCCGGCGAAACCCCAGTCTCGCTGGGCGTCCAGGTTGCCGATGCGGAGTTCGTGCGCCAATCCCAGCTTGATCTTGGCGGCGTGATGGGTGACCTTGCGCGTCACGAACTCTAAGCCGCGGCGCGGCGATTCGTGGTTGAACAGGATGCCGCTGGTCGCGTGCAGGTTGTAACTCTCCCGGTAGTTGACCGTGATCCAATGCCCATACACTTTGGCGACGCCGTAGGGGCTGCGCGGGTAGAAAGGCGTGGTTTCACGCTGCGGTACTTCCTGAACTTTGCCGAACATCTCGCTGCTAGAGGCCTGATAGAAGCGGATTTCTGGATTGACCGTGCGGATTGCATCCAGGAGGCGGGTCACGCCCAGGGCGGTGACGTCGCCAGTGAACACAGGCTGACTCCAGGAAGTCTGCACAAAACTTTGAGCGGCGAGGTTATAGATTTCCTGCGGCTGAATGTCGCGCAGCGCTTGGATCATGCTGGTCTGATCGAGCATGTCACCCGAAATCAGCGTGATCTGATCTTGAATGTGGCGGATGCGCTCAAAATTCAGCGTGCTGGTACGCCGCACCAGGCCGAAAACTTCATAGCCCTGCTGCAGCAAGAATTCGGCCAGGTAAGAGCCATCCTGGCCAGTGATGCCCGTGATGAAAGCGCGTTTCGGCATTACAGATCCTCTCTGGGTAGTGCGTTCAGGGGCATACGTCTGCCGCTGACACCTGTACAGCAACGTTTCTCAATGAACGGCGCGTCCCCCAACTCGTGCACGGCAGTCGTTCAGGATATCCAACAGCGTATCTTCAAACCGTATTGTTGGCTCCCAACCCGTTACTGCTCGCAGCCGCCGCGCATCGCCCCGGATAATGGGCACGTCAATCGGCAGTAGTCGATCCGGATCGGGCTGCACTTCGATGACGGCTGAACTGTGTTTCAGCAGGATGTCTAAAAGCTGCTGAATGCTGTAGGAGCAGCCGGAAGCGATGTTGTAGGCTTCACCGGCCGCGCCATGTTCCATCAGCAGCCGGTAAGCCCGTACGACGTCGCGCACATCGGTGAAGTCACGCTGAGCCGATAGATTGCCGACACGGATGATCGGCTCCTGCTGGCCGGCCTCGATACGGGCAATTTGGATCGCGAAATCTGGGGCGACGAAGCCCTCGCTTTGGCCAGGACCGAAATGATTGAAAGGGCGTGCTCGGATGACCGGTAGGCCGTGGCTGAGGTAGTACTGAAGCCCCAACATGTCCTGGGCGACTTTGCTGACTCCGTAAGGGCTGATCGGTCTGAAAGGCGTAGTTTCATCAATTGGGAGCTGTTCGGGTTGGACTGGTCCGTAAATCTCGGCGGAGCTGACGATCAACAAGCGGGGCAGCGGACTCAGCGCCAAACAGGCTTGAATGAGGTTAAGTTGGGCGCGGATATTATTCTCCAGCGTCTCCCACGGTTCGGCGAAAGAACGCCGCGGAGAGGCCTGGGCGGCCAGATGATAAACGTGATCGGGGCGAACGTCTGCGATAAGCTGGCTGACCGCCCGCGCATCTTTCAAGTCAAGCTCATGGTAGATGACCGAAGTGTCTGGCGCAGCCTGACCGCGAAAGAGCACTGTGCCGTGAATGATGGAGCCAGGCGCGGCGGCGCGCAAGTGCTGGGCTAGATGGCCCCCAACGAATCCACCGATGCCTGTGATGAGGATACGCACTCTTCAGCCCCGTTCGCCGCGCAGCGTCCCGACCGCATTATAGCGAATGCAGGCGGGCGCGCTAGCCTGAACCAGCGGGATAGCGCAGAAGAAACGCGCGCACCTGGTCTGTGTCCGCTTCTTGATAAGCGATGATGTCGTAGTGCGCGCCAGCCTCGAACTTGACACCTGGAATGGCGCCCACTAATTGGACTGCGGCGGGGTCGAACAGATCGATGTCGAACAAGCCAAACG
The DNA here is from genome assembly GCA_937922795.1 of uncultured Anaerolineae bacterium. GTDB lineage: Bacteria > Chloroflexota > Anaerolineae > Aggregatilineales > Phototrophicaceae > CFX2. The sequence goes on from CALAJK010000126.1 coordinate 8,136, forward strand.
GCATCAAAATCGTTCTAGAGGCGCTGCCGCCGCTCAAGCTGTTCACGATGCGCTGCACACCCGCTGGAATAGAGCGCCTTCCGAATCCCTCCATCGACAGACGCGGCGCATCAAGCGCTTCAAGCCCTGAATTGTCTGGCGCCGAGAAACCCATCCCTAACACTGTGTCCGATTCGAGGCTCGTGTTGATGAATCGAACGTGGGCAGACGTTCTATCGAAGGTCAGATCAGAATCGGGCAAAATGAGCAGCCGCGTCTCCGCCGCAGTACCGTAGACGATGGCCGTGTAAGCAGCCCCTGCTTCCAGCGCAGTCTCGATTTCCGCCAGGCGATCGGGCTGGTGGCTGAAGCGCGCCGCAATCACAGCGCTGCGTTGGGCTAGGGTGGTCAGGGGTGAAGCGCTGGCATAGCGGAGCTGAGAGGCCAGGAGCACGTCGTTGACCCAGACATCTACCGGTTCCTGGCTGGAAAGCGCATTCACCAGGCGCAGCCGCGCCGAGCGCTCTAACATCTGGGGGGCGAGTTCCTCATCGGCAGTGGTCAGCGTCTCGTCAATCCCCACGTTCTGCGACAGGATGACCGGATTATTGTCTAGCCGGCCGGTGACCAAATATAGATAAGCGAATCCGGCCCGCAGCTGGAGCCTGAGCGCTGCCTCCAGGGGTTGGCTGCTGCTAGCGCGATCACCGCCGGTCCAGTAGACATCCCACTCGCCAGCGGCTAGTTCCGTCATCAGCGGCGCGTCGCCGTAGGTGAGGCGCGGAATGTCGGGCAGGGGGCCGCCTTGCGTCTCAAGCTGAACGACGGGCACATGCGGCAGCGTGTTGAGGAAAGCGATGCGCGCCCGGTCGGGAGGCGTTGGCGACGTGTCTTCAGCGAAAGTTAGCAGGCGCAGCGCACTTGTCTCCCCCAGGATGACCAGCGCTATCTGCGCTTCTTCGGTCAAAGACACCGTTTGATCAAAGTAGGGGGCGACACGATCCGGATCGGCATCAGCCGGATAGATGCGGATAGGATAGCTGCCAGTGACCAGATTGATAGGACTGCCAGCGCGGCCAAAGGCCAGCTCCTGGGCGGCCAGCTGGTCACCTATGTAAACGTCTGCCAGTGACAGTTGGGCTGAGGCGTTGATGATGCGGGCGCTGACTCGTCCGGGCGCGCGGGTAGCCCAGCGGACGACAGCGATATTATCCGCTGAGCCGGCCAGCAGCAGCGTCTCCTGAAAGCGCTCACGCAGAGTGAGAGGATAAGCAGTCGGCGCGGAATCGCCAACGAACAAGTCAACTGTATAGTCGCCAGCCGGCATAGAGGCAGTGACGGACGTATCTCCCGGTTGAATGTTCTCCAACAGCACAGCGTCGCCGGCGCGCAGGCTGAGTGGACGGTCATCGGTTAGCGTGTTGATGACTGCAATGGCGCTTTCGCCAGCGTTCAACGGCGCGGGGGTGTAGGGAATCGTGATCAGCCTTAAGCGTTCAGGCGAACCCACTAGGGCGAGGACATAAGCTGTCGATTCGTCGAGGTCGAGCGTTGACTCTAGCATGGCGTGGGACGTCGCGCCCGCCAGGCGGACGGTGATGGCGGTCGCCCGCGCGTCCAACGGCGTTTCATCTGTGATCTGACTGAAGTTCAGGTTGGTGGCGATCGCATTCTGGCCGGCGAAGATATTCACGGGCGGCAGGCCTGAAACGGCATGGACAAGGCGAACCGCGCGCATACGCGATGGGGCTTCAGTGGGGATGAGGATGGATGTTCGCCGGTCGTCGGCGGCTGCGGTTGGGCTTGGGACAGCCACAGTGAGGGTAGGGAGGGGAGCAGGCATCGTCGCAGTGGTGGGCGGCGTAGCAGTCTCGCAGCCGGCCAATCCTATCAGCACGCAGACGAACAAGAAGTGAGCTAAGCAGCGCATAGTGTATCTTCCGCTCCAGGTTTACAGATTAAGCATTGTATATCTGGTCGCGGCGATCTGCATCTACAAAAAAGTCCTGTCGCCTCGATCAAGGGAGGCGACAGGACTTATCAAAGGACGCGCGTCAGTCTACCTAGCGCGGGCGAACGGCCCCCGCCGGAACCCAGCCACGAGTAGTGTCGGGGAGCTCAATGTAGCTGAATGTGCCATCTGTGAACAGCAGCGTCGCTTCCTGGCCCTGGAAGATCAGTGGCAGCCCATCAGCGCTGCCGCCGGGCGAACCGGTCATCTGGACGATGAAGTCATTGACCACAACCGGGATGCGGACTTCTGCCAATGTGGGCGCAGCGGGCGCGGCGGGCGCGCTGGTCGCCAGCGGGGCGATGACGTCAGTTTCGCCGCTGACGACCGGGACGTTGGCCAAGTCGTAGGGCTGGCCGTTGAAGGTCAACTTTACGAACACCGCCCCCGGAATCTGAGCGGCAACCCAGCCCTCCGCGCCTTCGAAGGATACGTTGAGCCAGGCGCCATCGCCTGTGCGTCCGTTCACGATCATCCGCGAACCGCTGGGCACGGGCACGATCACTTCCGACTGAGCGTCTGGGCGGCGGCGCAGGTTGAGGTTCGCGCCAGGGTCGAGCGTCACTTCGGCCAGGATTTTATCTTTGATGGGGTCCAGCGTGGGGATGACAGCCGGTGCAATGCCCGACGAGATTTCGCCGCGCACGTCGTCAGGTATGAAGACGAGCAGCCCGCGCTGGTCCATTTCGTCCAGCTTGATCGGCCGGTTGTTATAGGTGTACTGGATGTACAGCGTGTTCGCCCAACCTGTGACCGTGCCGCCTTCCGGCGTGGTGTAGCGCACGAAGACCCAGTTTCGATCCTCCTTGAGGCCCAGGAATTCGGTCGCAGTACCATTTGGGACACGGATCAGCACTTCACCATTGGTGTCCGGCGTGCGGCGGATATTCAGATTGACGCCGGGGTCGAGATTGAACACATTGGCGACGACGCGATCTTTGGGGATTGGCGGCGGCGTGACGCCGGTATTAACGGCTTCGCCGGGTTGGTTGGAAGGCACGAGCGGCAGATCGGCCAGCCGCTGGCGTTCGCCGCGCGCGCTGCGTACATCCAGGAATTGGGCGTTCACCCAAGCCGTGATCGCGCCGCCGTCGGGTGTGTTGTAAGTGATATTGAGCCAGGTATCCAGCGGGAGATCGGCTTTGGGATCGAGCGCACTCGCCGGATCGACGAACGGCGTGGCATTAGGATCAGGGGTGGTGCCTACTGGCGGGCGCGGCCCGCCGACGCGGCCATTCACCGTTAAGACCGCGCCCGACGGCGCCAATCCCAACGACAGCGCATCAGCCCGCGGGTACTGCCGGAGCTGCAAATTGGCCCCAGGGTCGAGCAGTACGCGCGCCGTGGGCGCGTCCGACGCGACGGCGGCCGGCTGCGCTGGTGGGACGACGGTGGGCTGAATCTCAATGGCGGCTGGCGGCGGCGGAACCGTCGGCTGCTGCGCGATGGTCACCGATCCGGCGCCGGGCGCGCTGGCGATGCCCTGCGCCAGGCTGGTCGGCTGAACGATCAGCGACACCTGACCGTCAGCGCTGGTGGCAAGCAGGTTGTAATAGACGCCGCCGTAGAACGCGAGAGCTGGCACGGTCACTAGATTAGTGCCCGCTGCGGTCGTCACAGCTAGGGTGATCGGCTGGCGGGCGGGTGGGATGTTGAGAGGGGCGCTAGTTTGACCAAACGGCAAATTATTGGACAAGGAGCTGCCATCCCCCAGCGTAGCAGAAATGGCGCCGTCGGGTATGCCATTGAGGAGCGATAGACGCGCCTGATCGGGCGTGATGCCGGCGATATCATCGGCGAAAACCTGAACGTTTAAGCTTGCCAGCGTGCCCAGCGCCGCCGCTGTCGCCGCTTTGCCCGGCTCGACGGTCAAGCTGGTCGTCAGCAGATCTTGGTCGCCGCCGGCAGGCCGCAGCACGACCGAGAAGGTTCCAGCAGGCACAGCGATGTGCTCGGTCATGTCGCCGTATTCCAGCGCCGGCGCGACCAGTGCATCGTTGACGTAAACGTCAACAGTTGGGGCATCGGCTACGCCATGTACTAACCGCACGAAGCCGCTCGATGACTCAGGGGCGTCAGCTGCTGCGGTCAAGAGCTTAGCCTCAGGCGCAGCAGGCGTGCCGTAGACTAACAGAGTATAAACAGTGCCCGTGTTCAAAGTTACCGGGTCAGGCGTGAGCAGCGTGCTAGCCGCGCCTTGTCCGCTGACAACAACAGTGAAGGGATAGGTGATGTTAGTCGGCAAGTCGAGCGTGCCGGCAGGCTGTCCGAAGCTCAGATTGGACAGGGCGACCTGGCCATCAACAAGGGCGATATCTACGTTAGGGGCGCCAGCGATGGCGTGAATGGCTGTGAAGCGCGCTTTGCCCAGAGACAGCGGGGTGAGATCATCCGGGTAGATCTGAAACGACAGGGGGTTAGTGGCGACCGCAACCAGTGTGGCGGCTGAACCAGAGGCTGCGGTGACCGGCTGCTCCCACAGCGGCGTGGTTGTGCCGGAAGCGGCCACGGTGAGCTGGTGGTCACCGGCGGGCACAGTGACGTAAGTTGAGACCTGACCAAACTCCAGGCCCTGAATGGTGAGCTGGCCGTTAGTGAAAATGTCTACCGCCGGCGCGCCCGGAACAGCATGTACGAAGCGCAGCCGAGCAGCGCCTTCCGACTGCGCCGCCGCGCTGGTGATAGTCAGCGCCAGCAGTCCTATCAAGAGCAGAAACGGCAGCCCGCGCTTAATGAATTGTCGTGCCATACAACATCCTCCAATTTGATTGCCTGAGGCTGCGAAGGGTGAACGCATTAGGTCCCTTCTTCCCACTGGCTCAAATAGCGTTCCTGTTCGGGCGTCAGCGTGTCAATTGAGACGCCCATCGCGGCGAGTTTCAGCCTGGCAATTTCACGATCGATCTCGTCAGGTATCTTGTAGACCTGCGGTTTGAGGTTGGCAGCCTGTTTCACCATGTACTCAGCGCCCAGCGCCTGGTTGGCGAAGCTCATGTCCATCACGCTGGCAGGATGGCCTTCAGCGGCTGCCAGATTGATGAGACGTCCCTCGCCGAGCAGGTAAATGCTGCGACCGTTGACCCGGTATTCTTCGACGAATGGGCGCACTAGGCGCGGCTTGCCGCCATTCAAGCGTTCCAACGCTGGAATATTGATCTCGACGTTGAAGTGGCCGGAATTGGCTAAGATCGCGCCTGACTTCATCCGGACGAAATGGCGCTCATCCAGGACGTTGATGTCGCCGGTAGCGGTGATGAAGATGTCGCCAATGGGGGCGGCCTCACCCATGGGCATGACCCGGAAGCCATCCATGACCGCTTCTAAAGCTCGCAGCGGATTGACCTCGGTCACGATCACGTTAGCGCCCATGCCGGCGGCGCGGCTGGCGATGCCGCGGCTGCACCAGCCATAGCCGGCGACGACCACCGTGCGCCCCGCCAGCAGAATGTTGGTCGCGCGCACTACGCCGTCAATTGTGCTCTGGCCAGTGCCGTAGCGGTTATCGAACAGATGCTTGGTATCGCTGTCGTTGACCGCGATGACCGGGAAGGCCAGCGCGCCATCGGCGGCCATAGCGCGGAGCCGAATGACCCCGGTGGTCGTCTCCTCAGTTCCGCCCATGATATCGTTGAGCAGCTCGCGCCGGCTCTTGTGGATGGTGCTGACCAGATCGGCGCCATCGTCCATCGTGATGTGCGGGCGGTGGTCGAGCGCCGCCTTGATGTGGTCGTAGTACGTCTGGTTGTCCTCGCCCTTGATGGCGTAGACCGGGATTTCAAAATGTGATACCAGCGAAGCGGCCACATCATCCTGAGTGGACAGCGGGTTGGAAGCGCACAGCACCACGTCAGCGCCGCCCACCTGCAGGGTGTGCATCAGGTTGGCTGTTTCGGTGGTGACGTGAAGACAGGCTGAAATGCGGATTCCCTGCAGAGGTTTTTCGCGTTCAAAACGCTGGCGGATCGCTCGTAAAACCGGCATTTCCTGCTCAGCCCACTCGATGCGATAACGACCGCCAGGCGCTAAATCGAGGCTTTTCACGTCATGCTCAATGGTCATCATGGCTCCCGGAACGATAAAGGCGAATCAAAACGAAGGGATTGTAGCATACTGCAGGGCGGGCGTCAGTTGTCAATCTGACGTTTTTGCGACGATTGGCTGACTGTCCAGTCAAACAGCCGGCTGAAGCAGCACGTCCAGCAGACCTTCATCATCAAAATGCTGGCGGAAACGAGCGACAAATTGGCCAGGGGTGAAGTAGTGATTCTGTGTGCCGATGTGCTCAAGGACGTAGGTCGCGCACAAAGCGCCGACCAGCCCGGACAAATGCAGCGGCCAACCGCTCACCATGCCGCGAACTAAACCGGCGCGGAAAGCGTCGCCGACGCCGGTTGGGTCTCTGATGATATCCGGCGGGAAAGCCGGCACCTGGATTAGCTGTCCATCGGCGTAAATATGTGATCCCCGCGCCCCATGGGTGATCACCAGGATATCAATGGCCTGCTGGAGATCTTCCAGGGTTTTGCCGGTTTTCTTACAAATGACTTCGGCCTCATAGGCGTTAACGATTAGGGCATAGGCCCCTTGCATGTCGCGCAGCAGTTCGTCGCCGCTCAGACGGGGAACCTGCTGACTGGGATCATAAATGAAGCGAATGCCGCGCTCACGGCACTCGGCAGCCAAGTTTGACATCGCTTGAGGATCGTTGGGGGAAATGATGACTAGGTCTGGGTGGCCATCAAAAACATCGGCTAGTCGGTAATGGCGCGCATAGGCCATAGCGCCGGCGTAGAACGATGCAATCTGATTGTTATCAATGTCGGTGTTGGCGAAAAAGGAAGCGGTGAACACCTCATCAATCTGGCGCACTGTGCTGGTGTTCACCCCAACTTTTTCGAGCCAAGCGCGGTAATCAGGAAAGTCACGGCCCACCGTGCCCATGAGATGCGGCTGTAAACCCATCAGCGCCATGTTGTAAGCGATATTGGCTGCGACTCCACCCCAGTGCTTGGTCATGTCATCCACCAGAAAGCTGAGGCTGACCTGATGCAGTTGATCCTTGAGTAGATGATCAGTGAACCGCCCCGGAAACCGCATCAGATAATCATACGCGATTGAGCCGGTTACAATGATGTCCATGGATGACCTTGACGATCCTATCGGTTTGAGGAAACCATATCCCAAGCAGATGAACAAATGGCGAGTATACCATCACCCGCTGGCGGGGTGTAGAATTAATTTGTTGATGGATGTATTCAGGCCGCGATTAAAACCCTTTACTGGGATCTGGAATGCACCGGATGCGCTGCCTTGCTCACAGAAGCACAGGATGAACGATGACCGTTTTTGATCATAAGCGCCTTTCCACTGCTGTAGTACATCTGGATGTTGATGGTCTGCGTCGGGGCCGGTACAGCGATAAGTATTTTGAAAATGTCGTTCATGTGCTGGAAGGCGCGCGAGCGGCGGGCTACACCTTTGCAGGGAACAGCCCTCGCCTCGCCGCTGAGGAAGCCGCTGGCGTGCCAACGGGCGATATTCGGGTGGAAGCGCAGGTATTCAACCGGCGATCGCCGTATGCCTTGATCGCCGGAGTGGATGTGGCGCTGGTAATGCTGCGGCAGGCGACCGGATACTTCCAAGGTGGCCAGTTTGTCGAAACTTGGCGTGAACTCGAAGTTGAAGCAGTCGAAGATGGCGTCTTCACCCATTTTGACGGTGACACCGAAAATGTACAGCCGGTGCTCAAGGTGCGCGGCCGCTACCGTGATTTCGCGCTGTTAGAAACGACCATCCTGGGGGTGCTCACGCGCGCCAGTCGGATTGCCACCAACGTGTATGACGTGCTGGGGGCGGCGCGCGGCAAGCCCGTGCTATTTTTCCCCGCTCGCTTTGATCTGCCGGAAGTGCAGCCGGTGGATGGCTATGCCTACGCAGTGGCGATTCAAAGGTTCAATCACGACAAAGGCCATCACTTGATGCCGTTGGTGAGCACGGATGCTCAGGGCGCATGGTGGGGCGGGCGGGGCGGCGGTACAGTGCCGCACGCTTTGATCGCGTGTTTTTTGGCCGATACGGTGGAAGCCATGATCGCGTTCGCTGAGCATGTTCCCCCGCACGTGCCTCGAATTGCGCTGACGGATTTCAACAACGACTCGGTAGGCGCTGCGCTCGCCACGCTGGACGCCTACTGGCCGCGTTATCGCGCTGCGATCGAAGCTTCGGATCCAGATAGCCAGCGGCGCTGGACGCTGTTCGGGGTGCGGCTGGATACCAGCTCAAACATGCGCGATATCTCGCTGCCTGAAGGGGGCGGATCGGGCGTGAATCCGGCTCTCGTGCGGATTGTGCGCGAGGCAGTGGACAGCGCCTGGCAGCGCTGGCAGGTGCCGCCGCATCTGTTGGAGGTGGCGCAGGCTTACTGTCGGAACGTTAAGATCGTGGTCAGCGGCGGGTTTGACCAGGCGCGAATCGAACGTTTTGAAGCTGAAGGCGTGCCGGCGGATATTTACGGGGTCGGTTCGACGCTGCTCCGCAATGACAAAACGACCAATACCGATTTTACCCTCGATCTAGTGCGGGTAGAAGTTCATGGTCGGTGGGTCAATATGGCTAAGATGGGGCGCAAACCGAATGACAACCCCGATTTACAACCGGTTGATCTGAGCTTGTTGTAGATGAGGCAGTCTCATGGACGAAGAGCGCTCGGCTGCGAATGCTGATAATGGCCGCCACCCCGATAAGACGCCGCGTCCTGATGCTGATCAAGGACGCGAGCCCAAATTGGTCGCTGGCCATTCTGGGCGGCGTACTTTCTCGCTGGCTGCGTTAGTCGAGCGGATTGAGAGCGCCTTTCTGGAAGAATATGGGCTTGACTCGCCAGCCCTTTTAGAAGCCGATACTAGCGCCAAGCGGTTGAAGCTGGTGTTGGAAACCACAAATTATGTGCTGGCCGTGGAAGCTGTTTCTCTCAGCGCCGAAGAAAAAGCGGTGTTGGTTCAGCAGGCCTACAGCCACATCTTCGGCTATGGTCCGCTTGACCCCCTGCTGGCCGACGACCGGATCACCACGATCTCGCTAGAGGGCGCTGACCGGGTGGCCGTGCGCTATGGACATGGCGACCTGACGACTTTGCCGCCGATCTTTCACAACCTGGAGCACCTGCGACGAACGTTCAAACGGCTGTTGATTGATGGTCAGGCCGAACTGCGGGATGATCTGCCTTTCGTTGAATTTGGGCTGACTATCGGCGACCGTCCTGCATGCATCAGCCTGGCAGCGCCGCCGGCGGCGTTCCAGTTGAGCGCCGACATCCGGCTGCATCCACGCCGACCGCTGACTCCAGACGATCTGGAGGGTTGCGGTTTCCTGAACCCTATGGCTGTGCGCTTGCTGCGCGCGCTCGCGCAGTCGGAACATGGCGTGATCGTGGTCGGCGAACCCGAATCTGGCAAGACCACGCTGCTCAGTCTGCTAGCCGGCTGGCTGCCCCAGCCTGAGCGTGTAGTGACCGTGGAGCGCGCCGGCGAACTGCGCCTGCCGGCAGACATTCGGCGATACATTGTACGGTGGCCGTTCCGAGATTACGCTGGCGTTTCGTTCACCCAGCAGGTGCTGAACGCACTGGAAGCACAGCCGGCGTGCATACTGCTTGATGAAGTACGAGCTGACGAGCCAGCCGCTGTGGAGCCGCTGCTCTCAAGAGATGGCGGGCCGCGGCAGTTATGGTCATTTCGCGGCACCACGTTCACCAAGCGTTTGGCCAGCGCGCTGGGCATGCTAGCGCGATGCGCCGATGTCGTCCGCGGCGACGAGCTGGCGCAAGCGCTCTATCAGCGACTGCCGTTTGTGGTGACCGTCAGCCGAGTTCGCCATGAGCTCAAGTTGTGGGGTGTCGGCGAATGGCAAGTGCGCGATGGCTACCCGGCTTACGTTCCGCTCATGGAGATGGTGGATGGGACGCTACGCTTGACGCGAGCGCGCCCCGACCGCCATTTGCCCATTGAGGAGTCGTTCTGGACTACGGCGTGATCTCAGCGACCACCTCAATGCCGTTGAGCATCATGTGGTACAGAAACACGAGATGCAAAAACTCGGCGTCGTGCGGCACGATGCCGAGCGCCTGCGCGCGCTCAACCGGCATATCGTAAGTATCGACGGCGTTGACAGGCAGAATGATCCGAATGCCCGTCTGCTGGCGCTGGTTGGCGCGCAGCCGCATATGCATCGCAATCTGGTAGGTGCAAAGGTCAGTGCAGTCGCCCACAATGATCCAGTGCTTGATGCCGGGGCGCGCGTCCACCCACTCGTTGAAGCCCGGCGCCAGGCCGCTGTTGATCGAGTTCTTCGGGATGACGGTGACCTGGTCGAAGAACGGAAGCGCCTTGAAGGCGTCGACAGTGTCGGCCTCTTCGGTGTCTCGGATGCAGTGCGGCCCGAACTGGGCGAACTCGACAGCGTCTGCTGGGTGGGTATCCTGAGGCAGGACGATGTCGCGGACGCCTTGCGCCCACGCCTGCTCGAACAAGGTGACGATTGGGGCAACGATCTGGTTCACGCGCGGCGATGACAAGGGGCCAACGCTGCAAAATCCTTTGATGACGTCAACGCAGATGATGCCTACGCTGCGCGGATCAGGCTGCGTCAGCGAGGCCAGGGATAGGGGCTGGAGCGCGGCGCGCCATTCCAGCATCCAGTCGATGAACGGTCGACTTTGCGTGATGAAAGTGTCGGTCAACATGGCTATGACCTTTCTGAACCTCATCAAGAATTGGCGGAACGGATGACCTCAGCCAGAATGTTGAAGGGGAGGCCGCCGCGGTTCAGCACCTGGCCGTTGTAAGTGACCCATTCCGGGTCGCCGTCGCCATAGCGCACCATCACGGCGGGCGTGCCGGTGACGCCCAGACGATTTGCCAGTGCCACGTCGGTTTCTACTTGCGTCTGGGTGCGAGCGCAGGCCAGCGCCTCCTCATAGCTGACGCCCAACTCCCGCGCCAGGTCGCGACCGGTATTTTGATTGTAACGGCCGCTCATGGCCCACTGGAACAGGATATCTTTGGCTTTCCAGTATGAACCCGCTTTCTGGTCTTCCATGCAGACCACGATCTGGCCGAGGAAATAGGTGAGCTGACCGCCCGCTGTGGGCACAATCCGGTATTCAAATTTAGCCTGTCCGGTTTTGATGAACTCATCGAAAAGTTGATTGGTGACGCTTAGATACTGCTGGCAGGCTGGGCAGGCGTAGTCTGCATACTCGACGATGGTGACGGGCGCATCAGGGTTGCCGACGACGAAGCCACCGTCTGGCAGCCGGCTCTGAGGCACAGAGTCGTAGTCGCTTGTGGTGACCTGGGCTGCCGGGTCGCTGCTGGACAGCAGGATGAAGACGCCGGCGGCGACTACGGCGACGATCAAAATGACGCCGATGATGAGCATGTTCTGCCGGCTTGCGTTTGATCTGGAAGTGACCGCGTTTGATTCCATGAGTTATGACCAATCGGTAGGGTATGTATGTATTGAGTACTCCGATTGTAGTTAGGGAGATGACATTCTCAAGTGAGAATTTCATGAGATGCCGAGACTGATGCAATCATAACGCGGGATGGTCAAACACGGTGACCCGACTACAATCGTCTCCAGGTTTTGCTGGAGCGCAGATGTCAGACTCAGGATTAAGCGATGAGCATTGCGCAGCGCAAGCGCATCACAAGCGGGATGATCCAGATCGGTCTAGTGGCGCTGGCGTTGGCCATCTGGCTGGCGGTGATGCGCGATTTTCGCCTGGATGATAGTTTCATCACCTATCGTTACGCGCGCCATGCCGCCGAAGGTGTGGGGCTGGTTTACAACGTAGGCGAGCCGGTGCTCAGCACGACCGCGCCGCTGTACGCGTTGATGCTGGCGGCCGGGAGCTGGGTGATCCCCGATTTCCATCTGCTCGGCGGTTTGATCGGGGCGCTCAGCATCGGCTTGGGGGCAGCCGCGCTCAGCAGTCTGCTGCCGGCGAGCGCGTCGGTCTGGGTGCGGCTGTGGACTGGCGTCGTTTACGCCAGCGCTGCGCCGCTGTGGCTGGCGTTGGGGATGGAGACGCCTCTATGGATCCTGCTGGTCTTGCTGGCGCTGCGGTTGGCTCAGGCCGAACGCTGGAGCGCCAGCGGGCTGCTGATGGGCGCGGCTGTGCTGTGTCGGCCTGACGCAGGGCTACCTGGACTGCTGCTGACGGGCGCGGCGCTGGTGGCCAGTCTCGTCCGGATCGGCGCGCGCCGCCGCTGGTGGGAGTCGTTGGTGAGTTTTGGATTGGCGACAGCGCTGCCGGTGATGGCGTTCTACGGTTGGGCGTGGACTGCTTATGGATCGCCAATTCCGGCGACGTTCAATGCCAAGAATGCCCAGGCTGAGCTGGGGATCACCGGCTTCGGGCCGCATGTGACCGTCATGGAAGGGCTGGCGCGCATCGGCGCCAGTCTGCTGGGGCATAGTCTGCTGTATCTGGCGTTCGTTCCGCTTGCCGTCACCGGCTTCGCTGGTCGGGTATCTGCCAGCACTGCGCTCGTGATGCTGTGGGGACTGCTGCATCTGTTGGCGTATGTGGTGATGCAGATTGCGCCCTACCGCTGGTACTATGCGCCGCTAGCCCCTGGACTCATCCTGCTGGCGGCGACCGGGTTGATGTGGATGGCTCAGCGCGTGCCGCGTTCGGCGGCTATGCTGCTGGCGGGATTGGCGCTGGCGGCTCAGATTGTTTCGTTCGTCCGGATCCAGGATGTGATGGCCCATGGTGGCGCGAATGAGGCGATGCTGCCGATCGTTGACTGGCAAGCCTACCGCGAGGCAGGCGAATGGCTGGCCGCTCATACGCCTGAGGACGCGCTGATCGGGGTTGCCGAAGTGGGGCAACTGGGTTTCTACGCGCAGCGCACCATGACCGATTACCTGGGGCTGCTCCAGCCTGCAGTGGCCGACCTGCTGCGGCGCGATGATCTGTATAGCTGGCTGGTGGGCTATCAGCCAGACTATCTGGTATTTCAGCGCTACGGCGGGCGTACCGGGCTGGCGCTGTATAACCGGTTCATCGAGTTCGATCCATGGTTTGCCAGCTCGTACCGCGAAGTGGCCAAGTTTGACGATCCGCGCTATGTGCTGGGTCCCGTCGTGATTTACCAACGGCAAACGCCCAGTCGTCCGCTGCGGGAGTGGGCGCTGGACGTTGATTATGACTACCTGCGTCTGGTCGGGCTGGCGGTTGAGGAGCCGCTGACCGCCGGCCCGGGGCGAGTTCGTCTCGATTGGGAGGTGGCCGGTGCGCTCCCGCCGCAGGTGCAGATTGCCGTTGCGCTGCTCGATACGCCGGAGCGGGTGCAGTTTGACGGGGGCTATAACACCCGGCACTGGTCAGGGCGTCTATCAACCTGGCATTCGTTGGTGCTGCCAGAACACACCCAGCCGGGCATGTATCCGGTATGGGTATCCGTAGGGGTGGTCGACGGCCGTTATGTTCAGCGCACCGTGGCTGAAGCGCAAGTGTCAGCAGAAGGCTGACGCGGTACAATCGACGCAAGTCAGCTATTCTGAGGGGAGGGACCACCCATGCGCGCCGTAGATATCATCGCCAAAAAACGGGATGGGTTGGCGCTGACCGCCGAAGAAATTGACTGGTTTATTCAAGCATACACGCGGGGCGATGTGCCTGATTACCAGGCGGCTGCGTGGCTGATGGCGGTATTCCTGCGCGGGATGTCGCGCGAGGAGACCGTCAATCTGACGCTGGCGATGGCGCGTTCTGGCGATATGCTCAATCTGGCCGACATCGTGGGATATGCAGTAGATAAGCACTCGTCAGGGGGCGTCGGTGACAAGACGACGCTCATCGTGCTGCCGCTTGTCGCGTCCTGCGGCGTGCCAGTGGCCAAGATGAGCGGGCGTGGGCTGGGCTTCTCCGGCGGCACGTTGGATAAACTGGAAGCGATTGCCGGCTATAATGTTCACCTGTCGAACGAGACTTTCCGCCATCTTGCACAAACGAACGGCATCGTGCTGGCCGGTCAGTCGCAGCAGCTCGCGCCGGCGGACGGCAAACTGTACGCGCTGCGCGATGTGACCGCGACCGTGCCCTGTCTGCCATTGATCGCCAGCAGCATCATGAGCAAGAAGCTGGCGGCGGGCGCTCACGGCATTGTGCTAGATGTGAAGGTGGGGCGGGGCGCTTTCATGACCAATCTCGACGATGCGCGGGCGCTGGCGCAAGCTATGGTAGACATTGGCACAGATGCCGGACGTGACATGGTAGCGCTGCTGTCTGACATGAATCAGCCGCTGGGATGCGCTGTGGGCAACGCGCTGGAAGTGGCCGAGGCGATCGAAACGCTGCGCGGCGGCGGTCCGGCTGATCTGCGCGAGCACTGTATTGAGATCGCCAGCCATATGCTGCGATTGTATGGGCGAGGGAGCCGATGGACTGATCCGGCTGAAGTGCGGTCGCTGCTGGTCGAGCGGCTGGGTGACGGCGCGGCTTTCGCCAAATTTCGACAGATGGTGGCGGCGCAGGGCGGCGATGTGCAGATGGTAGACGATCCGGCGCGGCTGCCCGCCGCGCGCATCATGGATACCTATACCGCGCCTCAGGATGGGTATATCGCCGGCGTTGCTGCCGATGAGATCGGCCTGGCGGCCTTTGATTTGGGCGCAGGCCGCGAACGTAAAGAAGATCCAATTGATCTGGCAGTCGGCGTGATCGTACACGTCAAAGTGGGCGACCAGATAGCCCGCGGCGCGCCACTAGTCACCCTCCACGCGAATTCTGAGGCGCGGCTGCAGCTTGCTCGCGCACGAGTAGAACGCGCGTTCACCTTCAGCGCCCAGCCTGTACAGCGGCTGCCGCTGTTCTATGGGGCAATTTATGGACGGCCGCTTCAGCCATCATGAGCCGTCCGTCCGAACCAGACACAAGTCGCCGCCACGTCGCAGACAGTCAGGATCGTAGCGGTAGCGGTGAATGGGCGCGTCAGCCCAGTAGCTGGCCTGGAAACGAATGACGCCGTTCAGGCCGTTATAGGTCATGGCGCGCATGGCTGCTGCCGGGTCGGCTTCTTCCAAAGCCTGAAGCGCCATAGCAGTCGCATCATAGGTCAGCGATGTCAACAGGCTGGGCGGCGGCGCGTACAGCCCGCTCGAACGGTAGCGCTCAACGAAGGCGGCGTCGGGCAGGGCTGCGCTCGACAAGATAGTGACGCCGCTCACTGCCGGCGCTAGATGGGGGAACTGCCGCAGCGCGAACACCTCGCCGCCGGTGATCGGCGCGGGCAGTCGCGCGGCGTCTACCACGTCAACGTCAGCCGGCGCTGACAGCAGCGTGGGCAGCTCTGGGCTGGCCAGGATGAAGGTCGAATCGGTAACGGGCCGCGCCTGCCAATGTCCGACGATCACCAGCGGGGTGCCGTTGAGCGCAGTTTGAACCTCTGGACGGGCAGCGTCAAATCCTAGGGCGATCACAGCTCGCACCAGCGGGTCACGGGCAAGTGCTCGTGCGCGGTCGGCAGCGCTGGACGGCGCGCCGCCGTCATCGAGCGGCAGCAGTTCGATCTCTGGATTGCCGAAATCCTGCCAGGCTAACCGTGCAGCATAGAGAGCGTTGTAGCCAACCTCGCGGTAACGTCCCTCGAACGGCGCCAGCAGCGCTAACCGCTGGATTGACGTGGTTGAGGGATAGCACCCCGCCAGCACGAACCAGCCAACGCCTGCCAACAAGCTGAAGCGCAGGAGCAGCTTGCTGTCAGCACCCATTAGCTAAGTGTTCCTGAAAGGTGACGGCGAAATCGTGGTAGCCATCGCTGCGGCAGTCAGCCCGGAAGTAGTGGTAGTTGGAAGGTGTCGGGTAAACGACTGCGCGGATGGCGTCGAGGCCGGGATTGGCGATCGGTCCGGGCGGAAGCCCATCGTTCAAATATGTGTTGTAGGGTGAGATCGCGTTCCGATAATCGGACGCGGTGATGTTGGGCCACCAACTGCCGTCTCGGTAGCCAATGCCATACTGCACAGTAGGATCGGCCTCGAGGCGCATGCCGATAGCCAAACGGTTGCGATACACGCCTGCGATGAGCGGCTGCTCATCAGCGTGCACAGCCTCGCGTTCCGTGATCGAAGCCAGAGTCACCACCTCGAATAAAGTCAAATTTTGGGCAGCAGCATCGAGCGGAATCTGCACCCCGACCCGTTCTTGGAACTCCTGCAGTAAGATGTCACGCAGCATCGTCGGCGTGACATCGGCAGGGAGCTGATAGGTGTCAGGATAGAGAAAGCCTTCCAATGAAGCGCCGGGCGGCAACCCGGCGTAGGCGATGAAGCCGTCGTCCTGCGGCGTTCCAGGTCCCGCCACGGCCAGGAAGTCAGTGCCGGTGAAACTGAAAAAGGGGGTGGCATCGATGGCCGCAGCTATTTCCTCAAGCCGCCACCCCTCCAAAATACGGAAGGTGAACTGGCTGCTAGCCGAGTCCGTCAGCGCGCGCGCGATTTCGGGGATCGTCTGCGCTGCGCGCAGGAAGTAGGTTCCGGCCTCTAATTGGCGATCAAGGTCATAAAGACGGACATAGTCTACAAATAGGCCGGGATCGATCACCAGACCTGCCTCATGCAGTCTCTGGGCGATGAGCGCCGGCGTATCGCCGATCGTCACTGTGAAACGTACCGGTGTCTGGTCATCGCTCGCCGGACGATTGAGTTCATCCTGACGACCAGCCAGAGAAACCTGGATGATGAACTTTTGCGCTGCGCTGATAATTTGGCGTCCGGCTGCGACGAGCACCAGACCACCACATAGGCCGGCTGCGAGCAGCAGCACGGCCACAACACCGAGAGGCGAAGACCGTCGTACTCTCATAGAGTCAGTTTGTCGCTTAGGTGGACGGGAGAGGGGTTCATGCTGGGTCTGTCCAGGGTGAGGGCGGCGCAGCCAAACCATCGCGCACGGCATCCAGATAACTCTGGAGCATCAGCCGCGCCGCCAGGTCGTCAATCGGATCGCGGGGGGCGCGGCGCTGGCGAATGGCGATGTCGCGAGCGTCAGCGCTGGTGAGTGTCTCATCCCAAAAAATGACGGGCAGATGGATGGTCGCCTGCAAACGGGCTGCCCAGCGGCGGATGCGGTCGTCCTGGGTGTACGCACCGTCGGGCGCTTCCTGCATCGGCACGCCGATCACGATTGCCACCGGCTGCTGTTCGGCGATGATCTGATGAATGCGCCGGAGATCTTGCTCATTCGTCGTTCGCTGGATGATCGCCAATTCGCGCGCTGCTGTGCCGGAGAGATCGCTGATCGCCAGGCCAATGCGTTTGAGGCCATAGTCAATCCCCAGAAGCTTGCCGAGACTCATGATGGGCCATCCTGAATCTGAATGGTGATGCGCATCGGCAGAAGCGGCAGACGATCCAACCAGTCGGGAGCCACAGTGATTTGGGGCGCGCTGCCGGGCTCCAAGGCAATTTCATTGACCAAGTAGGCGGTGGCATCGTTGATCGAAAGCCCTGCCAGGCGTTCGGCCAGCGCCTGGGCGTTAACCTGTTCGGCGACCAAGCCGACGCCGCGCAGCGTGAAGACGATCCGACCCGACTGTGGATCAACACTGCGCACCCCGCCGCGCTCATAAGTCACCGTCTCAGGCTTGATGTATTCTCCCGACGCCACCTTGCTGGACATCTGGGCATAGACAATCTGACGCCCGAAGACTTCATCCACGGCTACCGCTTCAACCACCGCTCGCATCGTCAGCGACAGCGTATCGGCCGGGTCGCCCGGCCGGGCGCTGAAAGTTTTCCAGTCGTCGCGTTCTTCGGCGATGTGCACCGTTTCGAGGATGACGAACTGGGTATCCTGAAGCCGGAGCTCCATTTCGAGATAGGCGCGCGCCTGAAGCTGCTGGCGCAGTGTGGCGAGCAGGCGCTCTTGGTCGCCGACGGTGACGGTGCGCCGGGTCTGGCGCGCGCCGCCGGAAGTCGGCGCGATGTTGCGGACGGTGATGCTGCTGGCCAGCGGGCCGATCACCGTGTTGATCTGGCCGCTGGCGACATTGCCGATCTCGCCCTGGGAAGTCGGCAGCGCTTCGATGGGCACTTCGATTTGAAGGCCGACGCCTGCGGCCAGTTCAGCTGACTGGGTAGTGCGAAACTGGACGGGTGTGCCGGCGCTGGTCGTCACCGTCGTACCCGCAGGTATGGTGATGGCTTGATTGGTCTGGTTAATGAATACTACAGAACCGACTGCTAACGTGTCGCCCAGATCTTCAGCGCCGGTGGTCTCGATAGTGCCGGTGTCCTCAACCTGAACGCTCAGCCGTGTGGCTGGTATCAGGCGGTTTTCGACATCCACCATCGTCAGTTGAGGGTCGGCGACAATCTCAGTTTCCAGGTCGAGGCGGTTCTGTGCCGGGGTGATCGCCACAACCGCGCTGGGCACGACGACATAGCCTATGCCCAACACCAGCGCCAGGATGAATAGCCCGATGAGCACGCGCGATAGGATGCGCCATCGCCCCTGGCGCGCGCGCCGTTCGCCGCGGACGCGGCTGGCGACATCCATCAGTGCTTCTGGCTCCGGCGCTTCTTCAGGGCGCTGAAACCGAGACGTGAACACCTTGGCTCGCCCTCGCTTCCAGCGCGCCCGCTCGCTGGCGCCGATGGTTTCGAAGGTGCTGATGTTCAGCTCGGCGGCATGCTTGATGACGTCTGGATCGTGGGTGACAATGGCCAACCGGATGGCGCGCCGCATCGCCTCGCGCTGGATCAGCACCAGATCGAGTTTGCGCGACAGCGCCGAGCCTTCCTCTGGCCAGATGAGCAGCACCCGCTGGCCGCGTATGAAGGATAAACGATCGCGCACAGAAGCGGCGTCATCGCTCGGGTCCAGTTGAATGTATTCAGGTCGGTTGGTCATCAGCCCGGACTAAATTCAGCGAGCAGGCGGCGTGCGGTATCCAGCGCCTCAGCTAACCGACTGGCATCTTTGCCGCCGGCTTGAGCTAAGTTTGGTCGTCCACCGCCGCCGCCGCCGACAACAGCGGCCACATCCTTGATCAGACGACCGGCGTGCAACCCGCGCTGGGCCCAATCGTCGGTGACGGCGATCAGCAGTTGAGGGCGTTCATCCTCAATGCTGCCGATGACCAGCACCCCGCTCTTCACTTTTCCGCGGAACCAGTCGGAAACCTCACGCAGATGATCCATCGTCAAGCCATCGAGCCGGGCGATCAAGGCGGGAATGCCGTTGATATGCTCCAAATGTCCGACCATCTGTTCGAACTTGCCGCGGGCGATCTCACGCTGAAGCTGCGCGACTTGTTTACGAGCCGTCGCGAGTTCAGTTTGCAGCGCTTCGATGCGCGGGGCCACGCTGTCCGGTGTGGCGCCGAGCTGCTGGGCGATCAGCCCCAATGTCTCGCGGCTGCGCTGCATGTAGCTCAACGCGCCGCGGCCGGTGAGCGCTTCGATGCGGCGAATGCCAGCGCTCACGCTGCCCTCGCTGACGATCAAGAATGGGCCAATTTCAGCCGTCTCTTTGACGTGCACGCCGCCGCACAGCTCGTAGCTGTACCGGTGGCCATTGCGTGCGATGACGATGGTGCGCACTTGCTCGCCATATTTCTCGCCGAAGAGCGCCATAGCCCCTTCGGCGCGCGCCTGAGCTAATGATTTCTCCTCAGCCACCACCGGATAATTCGCCAGAATGATGGCGTTGACCTGGCTTTCGATGTCGGCTAGTTCACTGGCAGAGAGTTTTTGATCGTGGGCAAAGTCGAAGCGCAAGCGATCTGGCGCGACCAGCGAGCCGCGCTGCTGGACGTGGACGCCCAACCTCTCCCGAAGCGCAGCGTGGAGCAGATGCGTGCCAGTGTGGTTGCGCGTGATGTCGGCGCGTCGTTCAGCGTCCACTTCAGCGCGCGCCGGGTCACCTTCACGAGGCGTTCCCTCGATGACTTCCCCATAGTGCACGATCAGGCCGCCGATGGGGCGGCGCATGTCCTCGACCTCAATCACCCAACCTTGCCCGCTGATCGTGCCGGTATCGCTGATTTGGCCGCCGGCCTCTACATAGAACGGCGTCTGACCCAGCACGATTTCTACCTTGTCGCCGGCGATCGCGCTCTCAACCCGCTGCCCGTCGCGAAACATGGCCAGAATGCGATCGTCCACGCAGGTTGGACCATAAGGACGGTAAGCGACGCCCTCTTCGCCCAGCAGTCCCGCCGCCTGAAGCTGAGATAACGTCTGGTTGTAGAGGTCGGCGGTGGCAATAGTGCCCATCGCCTGCCCGCCGCCGCTGACCTCAGCATGGCGATTTTCTTCTTCAAAGAAACCGGCCATATCAACACTGAAACTGCGCTCCTCGGCCACATCCTTGATGACCTGAATCGGCAGGCCGAGCGTCGCTTTCAGATAGAAAGCCACGCGCCCTGGCAGCTCGCGTTTGCCCTCACGCGCCAGCAGATCCAGCTTATCATTGAGTTCATTTAGGCCGCGATCCAACGTGCGGTGGAAGCGTTCTTCTTCCTGCGTGATCGTGCGTTTAATGGCGTCGGCGCGCTCAACTAACTCGGTATAATGGCCGCCCATGATGCTGATGACAGCATCGGCGACCTGCGCCAAGAAGGGCGCGTTGAAGCCCAACTTGGTGCCAAAGCGTGCAGCGCGGCGAATGACGAGCCGGCAGACCGAGTCGCGGCCTTTTGCGCCCGGCAGCACACCATCGGCGATGAGGAAAACAGCCGCGCGAATATGATCCGCAATCACACGGTAGGGGACGATTTGTGCATCGCGTTGGGTGTCAGTGTGTCCGGTGAGAGACTGGGTGGCCTGGATGATCGGCATGAAGAGGTCGGTCTCATAGTTGGACTCGACGCCGTTGATCACGCTCAGGATGCGTTCCAGCCCCATGCCGGTGTCTACGCCTGGGGCGGGCAGGGGAACATCCCACTGGCCGGTATGGTTAGGATCGGCCTGGGTGCGGTTGAAC
>CALAJK010000127.1 GCA_937922795.1 uncultured Anaerolineae bacterium
TACGGCTTGTCGAGCAGTATTTTCACCCAGAACGTCAACGCGGCCTTCACCGCTATTCGCGATCTGACAACCGGCATCGTCTACATCAATCACGGGACGACGGGCGCAGAGATCCAGTTCCCCTTCGGCGGAACCCGTGGAACCGGCAACGGCATGCGCGAGGCGGGACAGACCGCGCTTGACACCTTCACCGAATGGAAAGCGGTATACGTAGATTTCAGTGGCCGCCTCCAGCGCGCCCAGATCGACACGGAGGCGATCCTGAGAAATCAGTAATAAAACAGACCGCCATGAGACTTTTGTTGTCGAAATGTGGCGGCGTCTGAGGTAACATAGACACCGTAAATGAACCTTACGGAACGCTCATGCGCAGTCTACATTGGGACGCCACCTACGAGATCGTTCTCAGCCTTAAAGCGGCCTATCCTGATGTGGATTTGGACACACTGGGACTGGATCAGTTATATCACTATATCGTTTCACTCCCTGACTTCAGCGACGATCCCGAAATGGCCACGGACGGGATGCTCGCTGAAATCCTGCGAGAGTGGTATGAGGAGGTCAACGAGTTATGAGCCAACTCGACCTGCGCGAGTTAAACAGCACTGAGTTTCCCATTCCCGATGAGATGCAAGGCAATGTGGCGATCACCAGCCTGAGCAAAATCTATAACTGGAGCCGCCGCTCCTCGATGTGGCCGCTGCTGTTCGGCCTTGCCTGCTGTGCGATCGAGATGATCGCCACGGCAGCCTCGCGCTACGACCTCTCGCGTTTCGGTATGGAAGTGATGCGCGCCAGTCCGCGTCAGTCTGACTTGATGATCGTCTCCGGCACGGTCACCAAAAAGATGGTTGTGCCGATCGTG
Organism: uncultured Anaerolineae bacterium; assembly: GCA_937922795.1. GTDB lineage: Bacteria > Chloroflexota > Anaerolineae > Aggregatilineales > Phototrophicaceae > CFX2. Next base: position 866 of record CALAJK010000127.1, read on the forward strand.
CGCCTCTACAACCAGATGCCGGAGCCCAAATATGTTCTGGCCATGGGCGCCTGCGCCAGCGGCGGCGGCCCCTTCAAAGAAGGCTACAACGTCGTATCGGGTATTGACCAGTATCTACCGGTTGATGTCTATGTGCCCGGCTGCCCGCCGACCCCCCAGGCCTTGCTGTTCGGTCTGATCGCGCTGCAAAAGAAAATTGATGGTCAGTCACTGGCCAACCTCGACGATGTCCCCTGGTATGGAGTGGGGCCGTCCGAACCTACGCCTATTCCCATTCTCGGCCCGGATATCATCGATCCTCGACAGATGGACTTGATCCGCCGGCAGGCTGAATTGGCCGCCGCCGGCAAACCGTATGGGATCCGTGAAATACCCGCCCCTGTGCAGAAGCAGGAAGCGCCGCAGGTCGAAGCCAAAACCAAAGCCGCCAGCGAAGGCAGCGAAGACGAGGCTAAGGCTGAACGGATGCGTAAACGTGAAGAAGCGCTCGCTCGCAAGAAGGCGCGTCAAGGCAGCTAAGGATAAGCGATCATGACTGATTACCCGATTGTTGAAGCGACCGATATCCCCGCCGCCATCACTGCGCTCAAACAACACTACCCCGATGCGGTCAAAGAAGACACCCGCCAGGGCTACAGCGGCGTCGTGGTGGACCGTAAGCGCCTGGTTGAAATCGCCAAATTCATCCGCGACGATCTAGGCTTCGATTATCTTTCCAGCGCCACAGCCGTAGATTACTACGGCATCGCAGACGAGATGGAAATGGTCTACCACGCCTACCGCACAGCGGGCGGCCCGGCGCTGGTCTTCAAGGCGCAAACCCCGCGCGACAACCCAGAGATCCCGTCTCTAGTTGAAATTTGGCCGGGCGCCGATTTTCAGGAACGCGAAGCCTGGGACTTATACGGCATCCGGTTCCCTGGCCACCCCAATCTCAAACGCATTTTGCTGTGGGAGGGGTTTCATGGCCACCCCATGCGCAAAGACTGGCACGAAGCCTACTACGAGCAGGATCATAAGCCTTTCGACAGCCGCTGGCCTGCCGGTCATGTCCGCCGCGCTGAAGAGCTGAATGTCTACGGCAAGAATGTGCGCTATCCCGCTGACATTGACCTCAGCAAGCTGTCTGATCGCTCAGAGGAAGCTCTCTACAGCGATCTTGGTTTGGGCGTCAGCATCCAGGAGCTGGAAGGGGATGCTTCGCTCAAGACTGATCGCCTCGTCGTGAATATGGGTCCCCACCACCCCAGCACGCACGGCGTCTTCCGTATGATCATCACGCTCAACGGCGAGACCATCGAATCGCTGGAACCGGTCATGGGCTACTTGCATCGCAATCATGAGAAGATCGGCGAGCGCAACACCTTCCTGCACAATATGCCCTTCACCGACCGGCTAGATTATATCTCCAGCATGAGCAACAACCTCGGCTACGCGCTGGCGGTAGAACAACTGCTCGCCAAAGGCGCCCGCTACCAGCCGCCAACTTACCGCGCCGAAGTCATCCGCGTCTTGATGGTTGAGCTCACCCGCATCGTCAACCATTACTGGGCGATCGGCTTCTTACTCAACGACCTAGGAGCGTTCTTCACCCCCGCCCTGTATGCGATTGCTGAGCGCGAGAAGATCCTGGATTTCTTTGAAGCCACGGCGGGCAGCCGCATGATGTGCAACTATATGCGCTTCGGCGGCGTCTTCAAGGATATCCCTGAGCGCATCCGCAGCGTCGCTAACCTGGTGAATGACCGGGTGCGCGACTTCAATACTATGGAGTATCTCACCGAGCTCATCAATGAGCGCATCCCGCGTTCGATTGACGAGCTGGACGAGTTCCTCACGGAGAGCGAAATCGTCAAGTCGCGCTCGATTGGCGTGGGCTACCTGCCGCCCGAGATGGCCATCGCTTACAGCGCTGCCGGCCCCTTGCTGCGCGCCAGCGGCGTGCCTTACGATGTCCGCCGCGCCGAACCGTACAGCATCTATCCAGAGCTTGACTTCGATATCGCAGTGCGCACTCACGGCGACATCTACGATCGCTATCTCATCCGCCTGGACGAGATGCGCGAGAGCGTGCGCATCCTCAAACAGATCTTGCCGCGTCTGGAGCGCACTCGCGGCGAACCGATTTTCGCCGGCTCCAAACAGCACACGCCTCGCGTGCCGCTGGGCGAGGCCTACGGCCGGGTCGAGAATCCGAAGGGCGAGCTGGGTTTTTACATCGTCTCGGCGGGCGACGAGAAGGGGCCTCAGAATCCCTGGCGCTATCACGTGCGCGCCCCCAGCTTCATCAACCTGACCGCCCTCGGCCAGATGTGTATCGGTCACAAGGTGGCCGACGTCGTAGCCATCTTAGGGAGTATTGACATCGTCCTGGGCGAGACCGATCGTTAGCGTTGGATCGAGGACGCGGGGCCGTGTCCTCGTTTGACAAGGAGCCTGTATGTACGGAAAAGGCATCGCAAAAGGCCTTTGGGTCACTTTCCGTCATTTCGTCAACACCTACCTGGACGATATCCGCTACGCTGGTCGCAAGTATCTGCGCCAGGACAACTTCGAAATCCGCCAGGGCTTGAAGGCTCAAGGCGCGTTTACCGTTCAGTACCCGGATGAAAAGCTGGCGGTGCCAGAGCGCTTCCGCTTCATACCCTTTCTGGTCGTGGAAGATCCTGATCATCCCGAACGCCCCAACCATGATTGGTGCACAAGCTGCGGCATCTGCGCCAAAGTGTGCCCGCCGCAGTGTATTTGGATCGTTCGCGGCTCTGATCCGGCGACTGGACGCCCGATCCCTGAGCCCGAAGCGTTCTATATCGACATTGACATCTGCATGAACTGCGGCTACTGCGCCGAGTTCTGCCCCTTTGATGCCATCAAGATGGATCATGACTATGAACTCGCCAGTTATGACCGAACCCGGCATCACATCCACGACAAGCAGCGGCTGTCGAAACCGCTGAGCTATTGGAAACAGATCGCCCCCACCACAGCGCTAGAAGAAGCTATCGAACGCGGCGGTTGGGAACACCCTGATATCATCAAGGTGATGAAGAAGGCGGGAAAGGAACCGGTCCAGCCGACCGCCGAAAACATGTTCGCCAAACCTGCTGCGTTGACTGCCACAGTCCCTGAGCCTCCAGCTGCCGAAGCAGCAGCCGACGCTGACCCGGCCAAGGCTGAACGGCTGCGTAAGCGTGAGGAAGCGCTGGCCGGCAAACGCGCCGCCGAGGGCGGCGAAGCCCCAGCCGCCGCCGCGCCGCCTGCTGCCAGCGCCGCCCCTGCGGCAGAGTCGAAACCTGCTGAGACGCTGGCCCCAGGCGGCAAACCCAAGTTCGACAAGCAGGCTATGCTCGCCAAAATCCGCGAGCGCAAAGCCAAGTGAGATTGAGATCGGATGCGCATCGGGGGCGAGCGACACTCGCCCCTGATACACTCTCATGTAGAAACGATGATCTGGTCTGTTCCGTCTCTGCGAAAAGAGCTTCTCTGAAATGCGCGGCGTCAAAAAAGCTGATCTCCCAACGAAGATCTGCCCGACCTGTCACCGCCCGTTTAGCTGGCGCAAAAAATGGTCACGGAACTGGGACAGCGTCAAGTATTGCAGCGACGCCTGCCGCCGGCAGCGCGCAGCCCACAAATCTAATCGGTCTGGGTGAAGGTTTAAACATAGCGACAGCGGTACAGTTCTTAACGGTCTGTCGGTGAGTATGGAGGCAGAGTAGAAACCATGAGCGAACTGCGCGAGCAGGTGATGGCCGCCCTCAGCACGGTGATCGAGCCAGAGCTTCACCGCGACATCGTCTCTCTGAACATGGTGCGCGATCTCTCGATCGAAGGCACAACAGCGCGTTTTACCATCGTCTTGACGACGCCGGCCTGCCCCTTGAAGAACGTCTTTCAGGAGCGCTGTCACCAGGCTATCATCGGCAAGGTGCCCGGCATCACGCATCTGGACATTCACTGGGACGCCCAGGTGCCAACCGATCGCCGCATGATCGGGCGTCTAGACGTCCCAATGCGCTCCATCATCGCCGTGGCCAGCGGCAAAGGCGGCGTCGGCAAAAGTACGGTGGCCACAAACCTGGCCGTAGCTTTGGCGGAAGCCAGCGCCCGTGTCGGCCTGATCGACGGCGACATTCTGAACCCCAACCTGCCCACGATGATGGGTTTGGCGCATGGTCATCCCAAGGTGGTGGATGGCAAGATGATGCCGCTGGAGGCCTACGGGGTCAAAATCATGAGCACGGGCTTCTTGACCAGCCCTGACAAGCCCATGATCCTGCGCGGCCCGATGCTGCACAGCGCCATTCGCCAGCTATTCACGGATGTTAACTGGGGCGATCTCGACTATATGATCGTGGATCTACCGCCCGGGACCGGTGACGCGCCGCTGTCTCTCGCCCAGTCGTTCCCGCTGACCGGCGTCATCATCGTCACCCAGCCCCAGGATGTGGCCGTCTCGGACGCGCTGCGCAGCGTCGCTATGTTCGAGACGCTCAATGTGCCTGTGTTGGGCATCGTCGAAAACATGGCGGGCGAATTTTTCGGTGAAGGCGGCGGCGAACGTCTGGCGCAGGAGCGCGGCGTGCCCTTCTTGGGGCGCATCCCCCTAGAAGCCGAGGTGCGCAAGGGCGGCGATCTAGGCCGGCCGATTGTGGTCGCTGCGCCTGACTCGCCCGCAGGCCGCGCCTTTCAGCAGCTCGCCCAGACGACCGCCGCTCGGATCAGCGTGGTCATGCTCCAGTCAGCCGACGTCATTCCACTGAACATCATCGGTTGAAGGGTTAAAGACGACCAGGGGCAGTCAACTGCCAGATCGCAGGACTGCCCCGCTCAATCATCCAATCCCATCACTCGAATGCTGTCGCTGCTCCCAACCGGGTTATACCGGCCGATGAACACCCAGAACAGCAGATTGAGCGCCAGCGCCAGCCCAAAGCCTACGAGCGCCTCAGCCGAATAAGCCCGGCTGTTAGCATACCAGACGATCACCAGAAACACCGGCACCAGCAGAATGAACACCGTCTTACGACGCTTAGCCTCAGACCGCTGAATCATCAGCAGAACAACGCCGAAGCTCAAGGTGAGCAGCACCAGAATCCCAACATCCATAAATTCACCGTCTTTCACCAAACAGACAGCTAAGGGGCGATTATAACGCGATCAGCCCGGCTCTTGAATGTCCGCCTCATCCAACCAAACGCCTAATGCAATTCGCGCACCGTGCTGGTATACTCAAACCCGATTGAGATGTGCGCCGCCTGAATGACCGAAGAGAACAGTCAATGAATATCAATATCTCAGCTCACGATCAGGTTACGTTAGTCGAGGTCAGTGGGCGCATTGACAGCATGAATGCGCATCAACTTGGCGAGGCGCTGTCCGCTGAAATTGATAGTGGTCACACCCAAATCGTCCTCGACCTAGCGAATGTCGAATATATGAGCAGCGCCGGCCTGCGTGAGATCGTGTCGGCACTGAAAAAGGTGCGCGGCACCGGTGATGTACGTCTGTCACAGCCCTCTCCTCGTGTACAAGAAGTGCTGGAGATGGCGGGGTTGGATACCATCTTCCAGATCTTCCCTAACCCTATCGAGGCCGTCGGCAGCTACTAATGCGACGGGTTCTCGGCGGCGCTTCTGGTGAAACGGGACGCGCATGAACTCCGGGGTGAGCCACCTGCGCATTGCCGGGCTTCTTGAGCAAGTAGCGTTGGCCTGTGAGTTCGTCGTTCAAGAAGCCCGCAAGGCTGGGCTGGATGATCACGCCGTCTATCACTGTGAACTCGCCGTTGACGAAGCCTGCACCAACATCGTTGAGCACGGGTTCCGTCTCCGCGGCGGCCAGCAGAGCATTGACATATTTTGCCACTCTGACTCCCGGCGTTTTATCATCACTTTGGTTGACGATGCGCCGCCGTTCAATCCGCTCACCCAGGCTGAACCAGACCCGCGCGCGCCGCTCGAACAACGGAGCAGCGGCGGCTGGGGAATACATTTCATCAAACAGCTAATGGACGAAGCGACGTACCAATATCACGATAACCGCAATCACTTGACGCTGGTCAAATTCTTTCGCGATATCCCCAATTGAAGCTGGCGCTAGCCGCCGCGCCAGGCGTTGATATTGTTCAGGTCTAGTTGATCCTGCGGCGGCAGAAAGTTGACGCATTCCTGGGCGGTAGGCGGCAGATCGGTTCTGGGCGCAACCAGCGGCGTCTCCGGGCTGAAATAGTTCCAGGCCGCCCGTGAAATGCCTTCTATCAGCGGCCACAAACGGGTGTAGTCCTGGAACTCCGTCTGTTCCCACAGAAACACCGAGATCACATAATGACGGCCGTTAGGAGGGTAAACGATGCCGGCGTCGCCGGTCATATCATTTACCCACCCATTTTTGTGTGAGATTCTCACATCGGGCGGAATGCCCCCTTGCAGCAGCCGCTCCAGATCATTGGCGCTCATGAGCTCCAGCATTTGCCGGCATTCCGTCTGGGTGTATTCACCTTCAGGAAACGCCGCCATCAATCCTGAACCATAATTCGCACAGTCATACAGCATGGCGAACAGCGTGCCCATATCCTCTGCTGTCGTCTGGTTATAGGGGTCGGCTGCCGTCCGATAGGTCGAATTGGGTGTCGTCTTCGGCGCCGGAATCGATCCAAGCTGCTGCCCCTCAATCCCCAACACAAACGGGGCAGTGATGTAGGTATTGCGCGCCCCAACGTACTGGGCCGTCTGTGTGACATTCTCAATGCCCGCAAAAATGTCTGCATTGCCTGTCACGCGCTGGCCAATGATCTGCATCAACAAATTGGACGAGGAGTTGTTGCTGCACAACAGGGAATTGGCCATGAGCCAGGCTTCATCCGCCGGCACACTAAACCATAAGTGTCGGAAATAGTCGATGAGGATCGGCACCTTCATGGTGCTGGCCGCCGAAAAGGCCACATCCCCCAGGATGTTGACCTCTTCCCCCGTCTGGAGATCCATGATGAACACCGACGCCAGCGTCGTTTGCCCATCATAGATGAAGCCCTGCTCATTCAAATAGGCGATGATTAAATCACGCAGCGTATCAATGTTCCCAGCCGTGGACGTTTGCCGCTGCAGCGGCAGATTGACCACGCGTTGAGTGGGGCTGCGTAAGGCGCTGTCTACCAATGTCAGGGCAGCTTCCACATCTAAGCGATAGCCCCCACTGCCCTGACGAATAGTCAGCGTCTGCACATCGTACTCAGGCTTACTGGCCGGACGATCATACCGGGCGCTGATATCGCGCAAAAACTCTGCCAGCAGGCCGCGCTGATAATCGGCGGACAGCGGCACGTCAACCATGCTCTGCGACTGCCGTCCCAGCAGATAGTTGAAAAAGCGCGTCCAGAAACCAGCTTCGACATCGCCAGCCGCCCGTGCCCGCGCCAACATACTGTCGCTGTTCAATCGAAATCCAACCTGGGTCGGATCGAGAAGGATGGGGTTCTGTTCGTAGTACAGGACTACCGGCTGGCTGTACGCCTGCTCCCAACGGGCGACTGCCTCCTGAGGCAGGAGTCCACCCACGCTGACGCCCGCTACCGACACATCGCTGGGCAAGCGCTCCTGGGTCTGGCTAAAACCCACCAGTTCCAATATAAATAACCCCACCGCCATCAAAATCATGGCTACCGAGATGAACTGTAGAATCGGCAGCGATTGGCGGCGGCGTCTCGTTCCAAGACCGGTCACACTCATAATTGCTGTCTACTGAAACTTCCCACGGGTCACATCAAGCGCCCGCGTAATGGCATGCAGGTGAAAGGATTGCAGAGTGGGCAGATCATCAACATGACGCCAGGCATATCCGAGAAGCTCTCGGCTCATCCGCTGAACGTCGCTGTGCAGGGAGCACAGATAAGCCAAGTCCAGATGATTGCCAAAACCCAGTTCAACGGCCAGCACTGGCCCAACCTGGACAACCGCCCCCAGTTCTTCCCGCAGCTCTCGCTTCACGGTATCCCGTGGATCCTCACGCCAGTCAACCCATCCCCCTGGCAGCCCCCAAGGTGAATAGGGATGGAACACATGCTCGACCAGCAGCACACGCCCTTCATCGTCGAAAATGACACCTACCGCGCCAGCCGTGAACTTGGGCTGGCTCAATCGCCACATCATTCGGGCAAGCGCGACCGTCCAGGGAAACCGTCGCAGAAGTGAAGCTAGGGTATGCATCGGCTGCGTTCGTCAGCTTTCAAACAAGCGAGGGCTTGCGCCCCCACTGAGTAGTGTATCGGTTGAAAACAGGTTCGTCAACTTTCAATACGATCCTGCAAACCAAAATGAGCGGTTCGAGCGCAGTCCCCTGCCAGTTCATAGGGTAAACGCATATTCTTCAAGAGCACAGCACCTTGAGGAGATAATCATTATCCCAGCCCGCCATTTTGCGCTTGGCAGCCATGCCAACCTTGATCGAACGGTCTTGCCTGAGCAGATTAAGTGCGATATGGCGTAGGGTAGCCAGGTTCTGCGAGGCATGATCCTTACGAACACGGGGCTCATCTTCTCGGAAAGCGATACCCAGCACCCAATGCAAGCCATTCTCAATTTGCCAATGCTCACGAATGGCCTGCAAGCAGTCACGCGCGCTGGCGGCCCAACTACTGATGAAGTAGCGCATTTCGACGCTGGTCTTGCCGTCGACGACACGAACCGTCATGAGTTTAACGAGGGAGGCGAGCTGCGGCCAGTCGGCTGCCCGACCAAGATAAGCCCGATACTCCGGCTGTGACACGACCCAACACTGCCTCAGCTCACGACAGTGATGCCTTTCGCTCACCTGCTTGGCGGTGTCGTAGACCACCTGTTGATAGTTCTCCGCCTCAAACCCGTCGAATACGTCCTGTAAGTCCCCGTACCAACGTGCCTTGATTCGCCTTCACGGGGAGCAAATAGTCCGCCTTACGCTGGAGGACGGCGGCGGCCGTGGCGGTTTGCGTGTTCAGCGCATCCATCGTCACCAAACAGCCTTCCCACTCCAGTCCCGACAACAACTGGGGGATCGCCGTGATTTCATTCGATTCGTCAGCGACTTTGCGCTGTCCCAACACCAGCCGGTCCTCACTGGCCTAGGCACTCATCATCCAAATTCCGTCCCGCTCATGGGCTCCTCTTGGGAACGCCGCAGTTTCTTCCCATCCGCTGCCACCACTTGACCGCGTGTGATCGTGCACACCTGCTGCGTCCACGCGACAAAGTGCGCTTGCAACGCCTCACTATCCAGCCAGCGCAAGACCCGCCTAAACGTGTCATGCGAGGCAATGCCATTGCTCAAGTCGAGGAAGGTCCCTAACCCCTCCCGCTTCGACTTCCCGTAACGTTCAATGTCCACCCATGTATTCGCACCCCCCAGCACCCCCAAAACAGCAATGGCGATGATGTCCAC